>JASHRF010000107.1 GCA_030037545.1 Acidobacteriaceae bacterium | reverse complement strand
CGGCTCTGCCGGGGTGGCAGTAGAACTTTGAGAATTCCGGGAGTATGTTCTCCCTCGAATTGTCTGTGCTGCGGCAGTGAAGACAGCAGTACGAGGCTTTTGCATTTGTTCTTGCTGTTGCTTCGGACGGTTGCGAAAAGGCCCCTTTGAGGGGCCAGCAACCGTAAAGCCACCGGCTCTGCCGGTGGATACTTACTGGCATAGCCAGGCTGTCGCGTGGTTCTGCGGCCCAGGTTGCTGCGGCCCTTATCGTTCTTGGTTACATGCGGTGTCACATTCAATTCGCGCACCGTGCGCACGAAATCTTCTGTGTCGTACGCCCTGTCTGCGCCCACCGTGATGCGCCGTGAGCGGTCTTGCTGCTTGTCCATAAGCATCGATAGCGCGGCGTAGCCGTCGGCGTGCGTCACCATCGCCGCCACAATCAACCCGTTGCGGTGCTCCACCAGCGCATGGCCCAGGTAACTCAACTTTGACTCCTTGCCGTAGCTCTTCTTGTACAGCCGTGCGTCGGCACCGGTGGTCGATGCATGCGTCTTGTTGGAGCGGTTCTGGCCGTGAAAGTCGGTGCCATCACCATCGTCTGAACCGTCCTTGCGCCCGGGCGTCCGCACCCGTAGCGATACGGGATATTCACGGCCCTGAGTTCGCTTCTCGGCGCAAAGCTAACCTTTCAATCTCCGCACATGCCTGCGGAAGCGCCGCTTTGACGGCGTCGCTCAATTCTTCCTTGAGTTCCGTGGAGTCTGCGCCGACCGTAAGCAGAAGCGCGTTTCGCGGCAGAAAATTAAACAGCTCCTGGGTCAATCCCAGAAGTTCCCCGGCACTCAGATGATGCGTGGCCAGCGCCGCTCCACGCGGCTCCGGCGCAACAGGAACAACCAGGGTTTCTCCGGGATCGGACTCGAGCGACGAATCGATGAAGATTGCGAATTCGGCGTGAGCAATTTCTTCCGCCAGCTCCGGCGTCCACTGCTGGCGCAAAATCACGCGAACATCGGGGTTGGCGCGGAATCGCTCTTCTGCCCATGCAGCAAGCCACGGCCCCACGCCGTCGTCGCCGCGCAGCGAGTTGCCGCAGGCGAGAATCAGGCAGCGGACGCGAGGCGTAGGCATGAGCGTAGTTTAGAACGGAGTCCGCGCTTCTGCCCTTGCGCGACTACACCTCGATCTTCACCGGCCACGTCTTCCAGATTTCGGAGCAGTAATCGCGGATGGCGCGGTCGGAGGAGAACTTGCCGATGCGCGCTACGTTGAGAATCGACATGCGAGTCCAGTGGTCGATGTCCCGGTATGCCAGGCCCACGCTGTCCTGGCAATCGATGTACGACTGGTAGTCGGCGAACAGCATGTACTCGTCTTGCGAAAGCAGCGACTGCACCAGCGGATCGAAGAGCGCCCGGTCGCCGTGCGAGAATTCGCCGCTGGCTACAGCGTCGAGAATCTCGCGCAATTTGGGGTTTGACTCGTAATATTCGCGCGGATGGTACCCTTCCGCCTTCTTCCGTTCCACTTCCTCCGCGGTGAGACCGAAAAGAAAGAAATTCTCCGCGCCCACTTCTTCGCGGATCTCGATATTGGCGCCATCCAGAGTGCCGATGGTCAGCGCGCCGTTCATTGCGAATTTCATGTTGCCGGTGCCGGAGGCTTCTTTGCCGGCCAGCGAGATCTGTTCGGAAAGGTCGGCCGCAGGGTAGACTCTATGTCCCAGCTTGACATTGTAGTTGGGCAAAAACACCACCCGAATACGGTCGCGGACCAGCGGGTCGCCGTGAATGACCGCGGCCACGGAATGGATGAGCTTGATGATGAGCTTGGCCATGCGATACCCCGGTGCAGCCTTGCCTCCAAAAATAAAGGTGCGCGGCTGCATCACCAGGTCGGGGTTGTGCTGGATGCGCTTGTAGAGGGTGAGAATGTGCAGCACCTTCAAGTGCTGCCGCTTGTATTCATGCAAACGCTTGACCAGCACGTCGAACATGGACTCGGGATCGACCGTGATGCTCTGGGTTCGATAGATGTAGGCCGCCAGGCGCTGCTTATTGTGGTGCTTGATGGAGCGCCACTGCCGGGCCAGTTCCGGATCGTCGACCATGTGCTCGAGTCTGCGCAGCTTGTCCAGGTCGTGAATCCAACTGTGGCCGAGGCGGCTGCTGAGCAGGCCGGCCAGGCGCGGATTGGCGAGAACCATCCACCGGCGCGGGGTCACGCCGTTGGTCTTGTTGCTGAACTTCTCCGGGGTGAGCTCGTAGAAATCGCGCAAGACATTGGATTTGAGCAGCTCGGTGTGCAGTGCCGCGACGCCATTGACGGCGTGGCTGCCAACTACGGCAAGGTGAGCCATGCGCACGTAGCGGCCACCGTCCTCGTCGATGATGGAGAGCCGGCGGACGCGGTCTTCGTCTCCCGGGAACTTGGCACGGACTTCGTCCAGGTGGCGGCGGTTGATTTCCTTAATGATCTCGAAGTGGCGCGGAAGCAGGCTCGCAAACAGCGAGATCGGCCATTTTTCCAACGCCTCCGGCATCAGGGTGTGATTGGTGTAGGAAAGCGAGTGGGTGGTGACGTTCCAGGCGGCCTCCCACTCCATGGCATTCTCATCCACCAGCAGGCGCATCATCTCGGCAACGGCGATAGCTGGATGCGTGTCGTTCATCTGGATGGTGAAGTTGCGATGCAGGTCAGACAGGGCGCGGTCTGCGTTCTTTTGAATTTTGAGAATATGTTGCAAGGAACAGGAGACGAAGAAAAACTGCTGCTCAAGACGCAGCGTCTTGCCCTGGATCTCCTCGTCGTTGGGATAAAGGATCTTGGAGATGTTTTCCGACTCGACTTTATCCGCAACCGCTCCGAAGAAGTTTCCCGTGTTGAAGCTCTCAAAGTTGAATGATTCCACGGCCTGCGCGGACCACAAGCGCATGGTATTGGCGGTGTTGGTGTGGTAGCCGAGGATCGGAGTGTCGTTGGGGACGCCGCGCACTAGCTTTCCTGGAACCCAGCGCACCCGGAACTGGCCATTGGCATCGGTATAGGACTCGGTATGGCCGCCGAATTTCACTTCGAAGGCGTCCTCGGGCCGCTCCAGCGCCCACGGATTGCCAAGTCGCAACCACTTGTCGGTGGTTTCCACCTGCCATCCGTCGCGAATTTCCTGGTCAAAGATGCCGTACTCGTAGCGAATGCCATAGCCGATGGCAGGAATGTCGAGGGTAGCCAGAGAGTCCATGAAGCACGCGGCCAAACGCCCCAATCCGCCATTGCCGAGCCCTGGTTCCGCTTCCTGTTCGATGAGGGTCTCGAGGTCCAGGCCCAGTTTACGCATGGCTTCTTCGGCCTGGTCGTACATGCCCAGGTTGATGAGATTGTTGGCCAGGTGCGGCCCGGTCAGGAATTCCGCCGAGAGATAGCAGACCACTCGCACGTCCTGCGCCCTGTAGTTGAGCACCGTCTGGATCCAGCGCTCCACCAGGCGATCGCGAACCGTGTGCGCCAGGGCCAGATAAACGTCGTTCATGGTGGCCCGCTCGCGCGACCTGCCTTGCACAAAGAAAAGGTTGTCAAGGAAGGAGTGCGCTAGGGCATCGACGCCCGCGGCCGTTCTTTGGCTTTTGGAGGAACCTTCGGAGTCAAGTTCGGGAAGGACAGGCGCGGTCATGCTTCACCTCTTTGGGACAATCGGCAGCGTTAACTGCAAACGTGAATCTGCTGCCGGCCTGCGGGCCGGTGGAACAACGATAAGTCGCTGTTGCGGTAAAAAAGTAAAAAACAAGTCAAAATTGGCGCATTAGGCCGCGTCTTTTCGTATGCGGGCACACCGGCCCCACGTCTGCAGCGCCTTGATCATCCAAGGATAATCCAAGCGCCCCGCACAGGTAAGCCGTCGTGTTGGAAGAGGGAAGTCAGTCCCGCCTTATCCGGTCTTGAACCTCGCCCGCCGCCGAAACCAGTTCTAGCGCTAACGGCATTTGTCCGAAGGCGTGCGTGGAGCAGCTCAGACACGGATCGAAGGTGCGCACCACCGCCTCTACGCGATTCAAAATGCCCTCAGTAAATTTGCCGTCCTTCACGTAGTGTTTGGCGGCCTGCAGCACGCCGCGATTCATGGCGTTGTTGTTCTGGCCGGTAGCGATGACCAGATTGGCCCACAGCATCTTGCCGTTTTCGTCCACCTTGTAGTGATGGTGCAGCACCCCGCGCGGCGCCTCGGCCTGGCCCGCACCCTCCAGTCGATTGACGCCCGCCGTGGCGCGCACATGCTTATCGAGAATTTTAGGATCGGCGAGGATTTCCTCGATCTTTTCAATCCCATAGAAAATTTCCACCAGCCGCGCATGATGATAGTGAAACGAGCTGGCTACCGGCCCAGGAGCCACTTGCTTGAATTCCGCGAGCTCCACGTCGGCCTTCGGCGTGCCCATGGTCTTGGCGATGTTGAGCCGCGCCAGCGGCCCCACGCGATAACAGCCCTCCGGATAGCCGAGCGGCTTGTAGTACGGAAACTTGGTGTAGCTGTATGGCTCGACCGCCTCGCCAATGACCTCGGCAAAGCGCGCCGCCGTCATGCCATCTTCAATTGTGTTTCCTTCGGCATCGATCAGCCGCAGCGCGCCATCGGTGAACTCGATGGATTCATCCTCGTTGATCAGGCTCAAATATGGGGAAGGGAAGTTGGCGAAAACTTCGATCTCATCCCGAAACTCGTCCGTGATCTGTTTGTACACATTCAGGGCGAGACCAACGTTTGCGTAAGCCTCCGGTAGCATGGCCAGGATTTCATCGCGCTTGGCGGCAGCAAGCGGTTCGGTGACGCCGCCTGGCACTACCCACCCGGGATGAATGCGCTTGTCCCCGAGCAGCTCGATGATATGCTGGCCGAATCGCCGCAGCGCAATCCCCGCGCGCGCCATCTCCGGTTTGGCCGCGGCCACGCCGAGCACGTTGCGCACTGCGGGATCGGCTTCCATGCCCAGCAGCAGATCGGGCGACGCCAGATAGAAAAAGCTCAGCGCGTGCGACTGAACCATCTGCGCCAGGTTCAACATGCGGCGCAGTTGCGCGGCGGTGTGTGGAATGCGCACCGACATGATGGCCTCGCAGGCTTTGGCCGAGGCAATCAGGTGCGACACCGGGCAGATGCCGCAGATGCGCGCCATCAGGCCGGGCATCTCGTAAAACGGCCGCCCCTCGCTGAAGCGCTCGAATCCGCGCACCTGGGTCACGTGAAAATGCGCGCTCTCCACTTCGCCCTGGCCGTCGAGCTGGATGGTGATCTTGCCGTGACCTTCAAGGCGGGTGACGGGATCGATGGTAATAGTTTGGCTCATAACAATCTCCGCTAGGCCCCGAATCGCGTGAGCGCCGAAATATCCATGGGCTCACCGGTAATCAGCGACGTCAGCGCCGTGTGAAACGTATCGGCGGAAGGCGGACAGCCGGGAAGGTAGACGTCCACCTTCACAAAATCCTGAATGGGCCGGACTTGAGGCAGAAGTTTGGGCACGCCGATCGTCGGAATCTGCTGCTGCGCGCTGGCGTTCTCAATGTAGGCGCGCTCCAGAATCGCCTCCACACCGATGGGGTTGCGCATGGCCGGCACATTGCCGGTGATCGAGCAGTCGCCCATGGCCACCAGCGTCCGGGTGTGCGCGCGCACCTTGCGGATCTTCGCTTCGTCCGCCTCCGATGCCACCGCGCCCTCCACCAGCGCAATATCCACGCTCTCTGGAAACTCTTTCGTATCCACCAATGGGCTGTAGACCACGTCCACCAGTTCCGCCAGCTCCAGAAGCCGCTCGTCCATATCGAGAAACGACATGTGGCAACCCGAGCATCCGTCCAGCCATACCGTTGCCAGTTTTGTTTTGCTCATTGCGCCTCCCGCATCAGGTTCAAAAAGGGAAGAAAATCGGGGTACTTGGGATGATCGGAGCCGATTTTGCTTTTGTCGAAGAGCGCTCCTGTCGGACAGACCTGCACGCATTTGCCGCAGCGCGTGCACGTGCTCCTGCCCCACTCCTCGTGAAGATCGGTGATGAGCAGGCAGTCGATGCCGCGCCCCATCACATCCCATACGTGCGCGCCCTCCACTTCAGCGCAGGCCCGCACGCAGCGCAGGCACAGGATGCAACGGTTGTGGTCGGCGGTAAAACGCTCGTGCGAGGCATCCACAGAGTACGCGGCATGGCGATAGGGAAAACGAATGTGCGTGATGCCCTGTTCCTGGGCCATCGATTGCAATTCGCAACGGCCATTCGATACGCACACCGAGCAGACGTGATTGCGTTCCGCAAACAGCAATTCCAGAACGGTGCGCCGGTGCTTGCGCAGCCGCTCTGTATCGGTGCTCACTTCCATGCCTTCCTGCACCGTGGCCACGCAGGCCGGCAACAGCTTGTTCGAGCCTTTGATCTCCACCAGGCACAAGCGGCACGCGCCGATATCGCTTAGTCCTTCAAGGTGGCATAGCGTGGGAATGTTGATGTCGTTCTCCCGCGCCACTTCAAGAATGGTCTGCCCGGATCGCGCGCTCACTTCCTGCTCGTCGATAACAAGTGTTTTGACATCGGTATCGACGCTCATGCCGTCACCTCCGCGGAAATCTCCATGGCGCACACTCCGGCCCGGCAGCGTTTTTCGATAATGTGCTCGATGTACTCATGACGGAAATACTTGAGCGTGCTGAGCACCGGGTTGGGTGCGGTTTGTCCAAGCCCGCACAGGCTGGCCTCTTTCACCGTGGAGCAGAGATCCTCAAGCAGCTCCAGATCCTCGAGAGTCCCGGTTCCATTGGAGATTTTTGTCAGCAGCGTGTGCATCTGCGCCGTGCCCGCGCGGCAGGGTATGCACTTGCCGCACGACTCCGTCATGCAAAACTCGACGAAGAAGCGCGCCACGTTAACCATGCACGAAGTATCATCCATTACGATCATGCCGCCCGAGCCCATGATGGAGCCCATCTTGAGCAGCGCGTCGTAGCTCACCCCTACGTCGAGCATCTCGGCCGGAATGCAGCCGCCCGACGGCCCGCCGGTCTGTACCGCTTTGAACGTGTGCCCCTCGGGCACCCCGCCGCCGATCTTCTCGATGATCTCGCGCAGCTTGATGCCCATGGGCACTTCAACCAGGCCGGTATTGGCGATTTTGCCGGTGAGCGCGAAGACCTTGGTGCCTTTGCTGCGCTCCGAGCCCATGTCGTGAAACCATTTGCCCCCATTGCGGACGATGGGCGCAATGTTGGCGAAGGTTTCCACGTTGTTGATGAGCGTGGGCTTGCCCCACAGCCCGCTGGCTGCCGGGTACGGAGGCCGGGTGCGCGGCGTGCCGCGCTTGCCCTCGATGGACGCAATCAGTGCCGTCTCTTCACCGCACACAAACGCGCCCGCGCCCAGGCGGATCTCCACGTCGAAGTTGAAGACCGTGTTGCAGATATTGTTGCCCAGCAGCCCGCGCCGCCGCGCTTCGCGAATGGCCGTAGTGAGCCGCGAAACTGCGACCGGGTATTCAGCGCGCACGTAAATGAAGCCCTTGTTGGCGCCCACCGCGTAGGCCGCAATGGCCATGCCTTCGATCACGCGGTGCGGATCGCCTTCCATCACGCTGCGGTCCATAAACGCGCCCGGATCGCCTTCGTCGCCATTGCACACCACGTACTTTTGATTGCCTGCGGCCTTGGCCACCGTGCCCCACTTCAGGCCCGTCGGATATCCGCCGCCGCCGCGCCCGCGCAATCCGCTCTCGGTGATGCGGTGCGTCACGCCGTTGGGCGTCATCTCCGTGAGCACTGTCAGCAGCGCCTTGTAGCCGTCGCGCGCAATGTAGTCGTCAATCTTCTCCGGATCGATGTAGCCCGCATTCTCCAGCACTACTCGCACCTGGCTGTCGAAGTGCTCGTGCAGGTCGCACTCGAGACCGGCCGCCAGTGCGCCGCCCAGACTGGCGACAATCCTGTACGCATCTTCCGCCTGCACGCGGCTGTATAGCGTTTCGTCGGGATCGATGCGTACCAGCGGCCCATGCGAACATGGCCCCATGCACCCGGTACGCCGCACCAGCACCCGCTTGGCGCCGGCCTCGGCAGCTTTTACCAGCGCGTCCTTCAGCTTCTCCGCACCCTGGCTGGCGCAGGCCAGGTCCATGCACACGTTCAGTTCGTAGTCGTACTTCGCGTTCTCCTGGCGCACGCTCAGCGCAATCTGTTCCAGTTCTTCGATGGTCATTGCGCCTTCCACCTTTCCAGTTGCTCGCAGAGGTGCCGGCAGGTCATCTCACCGTGTACCTCGCCATCGCACAGCGCCACCGGCGCGCGGCTGCACGCCCCCACGCAGCGGGCCATCATCAGGCTCACTTCCCCATCCGCGGTGGTTTTCCCCGGCGCGATACCCAAACGTTCTTCGGCCGCAGCAATCAGCTTGTCGGCGCCCTTGATGTAACAAGCCGTGCCCGCGCACACCGTGAGCGTATGCCGGCCCGGCGGCTTGAGGCTGAAATGGTGATAAAAGGTCACCACTCCATAGGCTTGGCTCAGCGGCACGCGCAGCGACTGCGCCACAAAACGGATAGCATCATCGTCCAAATACCCGAACGAAGACTGCACAGTGTGCAGCGTTTCAATCAAGGCGTGGCGCGCAAATCCATTCTTGCGCATCGTGCCGTTGACAATCTTCCAGCGCTTGTCCTCGCTCGGCAGCGGCGGAGGGATAAAGGCGGCCAAGGCTTCCTCCTTGGAGCATCGAGGCCAGCATTGAGACCGGAGCAGCGCGCCCGTCCATTCGACGCCGCGGCAACTCCTCTCGACCTCTATTTTTCTTCTACGCCTGGCAGGCTTCCGGCTCCGTGACAGTGGTCACCGGTGTGCGTGGTTAAGCCTTTTGAATCGGGGCTCTTATGAAATTGGTTTAATGTGATGAATCGCACTATGAACGGCGGGGAAGCGCGGTGATTTCGTGATGCTGTAATCGAGGCAAAAAGTTTGGGTGCCTCGCGTCCGGGTCCCCCGGAGACAGGTTGCTCGAAGAGCCGGTGTTCGTGGGATGGGGATCTCGTTTTTGAGTCCTGCGAGACCACAAAATCTTCATGGCCGTCCTGCTAGTGACCCTTTCGCACCTGCAAATGATAATCGCTGTAATCGATCAGCACCACCGTGCGCCCGAATAGCCAGCTCTTCGACTCCGCACGCGCGCGGGTCGCCATGGGGAAGCCATCGACCTCTGTGTATTCGCGCATCATGTGCGTTGTTCCCGCATAGAACGAAGGGCTTTTCGAGGCCACCCCCTCCACCTCGACGATCGAACCGTCCTTCGCGCTCACCCACAGCGTTCCGTCGATCATATTCGGCGCCTTTACTTTGGCCTTGATGTCCAGCCCATAGCACATGCGTCCGTTTACCTGCTGCGCCCCGCCGGGTTTCAGCTTCATCTCGTAGTTGGCCGAGGCAAACCACGAGTGCGGCACGTTTTCCGGCTTATTGATCTCCTCCTCGTTTTCAATCAGAGGATGCAATCCGAATCTCTGCACAATTCCCGAACCGGTCTGCGCCAGGATCGTGTATGTCTTGCCCACGCCGTTGGTATAGCTGTCGCGTGCCGTCATGGTGGCCACGGCATGCGTCTGGTCGTCGCCCCGGTAAACCTGGTAGTGCTCGATATCGGTGAAACTCGCAACCTGGTCGACCCGCTTCTGCACGTTGGCATCGACCATCCGGATCACGGCCGCCTGATCCAGCTGCTGCGCGACTGCGGGAACGGCTGCGAATGCCGGCGCAATAAGGGAAGCAGCCATTGCGCGCAGCAGAATGTGCCTTTTAGCCCCTGCAAGGGGGTCTTCTCGCAATCGCATCCGATGCATCGAACGCCTTCTTCCTACTCCTGATTATGATGCCCGCCCGCGACCCCGGTAACCTGGCCAATCCTCGCGCCTGAAACCTGCGCCTTGATCCTTGAATGTACCGCCGCAGTCCTGGTTTGAAGATGTGCTGACTTCGCCGCCGGGGAACACCGGGACCAATACGGGCTTTATCGCGGCGAATCTGGTTCCGTATCCGGCGCCTTTGCTTTACGGATGGACACACAGCTACAGCCGTTCCACCAATAGCGGAATGCGTCGAGAAAGCGCTTGGGGCCCTCCCCACCGTTGATAGATAATGGGCGCCATGCCCACTCTCGTTGCCGCCTTCGCACCCGGATTCGCTGCGCTCTTGGCCTTCCTGGCCCTCCCGCCCATTGTTTTGGGGACGTATTGCGCCGGGGTGGCAATCCTTATCGCCGGGTGCGTCCGCGCCTTCCGCTGCGACATTCCGCGAGCCCGCGGTCTTGACAAGATCGTCGCCCTCGGTCCAGTCTTCTTCGCTGTGCCATTGGCTGTGTTCGGGGCTGAACACCTGACGGCGACGCGCAACATCGCAGCCATTATCCCCAAGTGGATCCCGGGCCACATCTTCTGGACCCTGTTCGTGGGCGTGGCGCTGATCGCCGCGGCCATCAGCATCGCGGTGCGGCGTCTGGCGGGGCTCGCCTCCACGCTGCTGGGGTTCATGTTCTTCTGCTTTGTGGTGTTGATGGATGCGCCCGGGCTCGCGTCCGCTCCTCGCGACCGCTTCGCACAGGCGCTCACTCTGCGCGAGTTGTCCTTCAGCGCATGTTCCTTCGCCCTCGCATCCACGCTCGCCAACGACCGCTGGCGGTTGGCCGCGCAGCGTATCGCCACCGTCGCGCGCTATGTGGTCGGCCTCGTGGTCATCTTTTACAGCGTCGAGCACTTCCTCCATCCCCAGTTCGTCCCGGTAATCCCGCTCTCGATGAAGATGCCGGCATGGATTCCCTTCCATCCTTTTTGGGCGTATGGAGTGGGCGCGGCGCTGGTGGCTGCGGGACTGGCGATGCTTGCCAATTGGCGCGCCCGGATGGCGGCCGCGATTCTGGGCATCGTAGTATGCGCCGTCGTGGTCCTTTTCTACGGGCCCCTGCTCGCCGCCCATCCAGCCGACATTAACGTTGGCATGAACTACTTTGCCGACACCCTGTTCTTCGGTGGCGCACTGCTGCTTCTCGCCGGTTCCATCCCGCCAGAGCATCGGCGACCATCCGCCGTCGCCCAACCGGTTGCAGCCTCTTCGGCCCCTTCCGCCCGATGATCCCTGATTTGCCTCGCCGGATACTTGAAAAATGGCCATGGCGACCGAAAATAACATTCCTCCTGAGATCTTCGCCCGCCAGATGAACGCCGGATCTGTCCAGATGGGGGGAGCGCGAAGTGTTCTCGGGGAAGGGAATCGTGCCCCGTTCGAAGCTCGCTTCACCGGCCGGCGATGGCGATGCTGCAAGGCTTACCTGCACACTGGCATGCTAGATGAGCGAATCTTCGCAGCCGCGGCCCAGGGCAATCACACTTGGAAAGGTGCGCCGGTAGTGTTGATTTCAGGTTCATATGTACCCCCCGGGGGGGTACGCGGGATTCTGCCATGAAGCTCCTTGTTTTCTGATGGTTGGATGCGTTTTCGGGTGCGATTAACATGCAGTTTCATGCAAGAAAACTTAACTTTCCTGCGCTTTTTTGCCGCCTTCCGGCCCCGGATTCTCGAGCGGCCACGAGTGCCTGGGAACCGTTTCTTCACAGCATAGCGAAACGGCGTAATTAACCCGCAACGAAGGGCGAAAATATATTTCCCGCCGAATGAGTGCGATGCGGAAGATGTGGCCTTCACAAGGCCTTGACAGCGGCAAGGCGGAGGAGAGGAATTCTTCAAGAGGATTGCTGGTTTTTTTGGAGTGCGATTGCCTTGAGCCGCAGCCGAAAATATCGGACACAGTGTGTAGCCGACCTGGTTTCCGCCGCGCTTAGCTCCCTCGAAAGCGGCGGCGTGTTTCCAGCCGAATCGCCGCGCGCCTCCCCGCGCACAATCATGCCGTGATTTGCCTCGCAGTATGGAACAATCTTCACGGCGACCCCAAAAAACAGATCGTCGTTCGAGCTTTTAATCGCATATTGATCATCAAGGGTGGAAATCGAGGGAGAATAAAGGAAAAAATCCACTGTCGTGATTAATTGCACCAAAAATAGTCATTGCTTATCTCCTGTTTCCTACCCTATACTCCGTGCTGTTTCAAAACAGGAGGCAGATTTATGTCCAATCAGCCCTTGCTGAAGGCAAGCAAGACCATCTCGTCCATCGGCTTGTTCCTGCTCATCGCCAGCGCTTCGGTGCTCGCTCAGACGCAGAACTCAGGCAAGATCCTCGGAGCATATTACGAGGAATGGAGTATCTATTACGCCGGATACAACATCGCCAACATGCAACAGAATGGCGTCGCGGACCAGCTCACCGACCTCATGTACGCCTTCGCAGACGTCACCACCACGCCGGCCCCAGCGTGCGCGTATGCCGATACCTATGCAGACTACCAGTCTCAATATCTGCCCTCCGTGAGCGGTGTCCCTTATGCCGGTCCTCTCTACGGAAACTTCGCGGCCATCCAACAACTCAAGCAGCTTCATCCGCGGCTCAAGGTCCTTATGTCGATCGGCGGATCCTCGGCGACAAACACAGCCGCCTTTTCCGCTGCCGCCAGCACTGAAGCCGGACGCCAGGCCCTGGTTTCTTCGTGCATCAACCTCTTCGTGAAAGGCAATATCGCGCCCGGTATCACTGCGCCGGGCCTGTTCGACGGCTTCAATGTCGACTGGGAGTTCCCGACAGCGTCGGACACGCAGAACTTTACCGCCCTGCTCACCGAATTCCGTAACCAGCTCGATGCTTTGAGCAGGACCACAGGCAAGCAATATGTGATGTCATTCGACGGCCCCGCCGGCGAACAGAACTACGTGAACATCGACCTCAAAAAGGCCGCCGAGCAGGTGGACTTCATCACGGTGGATGGGTACAACTATGCGGGCTCATGGGACACACAGACCAATGATGCATCGCCGCTGTTCGATGATCGGCAAGACCCTTCATTCGGACAGGATCTGGACATCGATGCCACGGTAAACGCGTATCTCAGAGCCGGCGTGCCTCCTGCCAAATACACCATGGGCGTGCCCTTGTACGGCGCAGGATGGACCGGCGTTCCCGACGTCAACCACGGCCTCTATCAGGAATCGACCGGCCCCTCGCTGGTGCCCCTCGCAAACGGTGAGGGAATTTGCGACGATTTGAGCGGCGACACGCCAGGATGCGATGTGTTGCTGACCCCTGGAAACGCAACCTATTCCACGCTTGTGAATTTGATGGATAACGGCTATACGCGGTATTTCGATCCCGCGAGGATTGCTGTTTCGTTGTATGATTCCGAGTCCGGCACCTTCTACACGTATGACGATCCGGCCACGGCATCTCTGAAGATGCTTTATATCGATACGAAAGTCCCAGGCGGTCTGGGCGGCGCCTACGTTTGGGCTGTCAAGGATGACGACGCCAACGGAACCATGGTGAAGACGATGGCTAGAGCCCTCAAACAACCCTGGTAAAGAGGGAAGAAGCGAAGCGATGCGCCGAGAGCCAGGCCAGCCCTTCACGCGGCCTGCCTCCGGCGCATTTTCGCTCACCCTGTTTGTGTGGCCATAAATGCCGATGATCCGTGATTTACCTCACGATATACTTGAACCATGGCCACGGCGACCGAAAAGACATTCTATCTGGAGACCTTCGGCTGCCAGATGAACGCCCATGACTCCGAGAAGGTGATTGGAACCCTCCGGCAGGAGGGCTATCGGCAAGTGGAAACCGAAGACGAAGCTGGCCTTATCCTCTACAACACCTGCTCCATCCGCGACAAGGCGGAGCAGAAGGTCTTTCACCGCCTCAACGACTACAAGGCTCTCCACAAAGCCGGCAAGCGCTTCGGCGTGCTGGGCTGCGTGGCCCAGCAGGAGGGCGAAAAGATCTTCGAGCGCGCGCCCTATGTCTCTCTGGTCTCCGGCTCCGCGTCGTACCGTAAGCTCCCCGAGATGTTGAGCCGCCTTGAAGCCGGCGAGACGCGTATTACGGGGCTCGACGACCGCCAAACGGATGAAACGTTTGAAACCGAGTTCACCGCCCGCCAGAACCCCTACCGCGGATACATCACCATCATCGAAGGCTGCGACAAGTTCTGCTCCTACTGCGTGGTGCCGTTCACCAGGGGCAAGGAGCGCAGCCGAACTTCGACTTCGGTCCTCGAGGAGGCAAAACGCATCGCCGACCTCGGCTACACCGAAATCCAGCTTCTCGGCCAGAACGTCAACAGCTACCGCGATCCGGAAGGGAAGTGCAGCTTCGCCGAATTGCTCGTCCGCGTAGGCCAGGTTCCCGGCATCCGGCGCGTGCGCTTCACCACCAGCCATCCCCGCGACTTCACCCGCGACATCGTCGAAGCCATCGACGCCCATCCGACCCTCTGCGACCACGTGCATTTGCCGGTGCAATCCGGCTCTGCCCGCGTCCTCAAGGCCATGGCCCGCGAGTACACCCCGGAGTGGTACCTGGAGCGTATTGCGTGGGTAAAGTCCGCCAAGCGCTCCATCTCGCTCTCGACGGACATTATTGTCGGTTTTCCGGGTGAAACGGACGACGATTTCATCCAGACCATGGACCTTCTGGCCCAAGTGCAGTACGATTGCGTCTTCGCCTTCAAATACTCGGCCCGGCCCAACACGCCGGCGCTGGTGATGATCGATTCCATCCCAGATGTGGAAAAGTCCAAACGGCTTCAAGCACTGCTTGACCGCCAGCGCGAGATACAAAGGCCCAATTATTCCAAGCACATCGGCGAGGTGATGGAGGTGATGGTCGAGGTTCAGAACCCAGCTCGTGGCCAGATTTCCACACGAAGCAGCCAGAACAAAACGGTAAACGTAACGTGGGCGCAGCCTATCGCTCCGGCCCCGGGAAGCTACATGCGCGTTCGGATTACGGCCTCGCACCCCAACAGCCTCATCGGTGAGGTGGTCTAATCTTGCCGCATCGACCATCCGCAGACCAGCCGGCCCGTCTAACGGCTTGAACGACGGGGAGAGGAGCTCATGGAAATCGAAGTTCGCATCCGGGGACTGATGATGGATCCCTCCACCAATATGCCCATCGTTGTCCTGAAGGAAATCGGCTCAGACACTGTGATGCCCATCTGGGTTGGAATCTTTGAGGCCAACGCCATCGCCATCGAGATTGAGAAACTGGCCGCTCCGCGCCCCATGACCCATGATCTGCTCCGAAATATCATCCGTTACTTGAATGCCGAGCTGGAACGCATTGTAATCACAGAGATTAAGGACGACACATTCCACGCCGTTTTGTGGCTCAAGCAGGATGGTGAGGAGCTGACCATCGATGCGCGCCCGTCGGACGCGATCGCGCTGGCGCTGCGCGCCGATTGTCCCATCTTTGTCTCCGAGCACGTGCTGCAGACAGCCAAGCTGAACACATCAGGCCCGCCCGAGGGCCCAACTGCGGAACAGCTCCGCACCTGGCTCGAAGGCCTCAACGACGAAGACCTGGGCCGCTATAAGATGTAGGGCTGGATACAGGGAAGCGTAAGTTTCGGTTGCAGAACCGTCCCGAATTGGCAGATTCGACTTAAGTTGTCTTAATTAACAGAATATACGTTATCAGACGTTATGGAAATCATCGCAATGTTGCATTCTGCCGTTATTCGCAACGAAAAACCTTCTAATTCCGGATCTCCGCCATAAGCTGCTCAATCTCGGCCTTCTCTTCCGCGCTCGGCGGCAACAGTGGCGCGCGCGCGCGTCCGCCGTAGTATCCGTTGAAGTCGCACGCGTACTTCAGCCCCGCAATGCCCAGCGCACCCACAATCCTCTGGTTCGGCCCCGCAATCCGCGCCTGCTTCTCCTCGGCCAGCTTCAAGTCGTGATCCTTCCAAGCCAGGTACACCTCCTGGCACGCCTGCGGAGCGCAGGCGGCAAAAGCCAGGATGGCGCCCGACGCGCCCTGCTTGAGCGATTCCAGCACTGCCGCGGAGGAGCCCGTGAGCACCTGGAAGCCAATCTCCCTGGTGCGCGTTTTGGGCGGCGCGGCGGGAGGCGCAGCAGCCACGGCTACGCCTCCGGCCAGCTCCTGGGCCGGAACAAAGCTGCCCGCAGGCTCCGGCCTGGCAGCCATCATGCGCCCGGTCACCGCCTCAAACACCGGCGTCACCGTCACCGTCCGCCGCGGCGTATCACGCGTCCCATTCACCTGCTCCCGAATCCGTTCCACGATGCCGCTCGAATCCTTGATCCCGATAATGTTCGCGTGCTGCGCCAATTCCGCCACCAGCTCCACTGGAATCTGGTACGGCACGAATTTGGGAATGTTGTAGAGCAGAACCGGCAGTGGCGACCGATCTGCCACGGTGCGGAAGTAATTCAGCACCGCTGCCGTGGACAACTGGCCGGCGTAATAGCTGGGCGGCCGCACCAGCACCGCGTCGTACCGGCAGCGAGCGGCAACTTCGGCTAGCGCCACCGTTCCCTTCACGCTCTCGCGCCCCACTCCGGCGATCAGCACCTTTTCGGCCGCCGTGGCCTCCGCGCTCACCTTCAGCACGTCGGCCGATTCCGCATCGTCCAGCATCACTGCCTCGCCGGTCGATCCCAGCACCACCATCCCCGCCAGCAGGCTGCGCGAGTAGTGCGCCATATTGGCCTCAAGCTTGCGGAAATAGATTCGTTCGTCGGGATAGAACGGCGTGGTGACCGCCGCAAAAATACCTTCCATCAACATGATCCTCATTGTAGAGCCGGATACACCATCCCTGCCCTTCAGCGTGATTGTTCCTCCGGAGTCCCGGGTGTATGGTATTGAGATAGCCTTCAGCCCGACGCGGAGCCGATGCAATGGACTCTTTATTGCAATCCCAAGAACGTCTCGACGAGGAGCAATCGGGTGCGGCAAGGCTCTCCCGCCAGGCACTCTGGTTTTTTTTCCATACACTGCTGGCGCTCGCGAGCTGGGCGCTCCTGATGGCTGCCGGTTACGCGCTGAATCCGCAAGGAGTTCCGCAGTGGGCCATCCTCGGCCTTTCCATCCTGGTTCCTCTGGCCGCCGGCGCCATCGTGACCAAAATCCGCCACGACGAGATGGCCACCCTGGTCTGGCTCCTGGGCCTGATCTGGATCATGATCGTCGCGTTGTGGATTCTCGACATGCCCACCGGGCCCAATGCGTGTTACCAGTGCGGCGCCACCGACAAGCTGACCCGCACCTTCTTCAGCCTGCCGCGCCCCAGCGGCCTCATCGACGATGACGGGCCATTTCTCGGCACCTGGCCCGCGGCTGCGCTCGTAGGTTATTCCATCGGCGCCAGCCTGGCTCTCCGCCGCCGCTCCCAAGACTGATTGCCAAAACTGGCTGCATAAATCGGGTTTTGAAGGGGCACGGCTTCAGCCGTGCCATATAGACCAGGTGCAATTGTGGGCTTCAGCCCCCGAGGGATATTTTTCCCGTGGCCGCTATCGCGGTCCTCCTCCGAATACGCGCATCATCGCCCATTTGCCTTATGCAGTTCCTGCAGCGCGAACACTGTTGTGCGATGCCGCTGCATGGCCGCAATTCCTTCCGCCGCCGCCTGCGCCGCAGCCAGCGTGGTGATCGTCGGAACCCGCGCCAGCACCGCCGCGCGCCGGATCGGCTTCTCGTCGAAGATTGCGTCCTGCCCATGTGGCGTATTGATGATGAGCTGGATGCGCTCGCCCTTGATCAGGTCCACGGCGTTCGGCCGCCCTTCCATCACTTTGAACACGCGCTCCACGCTCATCCCCGCGCCCTCCAGCACGTTGGCCGTGCCCTGCGTAGCCACGATCTTGAAGCCCAGGTTCATATAGCGGCGCGCCAGTTGAATGGCGGCCGGCTTATCGTGGTCGTTGACCGTAAAGAAAACCGTTCCGCCGGTGGGCAGAATCTGTCCGGCCGAGAGCTGCGCTTTTGCGAACGCTTCGCCGAAGCTGGCCGCCACGCCCATCACTTCGCCGGTGGACTTCATCTCCGGCCCCAGCACCGTATCTACTCCCGCAAACTTCGACCATGGAAACACCGGCGACTTGACGTAATAGTGCGAGCCCACGTCAAGATCCTTGCCGCTGGCGACCTGCCTCGGTAACAGCTCGCGCAGCTTGCGGCCCGTCATCAGCCGCGCGGCAATTTTTGCCAGCGGCACGCCCGTGGCCTTTGAAACGTAGGGCACGGTGCGCGAGGCGCGCGGATTCACCTCGATCACATACACATTGTCGTTGCCCTCCGCGTCGCGTTGGATGGCGAACTGTATATTGACCAGCCCCACCACCTTGAGCGCCAGGGCCAGCTTGCGCGTGTAGGCGCGCAGCATCTCCAGCGTCTCGTCCTTTATGCCGACTGCGGGCAGCACGCACGACGAATCGCCGGAGTGAATCCCGGCCTCCTCAATGTGTTGCATGATGCCGGCAATCAGCACATCTTCCGAATCGCACAGCGCATCGACATCCACTTCGACCGCGTTCTCAAGGAAGTGATCGATCAGCACCGGCCGCTCTTGTGAGTACTCCACCGCCTCGCGCATGTAGCGCGTAACCGCATCGGCATCGTAAGCGATCACCATCGCCCGTCCGCCCAGCACATAGCTGGGCCGCACCAGCACCGGGTAG
Organism: Acidobacteriaceae bacterium; assembly: GCA_030037545.1. Lineage (GTDB taxonomy): Bacteria > Acidobacteriota > Terriglobia > Terriglobales > Acidobacteriaceae > Telmatobacter. The sequence goes on along the minus strand of JASHRF010000107.1, from coordinate 90,647 downwards.
CCAATCTGTTCGCCCACGGCCAGCGCCGCACTCACGCTTGTCGCAGTGCCGCCGCGCGGCTGTGGAATCTTCAGTTCTTCAAGCAATCTGCCGAACTGCTTGCGGTCTTCGGCCAGATCGATCGACTCCGGCGACGTTCCGATGATGGGCACACCGGCTGCACGCAGCCGCTGCGCCAGGTTAAGCGGCGTCTGTCCGCCGAACTGGACAATCATGCCGATTTTCGCACCCGATTGCGCTTCGTGGCTGTACACCGCGAGCACGTCTTCGAGCGTCAGCGGCTCAAAGTAGAGCCGGTCGCTGGTGTCGTAATCCGTCGACACCGTCTCCGGATTGCAGTTGACCATGATGGTCTCGTAACCGTCGTTCTTGAGCGCAAAAGCTGCATGGCAGCAGCAGTAATCGAACTCAATTCCCTGCCCGATGCGGTTCGGTCCCGAGCCGAGAATGATGATCTTCGGCTTTGCGGTTGGCGCCGCTTCGTCCTCTTCGTCGTAAGTCGAATAGAGATACGGCGTCATCGATTCGAATTCCGCCGCGCAGGTGTCCACCAGCTTGAAAACCGGCCTGATTCCCTGCCCTTCGCGCAGTTCCCTCACCTGCCTGGTGCCTTCGTGGCCTTCGAGCTTCCACTCCGTCGCAATGCGTTCGTCGCTCAGGCCCATGCGCTTCAAGCGGCGCAAATGCTCCGCGTCCATGTCCTTCGGCGCGGTCTGCGCAATCGTGCCCTGCGCCTCAGTTATCTCGCGCAGTTGGTGCAGAAACCACGGGTCCATGCGCGTCAGCCGCGCCACTTCGCGCACGCTCATGCCACGCTCGAAGGCGAACCGCATATAGGCCAGCCGCTCCGGCCGCGGCGTCACCAGCATCTGCGTCAGCCGCCGCTCCTCCAGCACCACCTCCGCGCCCGTCTTCTTGCCGGTCTCCAGCGAGCGCCACGCCTTCATCAGCGCTTCCTTGAAGGTGCGCCCAATGGCCATCACCTCGCCCACCGACTTCATCTGCGGCCCCAGCGTGTCGTCGGCGCCCGGAAATTTCTCAAACTGCCACTTGGGAATCTTCACCACTACGTAATCGATGGTGGGCTCAAAGCAGGCTGGCGTCTTGCGCGTAATATCGTTGGGAATTTCGTCGAGTGTGTAGCCCACGGCCAGCTTGGCCGCAATCTTCGCGATCGGAAACCCGGTGGCCTTCGAAGCCAGCGCCGACGAGCGCGAGACGCGCGGGTTCATCTCAATCACCACCATGCGGCCGTCCTGCGGGTTGATCGCAAACTGCACATTCGATCCGCCCGTCTCCACGCCGATCTCGCGCATCACGGCAATGGCCGCGTCGCGCATCTTCTGGTATTCGCGGTCGGTAAGCGTCTGCGCCGGCGCCACGGTAATCGAGTCGCCCGTGTGGACGCCCATGGGATCGAAATTTTCGATGGAACAAATAATGATGACATTGTCGGCGAGGTCCCTCATCACCTCCAGCTCGAATTCTTTCCAGCCCAGGATGCTCTCTTCGATAAGGCATTCATGCACCGGCGAAAGATCGAGGCCGCGCGCCAGAATCTCCAGCAGTTCTTCGCGGTTGTAGCCAATGCCGCCGCCCGTGCCGCCCAGCGTAAAGCTGGGCCGGACGAGCACCGGAAATCCAATCTTGCCCGCAAAATCCAGGCCGTCGCGAACATTGTTCACCAGCGCGGACTTGGGCACATCGAGGCCAATCCGGATCATCGCGTCTTTGAACAGCAGCCGGTCTTCCGCCTTCTTGATAGCTTCGAGCTTGGCGCCGATTAGCTCCACGTTATAGCGATCGAGAATTCCCGCATCGGCAAGATCGACGGCCAGATTGAGCGCCGTCTGTCCCCCGACTGTGGGCAGCAGCGCGAACTTGCCTGTTTTTTTGTTTTGAAAGGGCGCGGCTTCAGCCGTGCCGCTCGACGCCCAACCAGAGTGTGCGGGCTTTAGCCCCTGAGGGGCGTCGCCAGCCGCATTGGAAAGCATCTCCGCCTCAATGCGGATGATCTCTTCCACATACTCGCGTGTGAGCGGCTCGATATAAGTGCGGTCGGCGAGCTCCGGATCGGTCATGATGGTGGCCGGATTGGAATTGACCAGCACCACCTCGTAGCCCTCCTGCTTGAGGGCCTTGCAGGCCTGCGTGCCGGAATAGTCGAACTCCGCCGACTGCCCAATCACGATCGGCCCCGAGCCGATCACCAGGATCTTCTGAATGTCATTTCTGCGTGGCATTCTTTTCTTCTTTGACCTTTACCTGTTTTGAAAGGGCACGACTTTAGTCGTGCCATAAGCCGGCCCGTTACCGAGGGGCTTTAGCCCCTGAGGGAGGGGGTCCAGCTTCCAACCGGGATATGCGGACGAATAGGGATATTCGGCTGGAGCGCTGCACAAATGCTTCTTCACCGGATTCAAATGAATGTAATGGAGATGAAGGTCGTAATCTTCCGCATCGCGAATGCGATGATCGGAAAAACCTCGATGCCAAACCTCGCCATTAAATCCCAGCTCTTTTTTGACTCGGAATGAAAAACCGCCCTTGATGAGTTGGATGGCGCGTTCGAGAGCAACTCTCGGGGACAGCAGTAAATGGAAATGATCCGGCATCAAGACGAATTCGTGCAGGAGATAGGCCTTGCCGCGATGTGCGAGAAGGTTTTTGAAGAACAGTCTTGCCCAGGGCTCTACTCGGAACAGAGCACGCCGTTCCCACGTGTCCGACGTGATGAAGTAGGTTTGCGAGTTGTTGGTTGCGTGCTCGCGCGCGGGTTTCAAAACTATCCCTCAGCGGCTAAAGCCGCGGATTCCTGTGCTCCAGTGGCGGCGCGGCTGAAGCCGTGCCCATTCAAAACTCGAAGTTGAGGGAGAGTGTTTACAGGAAATGAAAGTCCCCAATCCACTTACCAAAATCAGGACTGGCAGCACCTGTTTCATCCCTTCCACTCCTCCATCATCTGGCGGAAGTCGCGGAACAGGTAATGCGAGTCATGCGGGCCCGGCGCGGCTTCGGGATGATACTGTACGCTGAACAGCGGCAGCGTCTTGTGGCGCAGGCCCTCGAGCGTCTGATCGTTCAGGTCCACATGCGTCAGCTCTACCTCATTCGTGTTGATCGAATCCGGATCGACGGCAAAATTGTGATTGTGCGCCGTGATCTCCACCTTGCCGGTGGTATTGTTGCGCACCGGATGATTGCCGCCATGATGCCCGAATTTGAGCTTGTACGTCCGCCCGCCCAGCGCCAGGCCGGTGAGCTGATGGCCCAAACAAATTCCAAACACCGGCACGCGGCCAATCATGTTGCGGATGGCGCGCACCGCGTAGTCCACCGGCTCCGGATCGCCCGGCCCGTTGGACAGGAAAACGCCGTCGGGCTTCATGGCCAGCACGTCTTCCGCAGTGGTCTCCGCCGGAACCACCGTCACCTTGCAATTCTCGCGGCACAGGATGCGCAGGATGTTCTGCTTGATTCCGAAATCGAAAGCAACCACATTGAGCCGCCGCTCGCGCGCCTCGGCCGTCTGGTCAAGACACGAGGCCAGCAGCGGATCGTTCAACTGGCTGCGCGGATCGCTCGGGTCCATCTGGTAGATCGACGCCGTCGAAACCACCTTGGCCAGATCGGTCCCGTCCATCTTCCGAATGCTGCGCGCCTTGGCCACCAGCTCATCGGCGTCCAGGCAGATCGTCGAAATCACCCCCCGCATCACGCCATAAGTGCGCAGGTGGCGCACCAGCGCGCGCGTATCGATCTCCGCCAGGACCGGAACCCTGTACCGCTCCATGTACTCGTCGGTCACCTGCTCGGAGCGCCAGTTGGAGCTGATGGCCGAGAACTCGCGCACGATCAGGCCCTCGATGTAGGGCTTGGCCGCTTCGTTATCAGCGCGGTTGGTGCCGTAGTTCCCAATTTGGGGATTGGTGAGGACGACAATCTGACCCGCGTACGACGGGTCGGTCGCAATTTCCTGGTAACCGGTAAGGGAAGTATTAAAAACGACTTCGCCCTGGCATTCGCCAGGATGGCCGTAGCCGAGGCCGCGGAAGATGCGCCCGTCTTCGAGCGCCAGGATCGCCTGCATCGCCGCTCCGAGGAGTGGATTCAATCGATTTTAGCAGGTTGCCCCAGTGGATTTCAGGGCCGGAATTTGAAGGCGGGTTAGAAGCCGGAAGAAGAACGTGGATTTCCTCTCAAAGGCAAAGGGGCTTGGACCCTCCCTCCGTCTTCGCGTCCGTTATCGATCGCAGAGCGCTTTGGCGCTGTTGCACTTCCGAATGCGCCGCCAACTGCGCGCGACTGTGCTATACGTGTAGCCATGCCCCGGAACCAGTTCGTCGCATCCGTTATTTTCTGCCTTCTTGCGCTCGCCACGCTTCCTGCACCAGCGCAATCGCCCGCGCCCACGCCGCCCATGGGCTGGAACAGTTGGGACGCCTACGGCTTCACCATCGATGAGACCCAGTTCAAGGCCAATGCCGCAGTGCTGGCCGGAATCCAGCAGTTTGGATGGAAATACGCAGTCATCGATGAGGGCTGGTACATGGCCAACCCCGAAGGCCGCAACCTGGCCGAGCGCAAATACCAGATGGATGCCCACGGCCTTCTCATCCCCGACGTCGCCCGTTATCCCGATGCCGCCGATGGCGCCGGCTTCAGGCCGCTCGCGGACTGGGTTCACGCCCAGGGGCTCAAATTCGGCATTCACATCATTCGCGGCATTCCGCGTGACGCCGTCGCGGCCAATCTGCCCATCGCCGGAACCAGCTTTCATGCCGCCGACGCGGCCGATACCACCGCCACCTGCCCATGGGACGACGGCAATTACGGCGTGGCCGACAATGCCGCCGGCCAGGCCTACTACGACTCCATGCTGCGCCTCTACGCATCCTGGGGCCTGGACTTTCTCAAAACCGACTGTATCGCCACCAATCCCTACCGGCCCACCGAGATCCGCCAGATCGCCGCTGCCATCCGCAAAACCGGCCGGCCCATTGTGCTCAGCCTTTCGCCCGGACCCAGCGCCCTTGACCACGCCGCGGAGATCCAGCAGTACGGGCAAATGTGGCGCATCAGCGACGATCACTGGGACGGCTGGACCTTCCAACACAAGCCGGATCAGGGAGGTTTTCCCTCCGGTATTCGCGAAGCCTTCGACCTGCTCGCCAAATGGTTTCCCTACACCGGCCCCGACAGTTGGCCCGATGCGGATATGCTCCCCGAGGGCTGGCTTGGTCCTCATCCCGGCTGGGGCGAGGCGCGCCAGACGCGTGAAACTCCCGACGAGCAGCGCACCGAATTCGCGCTCTGGGCTATCACTCGCTCACCGCTGATCCTGGGCGCGAATCTGACCAAACTCGACGACCTGACCCGCTCCCTTATCACCAACCAGGACCTGCTGTTCATGAACCAGAACGTCACCTACAGCCGGCCTGTCGACACATCCACACTGGGCCCCGGCTTTTCCAACACCCGCGTCTGGCGCGCCACCATCGATCAGCCCGGCGCGCGTGGCTACGCGGAGTACTTTGGCTTCTTCAACCTCGACCGCCAGCCGGTAACACTGCGCACCACCTGGAAGCAGCTCGGCCTCGACGGCGCGAAGCATACCGCACAAAACTGCTGGGACGATTCCATCAGTAAAGAGTCGAAGGACATCTCGGTAGCCCTTCCGGCCCACGGCAGCGCGGTGTTTCAGGTCCGATAGGCCGCGCTATTTCGCCGCGCGTCGAGTCAAGGTACGATGATGGGCGAGGACGTTGTGACCCAAACCCAAGAAGCACTCACGCCGCTGGCGCACAAGGCGCGGAACCGCTGCTTTGGCTGCGGCCCCGCCAATCCCGGCGGACTGCACCTGGATTTCTTCCTCGCTCCCGACCGTTCCGTGGTCTGCCTGCCCAGCGTGCCGCACACCTTTGAAGGCCATGTGGGATTGCTCCACGGCGGCATCATCGCTACGCTGCTCGACGAGACCATGAGCAAATCGGTGCGCGCTCGCGGTTTTACTGCCATGACCCGCCACATGGAAGTCGATTACCTGCGCCCTGTTCCCTCCATTACTCGCTTGCGCATCGAGGGCCGCGTCACGCGCAGCGAAGGCCGCAAGCACTGGAGCGAAGCCCGCATCCTGGATGCCTGTGGGATGGTTTTGGCGCAGAGCAAAGGGCTGTTCGTCGAAGTTGACACCAAAGCGCCGCCGCATCCGGCCCCGTAAGCCGCTCGCCGCTCCGGCTCCGTCGCGATGCGTCGCAGGCGCAATCGCATGGGAAGAATTGCAGGCGTCCGCTTGGAAGCAAGCTGCAGACGCCTGCCCAAAAAACGCGTCCGTCCGCCCCGCCTCAGTGCACCATGTTGATGGTGTCCTGTTCAACCTGGTCGAAGGTGGTCACCGACTTGGCATTCGCCTCAAAGGCGCGCTGCGCGACGATGAGATCGGAGAACTCGGTGGAGATATCGACGTTTGATTCTTCAAGAGAGTCGTCCTGCAAGGTGGCGAGGCCGTCCGTACCTGAAGTTCCCACCACCGCCGTGCCACTTGCCGACGTGGTCGCATAATTTCCGTCGCCGAGCAGCGAGAGCCCCTGCTCATTGGTTACGTTGGCCAGCGCGAGTTGCCCCACATCCTGCGTTTGCCCATTCGAGTAAGTCACACTTATCGTGCCATCGGAGCCGACGGAGAAGCTCTGGTACTGGCCGGGGGCGTAGCCGTTCTGCGTGGTTGCCGAAACGGCTGAGGTCGTGTCGACCTGGCTGATGGTGGGCGTTCCCGATGAGCCCAGCAGGTTCCACTGGATGGTCAATCCGGCGGCTCCATCGGCCAGCGTACTACCGCTGGGAGTGAAGTCGAGGCTGATCGAGGACACATCGCCCGACGCCGTGCCCACGGTTTCGGCGGCTCCGCCGGCCGGCGTAATGGCGGTGAGATTGCCATCCGAGTCGAAGGTCATGGTTCCCGTGATGGCGGCCGGAACCGTGTTCGTGCCCGCAGTTGAGTAGGCTGAAGCCGGCAGGGACACCGAGTAGCTCCACGTATTGGTTCCCGTCTGCTCGTAGGTCACCGTGGCCGTCTGGGCCTCGCCCAGAGAGTCGTAGACCGTTATCTCGGCGGGAAATTGCGTTCCCGTGGTGGAATCGGAATCGAGAGTGGTGGTCATGCTCATCGTGGTGGTGGCCTGCGGCTGCTGTACTGCGTCGACCGGAATGTTGATCGCGGTCAGCGGGGCGTTGGTGTTGACCACACCGTCGGTCGCCGGGTAACCCATTACGCTCAGGCCATCCGAAGTCACCAGGTTTCCGTCCGAGTCCAGCGTGAAATCGCCGGCGCGGGTATACTCGTAGCCTCCACTCCCGTTACTGACCACAAAAAATCCACTCCCATTTAACGCCACGTCAGTGGCGCTGTCAGTGGATTCAATCGAGCCCTGCGCAAAGTCGGTCTCATTCGAGGCTACCTGCGCGCCCGCGCCCACCTGGATCGGGTCTCCCGAGCCGGTGGTGCCGATCTGCTGGTAGAACAGATCGGCGAAATTCGTTGTCGCAGCCTTGAAGGCAGTCGTGTTCATGTTCGATAAATCGTTTGCGATCGTGTTCAGCGCCGTCGAATCGGCTTCCAGGCCGGTGAGCGGAATCGAAAAGCTAGCCATGGTGTTTCTCCTCTCCATCTTCAAATGAGGCCACATTCCTTGCGCAACCCCGGCCCGTCGGGCCGGTGTCGCAATCTCCTCAGGGAATTGCCGGAATCCCAGTCGCCGGGTGCGCCCGCGCGCGCCCGTTCAGCGCATGCACAACCCGCTGCGCCGCCGTGCTCGCGGCCGGAGCCCCCAGGTTTCCAGGAGCCGGCGCGGACCCGGCGGTCGAAGTGGCGCTGGTATGCGCCACAACCAGGTTGTGTGCCTGCGCGACGCTGCTTTGTGGCTTGGCCGCGGCGCTGCCCGATTGCGGCGAAGCCGAGTCGCCCGTCGCATCCGTCGACGCCGTCGAGCTCGTCGAGCCCAATGCCGACGACAACGTCTGGTTGATATCGATCAGTTGCTCCAGGCTATTGACCTGAACCAATTGGTCAATGTACTCGTTGGGATCGACGTCGGCCGTCGGGTCCTGGTTCTGCATCTCCGTCACCAGCAGGGTGAGAAAGTCATTGGCCGTAATGGTTGCCGAGTCGTCGCTCGAACTGCTCGATCCGGCGGTTTCCGAAGTAGAGCTGGCCATGGACGCTGGAGCGCCTGCCAGCGCCTGCGCCGCCGAGTGCTGATTCAAAACTGTTGCTGCCGCCGCCATCGCTCCTCCGTCTGCGCGTCGCGTCCGATCATGAACGCCCTCCCGCCGTTACTCAGTCTTCGTTCGCCGCTCTCTCGCTCAGGCCATGACTGAAATATGCGTGCCGCTCGCGGCCCCACCGCTCCACATGCGCCCTCCCGTGGCGTCTTCCGGCGTCTCATTCGCGGCAGAAGCATCGCGAGATACGCTCTGCCCTTCCGCTCGCGGAGCCGCGCTGGCCGGGAACGAACCGCCGTGCTCTGTGCCCTGTCCCGCGCTCTGTTGTCCTGCGCCCTGCTGCATCGGGGCGTGATCCGCTCCCAGATTTTTTCCGCCATTGGCCGTGGCCATGTTTAGCGACTCCACATGAATATGTTCGGCCGCCAGGTGCGCGCCCAGCCCCGCCATTTGCCCATCCAGCGCCTGTGCCGCTTCGGCGGAGCCGGGCACAATGGCGGCGTGAACGCCGTCCGCGGCCAGGTCCGCACGCACGCCCACCCAGCCCAGCGCCGGGTCCTCGAACCCCGCTTCGGCCTGTCGCGCTCCCGCATGAACCCAGCTCGGCGCTCCCGTGGCCGGCTCCGCATCGAGCGCGGCAAAAGCCGCTCCCGCTCCGGCCGCAACCGGTCCCTCCCGGCCTGAGCTCGAGCTTTGGCGCGGCGCTCCACCGTGCATCGCAATCGGATTCGAGGCCGGCACGGAGGCATCCGCGTCTGCAGAGGGCTGCGCTCGAACTCCGTGAGCAATCGATATGCCGGACCTGCCTCCGGCGCCGCGCGCCGGGAGCGAAACTGGCACCGAATGGCTGGCAGCCACAGACCCGAGCGGGTACGCGGCGGCCGCCGGAGGGACGGGATCTGCGCCGCTCTGCGACCCATCCGGTTGCGCTGCGCGATGGGCTGTTTCCGCGTTGACCGCGGCCCGATCCGTTCGCGGCGGCTCGATACCCGTCCCGCCCGGCAAAAGCGTCGCCCCGGCGGTCGAAGCGCGCTCGCCCAACGAAAAACTCTGGCTTGCGGAGGCGGTTCCTGATTGGCCTGCTTCCCCAGCCTCTCCCGACCTTGTGGTTGCACCGGCCGCACCACCGTGCGCGGAGTATGACGCAGCCTCTTCCTTCTCATGGGCGCCGGGCGTCACCGGTTCCGGCACTGCGGCGGATTGCACTGCGCGAACCGCCAAGTCAGGCTGCCGCGCTCCGATTGCCGCAGACAATGCGGGATCGGACAAGCTTTCCGGAAGAGCGCTCCAGGACGAGCCCGCAGGCGCAGGCTGCAAATCCTCGAGAGGCCGCGGCGCTTGATTCCGAATCGTTGCCGAGCCCGGGCTCGTCGCAACTACGGCGGCATTGGCTTCGGCCGCAACCAGCGGCGCAGGGGTTGCGGCGGCATTCTGCACATCCGGTGCGGCTGCGTGCCTGCGCGTCGGCCCGGCATGGGTCTGAGCAGCTCGCGCCGGCCCTGCCTCGCCGGAACTTATGTCCGAAGCCGGGAGAACATCCTCACGCGCAGCCTGCTCCGAACTCTGTGCTTCGCCAAAACCCTGAACCTGAGCGACCCCATCCGGTTCGGCCGGACGGCGGCTTGCTCCGGCCTGCGATCGATCGGGGATGGGTCCCCACCCGGCCGCAGTGCGGGGCCGATTTGCCGTCGCGAGCGTTTCCGCTTCGGCTTCCGCTGGCTGCGTGCTCGCCGCCGGCTGTGCATCCCCCGACCCCGGCTCCCCGTTCCCTGCTCCCATAGCCGCCAGCACGGATTGCCACTGCGACCGGAAAGTTCCCGCGCTGGCTGCGATTCCAGGTCCGTTTGCGGCGGGCTTGGCCGTCCCCAGGCTGGCCAGGGCCGTGCCCGGCAAGGTTTTCGTACCCCCGCCCCCCGCCATTGCGCCGCCTTTCGGCACCTCCCGCCCGGTCAGCCCGGCTCGCCCGGATGCCTCGATTTCAAACCCGACGGAAGCTGTCATGCGATGGAGCAATGCAGAACCCGTGCCAAAGAGACGGCGAGCAGGTTAGAGGAGTGTCAGAGATGGGAAGCGATGGTTCCGATTCCGGAACGGTTTCAGTCACCATGAAATTCTCAACCCCATGCCGTCTCAACCGCAGGCTTCTCATCTCCGCTGCACTTGGTCCTTGGCAGCCAGGTCAGGTATGCTCCCTGCGATTGAGGAACCACTCATCCACGGATTGCTGAGTGGCCCGGTTAGCTTCGATCGCCTCCTGCGCCTGGGCTTCGCGGACCAGAGCCTCTGCCTGCCGCCGCTCCACCCGCCGGGCCAGAAACGCCTCGCGCCGCCGGGCAGCTTCCCGCTCCACCTCAGCGATGCGAATCCTGAGCACCCCGGCCAGGCGCCGCGCCGCGCGCGCTTCTTCCAAGCCGGCCAGACGATCCCAAGCCTCTCCATTGCGGGCGCTGGCCGTTACCAGCCGCCATCCCCTGCGCTCGCGCTCCCCTGCCAGCGCCCACGCTCTCTCCAGTCTGCTTAGCTCTGCCATTGCCATTTCCAGGGCTGCGCGCGCCTGCTCTTCTACGAGTTCCAGCACCCGCAGCAGCCGGCCTAAAGCGCGCGACCCGGCCACCGCTCAAACCTCCGCAGCAAGCGCGCTCAGGCGCCGCAAAGAGTCCTGAAACGGCGACCGTTGGTGCGAGCCCTGGGTCAGGAACTCGCGTAGCGCTCCGCGGGCACGCATCGCCCGATCCAGTTCCGGATCGGATCCAGCCTTATAGGCGCCGATGCGCACCAGGTCCTCAGAACGCGCGTAGACGGCCATCAGCCTGCGCGCCGTCGCCGCCTGCTCGCGGTGCTCGGGCGCCGCTACGGCCGGCATCAGGCGGCTGATCGAGTCCAGCACTTCAACCGGCGGGTACCAGCCCTCCGCGGCCAGCGAACGCGAAAGAACAACGTGACCGTCCAGAAGCGACCGGACCGTGTCTACGAGCGGGTCCTGCTGGTCGTCGCCCTCCATCAAAACGGCGTAAAAGGCCGTGATCGATCCCGAGCGAAACTGTCCACTGCGCTCGATCAGCCGCGCCAGCCGGGTAAACACCGAGGGCGTGTAGCCTTTGGCGGTGGGCGGCTCTCCGGCGGCCAATCCGATCTCGCGCGCCGCCATGGCAAAACGGGTGAGTGAATCAAGCACCAGCAGCACGTGCTTGCCCTGACCCGCGAAATACTCCGCAATCGTGGTTGCCGCCATTGCTCCGCGCATGCGCTTGAGCGGGGACTCGTCCGACGTGGAAACCACCACCACCGCGCGCGCCAGACCCTCCTTGCCCAGCGAGTCCGAAAGAAACTCGCCGACCTCGCGTCCGCGCTCGCCCACCAGGCCCACTACCGTTACATCCGCCTCGGTATTGCGCGTCATCATGCCCACGAGCGTGCTCTTACCCACCCCCGATCCTCCAAAGATACCCACCCGCTGTCCCCGGCCCACGGTCAGCAGCGCATCGATGGCGCGAATCCCGGTGCCCAGCGGAACCCGGATGGGAGCTCGGTCGAGCGCCGGCCGCACGGCGCCATCAAGGAGCAGCATTTGTTCCGGAACCGCCGCCGGCGCGCCGTCGATGGGCGCGCCCAGCGCGTTCAGCACCCGGCCCATCAGCGCCGGCCCGACGCCCATCTCGGCGCGCACGCCCAGAGCCGCCACCGTATCGCCAAAACGAATTCCCTCCGTGGTCTCAATGGGCATGGACACCACATGCGCGCCGCGAAAACCGATCACCTCGGCCAAGTGCGCGCAGCCGGCGCGGTCCGCGATCTCGCAACATTCGCCCACGCTAGCCAGCGGCCCCGCCGACTCGATGGTCTGCCCCACGGCCTCCAGCACACGTCCGCGCCAGCGCCAGGGCTGCAACCGCTCCAGTCGTGCGAAGTAACGATCGAGCTGCGCCGTCATGTGACGCTCTCCGCATTCGCTCCGGCGGGCTGGCGCTGCATCTCCTCAGGGCTCCGGGCGGCCGGCGTATGCCCCAGAAACGCCGCCTCTATCTCCGCCAACTGGGCGCCCACGCCCAAATCGGCTTCGCCCAGCGAGGTTTCGATCCGGCACTCGCCCACTTCCATGCCGTCACCGGCCACGACCAGGGGCCTGACAGAGAGATTTGGCAGCAGCGCCATGGCCTCGGACCAAAGGTTGAGTTCGGCGGCGGGCACGAGCAGCCGCACCTCGGCGGCACCGGAGATCTGCCCCAGCGCCACGCGCGCCGCCCCCATGAGCAGCAGAGGGTCGCTGCCCGCCTCACGCCGAAGAATGCGCGCGGCCATGGCCAGCGCCAGCCTGACCACCTCCGCCTCGACGGCATGGAAATACCTGGCCCGCTCCCCGTTGAATTCTTCCAGCAACGCGGCCGCATGGCGGATCCGTTTTGCCTCCTCGGCCGCTCCGGCCTCCGCGTGCGCCCCCCGCTCCGCTTTTCGCCCTTCTTCCATACCGCGCGCCCGCCCGGCCTCGAAAGACCGCCGTGTCTCTTCCGCCAGCCGCCGCTCGAACTCCGCGTTTTTTTCCGGGCGTGCCGGCGTGGGCCGGATGCCGTGCGGCTTTCCACCGAGCGCCGCGTCCGGGGCTCGGTCCCATCCGGCCCACGAGGGAACAAACGGCGCGTCGGGGCTGTCGAGGTATTCGAAGGCTTCTACGCCGCTCGCCATGCCGCTTTCTGGCCCTGACTCCTTTTCCTGCACCGTCTCGCCTCTCCGCCATCAGACCCCTGTTCTCTGATCTCTGCCTCACGCCAGCATTTCGTCGCCGGATTCGAGCTTCAGAATCACCTTGCCTTCGGCCTCCAGCCGGCGCGCCAGGTTCAGAATCTCCTGCTGCGCCGCCGCTACCTCGCGCGAGCGCACCGGGCCCAGCACCTCCATATCCTCCTTCAGCATCTCCACGGCGCGTGAGCTCATGGACTTGAAGATCTGGGCGCGCAGCTCCTCGTTGGCGCCGCGCAGCGCCATGGCTAGTTGCCGCTTGTCCACGCCCGAAACGATCTCCCGAATGGAGGCCGCGGGCACTGTCATCAGATCCTCAAAGGTGAACATGAGGTTGCGAATGGCGAGCGCCAGCTCCGGCTGCGCCTCCTCGACCGCTTCCAGGATGCGCTTCGCCTCTTCCGCGTTGAGACGGTTGAGCAGGTCGGCTACGGCCTTGAATCCCGAGTAGCTTCTGCGCGCCGAATCGCCCATGCTCTCCAGCCGCCGGTGCAGGATGTGCGCCACCTTCTGCGCCATCTCCGGCGAAAACTGGCGCATCTCCGCCAGCCGCTGGATGGCCACCACCTTGTGCTCTTCATTCAGGTTGTCGAGCACCATCGAGGCCCGCAACGGGTCGAGATGGGCGAGCACCAGGGCGATGGTCTGGGGATGCTCGGAGTCGAGCAACTTGCCCAACTGCTGGGGATCGGTGCGCTGCAGCTTGGCCAGGTTGCCCTGCGCCGCCTCCTGGGAGCGGCGCACCATCATCAGCAGGTCGTCAGCCCGCGCTTTGCCGAAAGTGTCGACCAGCAGGCGGCTGGCGTAGTCGATCCCGCCATGAACCATGAAGTTCTGGGTTTCCAGTAGCTGCCAGAACTCTTCCAGGATCTCGGCGGCCAGCTCTGGGGTGATGCCGCGCAGGTCGGCCAGTTCTTCGGTGAGCCGCTCGACGTCGGCTTCGGGCAGGACGCGCAGCACTTCCTTGGCCAGCTCCTCGCCCACTGCGACCAGCAGAACCGCCGCCTTGCGCAGCCCCGATATGCCGGCTGACTGATGCCGCCGCGCTGCTCCGGATTCGCTTTCCTGCTCCGGCAATGTTCTCGCCTCCCGCGCCGGTCCGCTGCCTTGCCTGACCCGGACCCTCGGCTTTCCCTCAGTCGGAGTGAATCCAGCTTTGCAGCAGTCGCGAACTTTGCGTCGGCTCCCGCTTCAACTGCTTGGTGACCTGATCGAAAATCTCCTGATTGCGCGCCCGCTCCGGGTCGGGCGCGGCCGGCTGCGCGGGGAGGCCCGGCGAAGCTGCCGGAGCCGCCAATTCCCTCGGCCGCGACAACGCCACCGAGCCCGCAGCCGCAAGCGCCGGGCGAACGCCGAAGGCCAGCACCACCAGAATCCCGGCCAGAACCGCCGCGTACTTCAGCAGCAGCGGCGAGTTCTCAGCCTCATCGAGCAACTTCTCCGGAACCGGAACCGGCTCCGGGCCGCGATTATCCTCAAAGGCCAGGTCCTGAACCGTGAGCACGTCTCCGCGTGTCGCATCGAAGCCCACCGCGGCCTGCGCCAGCGCCGTCAGATTGCGCAGCTCGTCGACGGAGCGCGGCTGCCAGACCGGAGCCGCGTTCTTCGTGGCCGGCCGCACCAGCCGGTCGTTGACCACAATGGCCGCCGTCAGACGCCGCACGCGCCCGGGATTTTCGACCTCGTGCTTCACGGTCCTGGCTACGCCATAGGTGCTGGACTCCGATTTTGCGCTCTGGGGCGGGGCGGTCTCGTGCGGATACACCGGCAGGGCCTGCGTATTGGGCGCGTTCGACGCCGTTCCCGGCACCCCGGCGGCCACCGGCTGCGCGCCCGTGGTCTGCTCGGTACGCTGCACGGTAAGTGTCACTGTCTGGCTGGGGTCGTAGGTTTCCTGCGTCACCTCAGTGGCCGCATCGTCGTAATCCAGCGTCACCGAGGCGCGCACATTGCCCGCCCCGGTCACCGGCTCCAGCGTAGAGACCAGCTTCTCTTCGAGCGCCTGCTCGGCGCTTAACTGCAGGGCTTCGGCAGTTTTCGGTCCCAGCGGCAGATGGCCCGAGGCGTCCACCAGCACCACGTGATCCGGCGAGAGCCCGTCCACCGCCGAAGCCACTAGGTTGCGGATGGCGTCGGGCTCGCCGTCTGCCAGCGACCGGTGCCGCAGTTTCAGGACCACTGAAGCCTTGGCCGGGCGCTCCTGGTCGCGGAAGAACGAGTCGTGGGGCAACACCAGGTGCACGCGCGCCGAATCGACGTCGGAAAGCGTCGCCACCGTGTGCTCCAGCTCGCCTTCCAGGGCGCGCTGGTAGTTCACCTGCTCGTCGAACTCCGAGCCCACCCAATTGGGCTTGTCGAAGATTTCGAATCCCAGACGCCCGCTCTTCACGCCTCCCTTGGCCGCAGTGGCGAGCCGCGCCTTATCCAGTTGCGCTGCCGGAACGCGAATGCCTGTGCCGCCGTCGGTCACATCGTGGGGAATCTGCGCCTGGGTCAGAATCACGCCCGTCTGGCGCGCATCGTCGGGGTCGAGATTCGTATACAGCGTGCGCCAGTCGGTGCGCAGGCCGTACCAGAAGAGGCCGCCCAGCAGAGTTGCCAGCAGCAGCGCTGCAAACACCGTCCAGCCGCGCTGCGGCGCCGGCATCTGGGCCCAGCGTACCCGCCCCAATCCCCACAATCCCGCCAGGCGGTCGCCGAACTGCGGTGGCCCGGGCCGAGCCTGTGCGCTCTTCTCCAACTGCGTTCCGGTCGGCATAAAGTCAGCTTCTAGCTTCTAGCCTTTCGCGCATCCATCATTTATAAGTCCGGGGCCGAGAGCACCAATCTCCTGTCGCTAGTTCCTCCACCCGCAATCCATTCGCGCATCCGAGCTAGCGCTAGAAGCTGTCTTTCAGAACTGCATCCCGAGCACCTGCTGATAGGCCTGCACCGCCTTGTTGCGCACCGCCAGCGCCAGCTCGAAGGCCATGTCGGCCTTCTGGGTCGCGATCATGGCTTGGTGCACGTCCACGCCCGAGCCGGTCATCAGTCCTTCCGCCGCCGCCTGGGCCTGCGTTTCAAGCTGATTCACCTGGCCTACTGCATTGGTGAGCAGATCGGAAAACGGCTCCGGCGCAGCGCTGCCTGCTTCCGCCGGCGAAATCGCAGGCGTGCGCAACGGTGGGCCGGCGTTGGGCAGAGCGGTCAAAGCACTCGCCGCATTCATCGCAATCGTCATCGCATTTCCTCTCCGGCTGTGGCTCGCAGCTAGGAGCCAGATGCTTCGAACTAGCTCTTCGCAATCTCCAGCGCCGAGCTGATCATCCCCTTTTCGGCCTGTACCGCCGATCCATTCAGCCCGTACGCGCGCGTTGCCCCCATCAGGTCCACCATCTCGCTGATGGGATTGATATCGGGATAGGCCA
The DNA here is from genome assembly GCA_030037545.1 of Acidobacteriaceae bacterium. GTDB lineage: Bacteria > Acidobacteriota > Terriglobia > Terriglobales > Acidobacteriaceae > Telmatobacter. Next base: position 74,286 of record JASHRF010000107.1, on the reverse strand, counting down.
CGTAGCCGTCCGGCCCGGCGTCGGGATGCCCCGGATCGTAGCGTTTGAGCGGCGGCGACGGGTCCTCGACCACCCGCGCGATGTGCACGCCTGCGGCAACCGTCGCGGAGCCGGACGGCGAGAGCGCGGGAAACGCCGGCATCGAGCCAGCGCCAGTCTGCGCGTTTCCCGCTGCCGCAGTCATCGAATCCAGGAATTCCGGATCGGGGCTATCGGCGGCAAACACTACCTCCTGCCGCCGGTAGGGACCTCCCGAGGCGGTGCGGGTGGTCTCAGCGTTGGCCATATTGGCCGCCACGACTTCGGCTCGCATCCGCTCGGCCTGCATGGCGCTGCCCGAGGTCTCCATCAATCCGAAGAGGTTCATTGTTCCCGCTCCCTCGCTCCCTGCCGGGGCCCCCGGCGAGCGGCGGGAACCCGCTTGCGGGCGGCTCGCTAGGGTGGCTTGCTCCCTTCATTTATCCGCGTGGATGGCATCCATCACACGCTGGTACTCCTGTTTCAACAGCGCCACGCCGGTCTTGAACTCCAGTTGCGCCTCGGCCAGGTTCAGGCTCTCGCGGTCCATGGAAACGTTATTGCCGTCCGGCCTCGAAATCAATCCATCCACGCGCCGTACCCGCACCGGATGCGCCGGGCTCCCTGCATCCACGTCCGCCATCGCCTCCTGCATTTCGGCCTCGAAGTCCATGCCCATAGCCTTATATCCGGGCGTATCCACGTTGGCCATGTTGGCGGCCGTCAACTTGGCCTGGGCTGCGGAAAGATCGAGATAGCGGGCCACCTCTTCGCTCAATCGGGTTGCGATCTCCATTCCAGCCTCCTCGGTTCCAGACTGCTTGGCTCCAAGACCTCGGTTCCAGGCGCCCCGGGTTCCAGACTTCTTGCGCGGCTCAATTCACCGCCAGCTCGAAATCGATCTCGGCGGCCGTCAGCACCGGCTCGTCGCCGGCCAGGATCACTCCCCGCTCCAGCACATGCTCCAGCTCGCGCACGTTCCCCGGCCAGTCGTGTGCGGTCAGCCTGGCCATGGCGCTTGGATCCACTCCTTTCACCGGCAACTCGCGGCCCAGCTTCGAGAGAAAATGCTCCACCAGCAGGGGCACATCCTCAGCATGATCGGCCAAGGACGGGGTGCGGATCAGGAAGACCGCCAGCCGGTAGTAGAGATCGGAGCGAAACGCTCCGCTGGCAGCCTGCTGCGCAAGTTTCCGGTGGGTCGCGGCCACGATGCGCACATCCACCTTTACCGACTCGTTATCGCCCACCCGCTGCAACTCCCCGTACTCCACAAAGCGCAGCAGCTTGGATTGCAGGGCCAGCGGCATCTCGCCGATCTCATCCAGAAACAGCGTGCCCCCGTCGGCCGCCTCGATGCGCCCCACCCGTCCCTGCACCGCGCCGGTGAATGCCCCGCGCGTGTGGCCAAACATCTCGGCCTCAAGTAACGCCTCAGGAATAGCCGCGCAATTGATGGCAACAAAAGGTTTGCGGCTGCGCGCGGAGAGCCTGTGCAGGGCCTCGGCCACCAGTTCCTTCCCCGATCCGGTGGGACCCTCGATCAGGACCGGCGTCATGCGCGGGGCGACCAGCCGCACCCGCCGGCTCACCTCCAGCATGCAGGCGGCGTTGCCCACCAGCTCCGGCAGCCGGCCACTTGACGCTGCGGCCGTTGCGGCCCTGCGTTCAGAACGGATGGGGATCGTTTTTGCGGAGGTGAATGCCGTATGCGTTCGGACCTGCGGAACATCTCCGTCGACCGGCTGAGCGGAGATGACGGCCGCGGCCGGCGTTCCACCTGACGCCGGATCGGCCATCTCGGCTTTGCCGGCCCTGTACAGGGCCGGCGCCGCATTCCACGCCGCCGTGTCCCCATCCTGGCTGCGCCGCAAAGCATAAAGCAGTTCCTGCCGGTAGGGTCCGCGCGGGCTCTCCAGACTTGACCCTCCCCCCGCCAAGACCAGGTCCAATTGCGGAAACGCGCCCCGAAAATCCTTCAGAAATTCATTCATTTCGAGATCGGGAAGCCAGGAATCGGCGATCACAGCATCGGGGAGGGCGGTTTCGGCCTCGGCCCAGACTTCGGCGCCGCTCTCAGCCTCACGCACCCTCCAGCGCAACCCGGTGAGGATGTGCGCCAGCCGCTGCCGGAAGCTCGCATCGGTGCTGGCCACCAGCACGGTGCGCGGCCGTAAGCGTGTGTGCGTGGAAAGCGTCGATACTGGAAGAGTTGAAGTCTGCATGGCATCTCCTCTTTGAAGCAAAGATCAAACGGAAGCGGTGGGGCTGCCCGCAACCTGGGGCTCGGCCGGCGGCGCCGTCAGCTCCGCAGATTGGGTGCGCGCAGGCTCATTCAGGGCCAGATCCGTCTCGGCCGGAACCACGTACCCGCGGCCCCGCACGGTGCGAATCAGGCGTCCCGGCGGCGGGTCTTTCAGCTTGCGGCGCAGGTAGTTGATGTAGACATCCACGATGTTCGTGGTTTGCGCGGGCTCCATATCCCAGACCGAATCCAGCAGTTCGACGCGCGAGACGCACTGGCCGCGATTGAGCATCAGGTGCTCCAACAGCGCGAATTCCTTGTTGGTCAACTCGATGGGCCGGCCCGCGCGCCGCGCCGTATGTTCCAAACGGTCCAGCTCCAGGTCTCCGGCCCGAAGCGCCAGCCGCGCTTCGCGCTTACGCCTGAGCAGCGCCCGGCAGCGGGCGCGCAGCTCGTGCAGGCTGAAGGGTTTTACCATCAGGTCGTCGGCGCCGCGATCCAGGCAGCGCACCCGCGTGTCAACCTCCTGCCGCGCGGTCAGCACCAGCACCGGCGGGTCGGCATCCATGGCTCGCACTTCTTCGAGCACATGCTCGCCATCCTTGACCGGCATGTTCAAGTCGAGGATGGTCAGGTCGGGCAAGTCCTCGCGGAACGCCTCCACGGCTGCCCCACCGTCGTGCGCCAGACGCACGCGATGGCCTTCAGCCTCCAGGCCGCGGCTCAAAAACGATCCCAGCGCCTTGTCGTCCTCCGCAATCAGTAGCCTCATCCCCAGCCTTCCCTCTGGCAACGCCTTCAGGTGACATCGAGCATTCAGCGGTCTCGACCGCCAACCCGCGGATTAGCCGGTGCTAACCGGGCGCATCCACCGTCTCGTTTGGAGGTGTCTCTCCACTTTCTAATTTTGGGAGAGAGAAATACAAGACAGGAACACAGAGAGATGCGCAAGCTTTTCCGGAAACGGACCGAAGCGCAGAGGAGTTCAATTAATGTGAATGAAATCTGTAACCTGTGACGGCGGTCACGGAAAAGATCGGGCCGGAGAAACGGCGTCGCAGGATCCCGCCTAAAGCTCCACTGAGGTCCCGGATCCAGCAAGGCTACAACTTTGGAATTGTTTTTCTCTTGCGCACTTTCCAGTTACAATGAAATTCTGGGGCAAAACGGATGGTAACTACCACCACCTTGCCGGGAACGGCGGGCGCGCACAATAACGGCAACGGGAAAGACCCGGCTTCGCTGTTACAGCACCTCATTACAGAAAGCCCAAACGAAGCCTCGCAGGGACTCGACACCAAGTCCGCACTGGAGATCGCGCGCATCATTAATCACGAGGATGCGAAGATCGCCGCGGCGGTCAAAAAAGCGATTCCCGAAATCGCGCAGGTCATTGACCAGGTGGCCCGCAGCCTGCGCGACGGCGGCCGCCTGATTTACGTCGGAGCCGGCTCCAGCGGACGCATTGCCGCCCTCGATGCTTCCGAGTGCCCGCCCACTTACTCCAGCGCGCCGGGCCAGGTGCAGTACATCATGGCCGGCGGTCCTAAGGCTCTGGCCTCGGCCGTCGAGGTGAACGAAGATTCCGAAGAACTCGGCCAGCGCGATATGGCGCGCCGCCGCCCTACGCGCAAAGATGTGGTCATCGGCGTCTCTGCTTCCGGCCGCACGCCCTACGTGGTAGCCGCCGTGGCCTACGGGCGCGCCCGGGGCGCACACACCGCCGCCGTCACCTGCAATCCTGACACGCCCATCGCATCCGCTGCCGATATCGTCATCGTTGCCGAGGTCGGGCCCGAAGTGATTTCCGGCTCCACGCGCATGAAGGCCGGTACTGCCCAGAAGATGGTCCTCAACATGATCACCACCGGCGCCATGACCCGGCTGGGCCTGGTGTACGACAACCAGATGGTCAACCTGCACATGCAGAACTCGAAGCTCGTGGAGCGCGGCATCCGCATCCTCATGGACGCTTGCAGGATCGACCGCGCAACCGCCGTGGAGACCATCAAGAGCGCGGGCCGCAGCGTTCCCGTTGCCCTGGTCATGCTCAAGGCCAAGGTCGATAAGCCCGAAGCCGTCCGCCGCCTCGCCCAATCCGACGGCAACGTCCGCCTCGCCATCGACGACAACGTCCTGGAGCTCTAGGAATAGACAAAGTTGGGCGCTCCATCCTTTCGCTTTTTTCTGGCCATTGGGTAGGCGGCAAGAGCATCTTCGCTCCCCCTGAGGAAAACTTCCCGGCACTCCACAACCGGATCGAATACCATGACAGTGCATTCAGTTCACGCCGCGCAGGATTGACTCGTGCCTCGCCAAGCTACCCGCAGTAAACCCGGCCGCAATCCCGACATCCGCACCGTCGCCGCGCTCGCCAAAGTTTCCATCGCCACCGTTTCGCGGACCATCAACGGCTCCCCGGTGGTCAGCGACGGCCTGAAGAAACGCGTCTGGCAGGCCGTCAAGCAGTTAAATTATTTTCCGAATACCCACGCCCGCACCCTGGTCTCGGGGCGCAGCCGGCTGTTCGGCATCATCGTCGAAAACATCACCAACCCCTTTTTCCCGGAGCTGATTCAGAGTTTTGAGGAAATCGCCGTGTCTTTCGGCTACGAAATCCTGGTCAGTTCCTCGAACAGCGATCCCGCCACGCTCACCAAGTGCATCCACCGCATGTTGGAGCGCAAGGTGGACGGCGTGGCTGTGATGACTTTCGGCGAAGAAGAATCGGTGCTCGACGAATTAGTGCACCACGGCGTACCCATCGTGCTGGCCGAGTTCAAGCTCGACGATCCCAAGGCCAGCACCATCCTGCTCGATTACGCCACCGGCATTCAGGCCGCGGTGCGCCATCTCGCTGAGCTGGGCCACAAGCGCATCGCCTTCCTGGCCGGCCCGCACAGCCTGCATTCCGCCATCACCCGCGAGAACGACTTTCGCGCCGCCATGCAGGCCATCGGACTTCCCGCCCAGAAGAAGTGGATCGTGGAGTGCGATCACACCCTCAAGGGCGGGGTGTCGGGATTTGAACACCTGCGCGCCCTCGCCAGTCCACCCACCGCCATCGTCTGCTCCAACGACATGACAGCCATCGGCGTTCTGCGCGCCGCGTTTAAGGAGGGTCTGCGCGTGCCGCAGGATCTCTCTCTGGTGGGCCTCGACGATATCGATTTCGCCGAATTCACGCTACCTCCCCTCACCACCATCCGGCTCTCGCGCGCTGATCTGGCCCGCGCCGCTTTCGAGGCCCTGCGCCAGCAGAGCGAAGATCCCGCAAATCCAAAATTGCAGCGCGAGTTCCTGGTCTCCACCAGCCTCGTAGTGCGTGGTTCCACTGCCGCTCCGCCCGCCTGACGCGCTCTTGCCTTTCCCGCCATGCGCGCATGGTTCAATCGGCCAAACTCCAAAACATTCAAGCCCCGCTCCCAACCAGCACCGGCGCACTCTCTGCCCACGTGGCCACACTCTCCTTCCGTGTCCCATCCGCGGTCTCGCGAGCATCCGCGCAGACCTGCGGCTCGCCAAAATGAAGATACGCCGTGAAATGCGGGAGGCCCAGCGCCTTCCAAATATGCCTCATCACATCTCAATCAGCTTCAGAGAGAGCCCCTCTGGGTCCCGCTCTTATCGGCCTCTATACCCACCGCCGATCCCCGCGCCACCACGCGCGTTCATGGCAAAGCTGCGTCCCGCCACGCCGCTTGCCGCGTACCCGCGTCCGGCATATCCGTATCCATATCCGTACGGACGAGCTGCGGTGTACGGCCGCGTTGCAGCATATGGCCGGACTGCCGCATACGGCCCAGGGGAGGCATAGCCCCGCACGCCATAGCCCGCATACGGTCGAGGCGCGTACACCCGCGGACCGTAAGCCATCGCCGGTCCGCGTGGCCCGGCAGAGAACCTGCCATACGCGACCATTGGCGGCGCAACATACATGGGTGCGTACATTGGCGGGTAGGGCACAGGCGCGGCGTACGCCACCGGCGGAGGCGGCTCCGGCGCCGGCATCGGCTGCTGCGGTTCGTCCGGCGCATACGACATCTCCGGCGCCGGCTGATTGTCTTCTGGTGGCGGAGGCTCCGGCGCATACCCGCTGTCCCCGCGAGGAATCAGTCCATACGGGTCGCGCTCCGGCTCCGGCGTGACCGGAACCTCGATATCCTCCATCACGCGCAGCGTCAGCGCGGTCTCGGACTTGAGCGTGGGCCGTGGTCCGCGCCGCGGCAGGTTGATCAGGTCAATTGGCCACAGCACCGGAATCATCCAGGTAATGGTGTCGCGCACCGCGTGGCCTTTGCCAAGAATGCGCCCCTGCGCATCGATCTTGTAGCCCGGCACATCCACCACTTTCGCGTCGATAGGCACCACCGTATCGCCCACGTAGAGCCGGTCAAACGAGAGCATCATCCAGCCTTTGCCCACAAAATGGCCGGGATCTTTGTATTCGGCAAATTCTCCGCCCAGATAGCTGCCATAGGGGAGCATGAAATCGCCACGGCGGTGCTCTACCTTGCACAGCATCGGATCGCCCACGGCGGTGGTCTTCGAGGAGATTCTTCCATCACCGGTGGTGCAGGAAACCAACGCACCGGCGGGGATGAGCCGCTGACCGGCGTCGGCAAACAGCGGCGGCGTCAGAAGCAGGGAGAGGACGACCATCGAGATAGGTTTCATATGTGCCTCCAAGGCATAATTCCGGATATATGCGCGCTCCTTTTTTCAAAAACACAATTCCTGCGCGCCCGCGAACATGGCTTCCGCGGGCGCCAAGACGGAAATCCGCATGAAATGACCGAATACGTCTCGCGAGTTCGACAATCGACGAACAGGAATTAGAGTGGAGCCCCGAGATAAGGGGGTGAACCCAGGGCGATTTGGAAAGTTTCTGAAGATTTAGAAAATATTTTCCGTGGGCGTAAACCAATCCGGCGGCGCTGCGTCGCCAGGTGTTGCTTATCAGCAGGCGGGAGCGGGTTTCGCGAACAGAATTCCGCGCGGACCTGAGAACCGGAACGACTTCGAAGTCAATCAGATCCTTCCAGCGCTGCGCTGACTTGCCGGCTTGCTAATTCGCTATCCCGCCGGTTCGTAATTCAGATTCGGCCCCAGCCAGCGCTCGGCTTCGGCCACACTCATCCCTTTGCGCGCCGCATAGTCCTCCACCTGGTCGCGCTCGATCTTGCCCACTTGGAAATACCGCGACTGGGGATGCGCGAAATAAAGCCCGCTCACGCTCGATCCCGGCCACATGGCAAACGATTCCGTGATCCGCATCCCGGTGTTCGCCTCCACGTCGAGCAGCCGCCAGATGGTTCCCTTCTCGGTGTGATCGGGGCATGCCGGATAGCCCGGCGCCGGCCGAATGCCGCGGTACTTCTCGTGGATCAGCTCCTCATTGCTCAGCCGCTCACGGCAACCGTAGCCCCACTCCTCGCGCGCGCGCTTGTGCAGGCATTCGGCAAACGCCTCGGCCAGCCGGTCGGCAATCGCCTCCGCCATAATCGCGTTGTAATCGTCGTGCCGCGCCCTAAAGCTGTCGCACAACTCCTTCAGGCCAATGCCGGTGGTGACCGCGAATGCGCCCATAAAATCACCTAAACCCGTTTCCTTCGGCGCAATGAAATCGGCCAGCGAGCGACAGGGCTCATTCCCGCCCCAGTCCGACTGCTGGCGAAGAAAATGCAGCCGCATCAGTGCCGCTTCCCGCGCGCTGTCTGTGTACAGCTCCACGTCGTCGTCTATCGCGCTGGCCGCGAAGAATCCGTACACGCCCCGCGCCGTCAGCAGCTTCTTCTCCACAATCGTCTCCAGCAGCACATTGGCTTCCGCAAAAAGCTGCCGCGCCTGCACTCCTTGCTCCGGGTGCTCGAAGATGCGCGGATAAACGCCCTTCAGCTCCCAGGTGTGAAAGAACGGCGTCCAGTCAATGAACTCGCGCAACTGGGCGAGCGGAAATTGATCGAGCACCCGTACGCCGGTAAATGAAGGCGTGGCCAGGTCCTCAGCGCGCCATGCAATCGGCGCCCGCCGCTCCCGCGCAGCCTCGATGGGAACCGTCTTCTGCCGCGGCGCAGCGTGGCTCTTGCGCAACGCTTCGTATTCGGCGCGATGCTGCTCGACAAACGCCGGCCGGTTTTCTTCGCTCAGCAGGCTGGTCGCTACGGGCACGGCGCGGCTCGCGTCCAGCACGTGCACCACCGGCTGGCTGTAATGCGGCGCAATCTTGATGGCCGTATGCGCGCGGCTCGTGGTCGCGCCGCCGATGAGCAGCGGCAGCTTGAATCCCTGCCGCTCCATCTCCCGCGCCACGTGCACCATCTCGTCCAGCGAAGGCGTAATCAGGCCGCTCAACCCGATCACATTTGCGTTTTCCGATTTCGCCCGCTCCAGGATCTTTTCCGCGGGCACCATCACGCCCATATCGATTACTTCGTAGTTGTTGCAGGCCAGCACCACGCCCACAATATTCTTGCCGATATCGTGAACATCACCCTTCACCGTGGCCAGCACAATCTTTCCCTGCGTCCGCACTGCCTCGCCCGCGGCCGCCATGGCCGCCTTCTCCGCCTCCATGAACGGAGTAAGATACGCGACGGCCTTTTTCATCACCCGCGCCGATTTGACCACCTGGGGCAAAAACATTTTGCCCGCCCCGAAGAGATCGCCCACCACGCCCATGCCATCCATCAGCGGTCCTTCGATCACCGCCAGCGGCCGGCCCAGCTTCTGGCGCGCTTCTTCCGTGTCTTGCTCGATGTGCTCGTCAATCCCCTTTACCAGCGCGTGCGAGAGCCGCTCCTCCACCGGCGCGCTCCGCCACTCCTCGGTCTTTCTTTCGCTCCCACCCTCGCCAGCGCCCGCGGCCTTCAGCTTCTCGCCGTAAACCACCAGCCGTTCCGTAGCATCGGGCCGCCGGTTCAGCAGCACGTCCTCTACGAACTCTTTCAGTTCCGGTTCAATCTCGTCGTAAACCACAAGCAGCCCGGCGTTCACAATCCCCATATCCATGCCCGCCGCGATGGCGTGATACAGGAACGCGGAGTGCATGGCTTCGCGCACCTTGTTGTTGCCGCGAAAACTGAACGAGATGTTCGACACTCCGCCGCTCACCTTGGCATGAGGAAGGTTTTGCTTGATCCAGCGCGCCGCGTTGATAAAGTCCAGCGCATAGTTGTTGTGCTCCTCCATCCCCGTGGCCACGGTAAGGATGTTGGGATCGAAGATGATGTCTTCGGGCGGAAATCCATCCTCGGCCAGAATCCGGTAGGCGCGTTCGCAGATGCGGATCTTGTCTTCGAGGGTCGCGGCCTGGCCCTGCTCGTCGAAGGCCATCACCACCGCTGCCGCTCCGTACTTCATCACCGTGGCCGCATGATGCCGGAATGTCTCCTCGCCCTCTTTAAGCGAGATCGAATTCACAATGCCTTTGCCCTGCAGGCACTGCAGCCCGGCCTCGATGACTTCCCACTTCGAGGAGTCCACCATGAACGGCACTTTGGCTACTTCCGGCTCGCTGGCCAGCAAATGCAGGTAGCGCGTCATCGCGGCCACGCCGTCGATCATGCCCTCATCCATGCAGATGTCAAGAACATTTGCCCCGTTCTCCACCTGCTGGCGGGCAATCGAGACCGCCTCCTCGAATTTGCCTTCTTTGATGAGCTTGGCGAACTTGGGCGAGCCGGCCACATTGGTCCGTTCGCCGATCATGATGAAGACGCCGGGTTGCTGCGTGAAGGGCTGCGATCCGGAGAGGCGAAGCGGCTTGGTTTCCACAGGCCGAACGAAGCTCGTGCTCATGCCGCGCTCGCGAGGGCGCTGGAAGCCCTTGCTTCCACCTTGCGCGGCGGCACGCCCTCAACCGCTTTGGCAATCGCCGCGATGTGCTCCGGCGTATTCCCGCAGCAGCCTCCGGCGATATTGATCAGCCCTTCGCGGGCAAACGCGCCCAGGTAGCGCGCCATGTCCTCCGGCTGCAGATCGAAGCCCGTCGGCGAAAGCGGATTCGGCAATCCCGCGTTCGGATAGCAGGAGATGGCTACGTTGGCCTTCTCTGATAGTTCGCGCAGGAATGGCGCCATCAAATCCGGGCCCAGCGAGCAGTTCAGCCCTACCGACAACGGCTTCACATGCTCCACCGCGGTCCAGAACGCCTCCACAGTCTGCGCCGAGATCATGGTTTCTCCGCCGCGTCCCACTGCCGCAGAAATCATCACCGGCAGCTTTTTGCCCACCTCCGCGAAGACCTCCTGAATCGCCACCAGAGCCGCTTTGGCATTCAGCGAATCGAAGATCGTCTCCACCAGAAGCGTATCCACACCGCCGGCCATCAGCGCGTGCACCTGTTCCGCGTAGGCGGTCTTCACCTGGTTGAATGTCACCACGCGAAAGCCCGCATCCTCGGCATCCGGCGAATTCGAAAGCGATACCGTCAGCGGCCCGATGGCTCCGGCCACGAACCGCTGTCGCCCCGTCGCTTCGCCTACTCGATCCGCCCACACGCGGCACTGCCGCGCCGACTGCTCATTGATCTCCCACGCCAGATTTTTCAGAAACGGATCTTCAATCACCTTCTGGTAGAACGCCGGATCCTTGCGCGCGCCCTGCTCGCGCGGATCGCCCAAAAAAAACTCGCTCTGCGCAATTGTCGTCGCGCCAAAGGTGTTGGTCTCGATCATGTCCGCGCCCGCCTCAAGAAAGCGGCGATGGATGTCGCCGATCATCTGGGGCTGGGTGAGAGTGAAGAGATCTCCGTCGTTCAGCAAATCCTTTTTCGCGTCCCGGAATCGAGCGTCGCTCCGCTCGCCGCGAATATCCGCCTCCGTCATGCCGTAGTTGCGGATGGTCGTGCCCATCGCTCCGTCAAGCACGGCGATGCGGCTGGCAAGCAGCTTCTCCAGGGGATGGGGGTGAGCGTTACTCATCGCGTCTCGGCGGCCTTCTATTCAGAATATCGAAGTCCACGCCCCAGCCCAAACGGTTCGCGGCGAATGCGCGCCGGCACGCCCTGGGATGCAGCCATTGCGGTTTGAACGGGTTGATCGTCTGCGCCTGTTCGCTTACCCCACGTCCCGCCACAGCGCCACGCCGCCCAGCAGGCCGGTTTCATTCGACACGATGGTCACGTTGGGCGGCAAAGCGAGGATGATTTTCTTGGTGTTGCCCCCGCCCAGATAGAGATGATCCCAGTTGAAGGTATGGGCGGTCTGCGCAATGGCGAGTTGCAGCAGATGGTTCCAGTGGTGCTTGCCGTACTGGTCGAGTCCGCGCCGGCCCAGATAATCCTCGTAGGTCTTTTTGCGCCACGGATGATGCGCCAGCTCCAGGCCGGGGCACAGGCGCCCATCGGTGTAGATCGACGAGCCCATTCCGGTTCCCAGCGTGACGATCATCTCCACTCCGCGGCCCCGAATCGCGCCGTATCCCTGCACGGCGGCGTCATTGGCCACGCGCACCGGCCGTTTCCAGAGCTTGGCCAGCTCTTCTTCAAGGTGGAAATTCACCCAATACGGGTGAAGATTGAAGCCCGTGTACGTGATTCCCTTCTTGACCACGCCGGGAAACCCCACCGAAACGCGATCGAAGCGCACCAGCCTGGCAACCATGGCATCCAGCGCCTTTATTACGGCGCGCGGCGTGGCAATTGCCGGCGTCACCACGCGCTCGCGCTCGCTCACCGGTTTTCCCGCCGGGTCAAGCAGCATGGCCTTCAGCCCTGAGCCGCCAATGTCGATGGCCAGCGTGACGGGGCCGCGTTTGGACTTCTTCGCAACGGCGGATTTCTTCGAAAGTTTGGGAGCGGGTTTGCGAATCATCTCGAATGAATTGTAACCGCACCGCGCGGTTGCCGTGACCAGCCTTGCGCGGCCGCCTAGGACGAGCGCTCTACTCCTCGCGCAATACCTGCAGCGGGCGCAGCCCCAGGATGCGATAGCTGGCGATCCAGCCCGTTGCCGTGGCCACCACCGCGGTTCCAGCCAGGGCAATGCCGGTTGCCGTCCACTGGATATGGAAAGCAATCTCCATCCGATGCTCCAGCACGCGCGTCAGCAGGTTGGCAAAGACCACGCCCACCGCGCCGCCCAGCAAGCCCAGCACGCTGAACTCGATGCTGAATGTGCGCACGATCCTCATGCGCGTGGCGCCTAGCGTCTTCAGCACCACCGCCTCCTGCATGCGCCGGAATCGCGTGCTGGCGATGCTCGAAGCCAAAATCATGAGCCCGGCGAGTATCGAGAAACCCGCCAGCACACGCACCACCAGCGTCACCTGATCGACCACGCTCTCGATGCGGTCGAGCACATCGGCTATGTTGATGACCGTGACCGTGGGATAGGCGGCAAACAGCGCTCGCTCCATATCTGGTATCTGGCCGGAATCCATGTGCGCGCCGCCGTACCAGGTTGCAGGCACATCCCGGACGAGTGCGGAAGGCAGCACAAACTCCAGGTACGATCCCAGGTGCTCGCCATCGGCCTTATAAAGGGCAGCCACGCGCAGCGTATGGTCTATTCCGCCGGTCTCCAGCTCCACCTGCGAGCCCACGCCGATGCGCAGCCGCTTGGCCAGGCCCTCGCCCATGGCAATCGCGGATTCGTTGTTCTGCTTCCACCATGCGCCGGCGGTAATCTTGTCGCCCTCAAGAGGCGTATCTGCCCAGGTCAGCTCAGCCGACTCCAACATGCGTACTGGATAATGCTGGCCCCGCATCTGCGCCACTTGCCGTCCGTTGATGGTTATAAAGCGTCCGGTAACGATGGGAATCAATCCGAGCGGCTGCGTCACGCCGGCCTGGTGCCAGAAGAATGTCTTCACGCCGGCGACTTCGTCAGTGCTTACATCCACCAGGTACACATTCGGCACCTTGGGCGAAGCCGTCTCATGCAGATCGCGCAGCAGCCCCGATTGCATGAGATAGACGGTGAGGATGAGCATGACGCCGGTACCCAGCGCCGCCAGCACCGCCGCCGACTGGTTGCCGGGACGATAAAGATTCGCCAGGCCATGACGGAGTGAAGATGGCAGGCGCAGGCGCACGCGCCCGAGAATAAAACGAATGAGGCGCAGCGCTGCCCACGCCATGAGCAACAGAACGGCGAGGGCGCAGGTGAACAGAAACGTGAACCATCCGCCGACTTTGGGCGAATCGGAGAGCGCCCACGCTATAGCACCCAGCGCGACCACCACCGCGGCCGCAATGCCAAGCTGCAAACGGCGCTCCCACCAGCGGTCAATCCGGTCACGAAATCCCTGCGCTCTCTGCTCCACCAACCGGCGCAGCACCAGCACCGGCCGCACCGCACGCACATCGAGCAGCGGCGGCAAACAAAACAGCAGCGTGGTCAGCAAACCCGTGCCCAGCCCGGCCAGCGCCGACCGCCACGGAAACGCCAACACGGGTTTGATGAACAGCAGTTTGCCAAACGCCGCCGGCAGCGCCGTCATAACCCCCACGCCTGCAGCTACGCCTATCAAGGCGCCGGCCAGCCCCAGGCCCAGCGTCTGCAATAAAAAGATTCGCAAAAGATCGGTCGAGCCTGCGCCCAGTGCTTTCAAGATCGCCAGCATGTCCATGCGCTGTTCGAGATGCGCGTGCATGGCCATGGCCACGCCTATCGCACCCAGCACCATCGCCACCAGGCAAATCAGGCTAAGGATCGAAGTTGCATTGTCGAGGCCGCGCGTCAGCGCCGGATTACCTTCGCGGTAATCCATCACCTGAGCGTCGGGCAGCGCAGTTTCAAGTTCCTTGCGCGCCGCCGTCAGTTCCGCATCCGCGGAAACGCCTTTCGGAAGCGGATCGGGCAGTTTCACCAGCAGGCGCTCGTTCACGCGGCTTCCGTAGGCGATCAGGCCGGTTTGCTCCAGCGCTGCCTGCGAGATCATCACGCGCGGCCCCAGCCCCGCGCCGGCCATGATCCGATCCGGCTCCTGCTTGAGCACCGCCGCAATACGAAATGTCCGCCCGCCCAATCGCAGCGTTCCGCCAACCTTCGCATTCATGCGGATGAGAAACTCCTCCGCGACCACGGCCGAGTCATACCCAAGCGCCTGCTGCAGGCTCATCGGCGGGTCGAGCGCCGCTGTTCCGTAGTAAGGATATTGGCTCGGATCGACAGCCTTGAGCGAAACCAGCAGCGGCACCGGATCGGGCGGCGCCGAAGCCATTGACACCGTTTCCGTCGCCCAGGTCATGCGCATACCTGGATTCTCGTGAACGACCGTCGCAATATTCTTGAGCTCGTCCGTCGTGGGCACATGCACAATGTGCGCGCTCAGGTCCGCGGCCATCAGTGAACGCGCTTGACCCGAAAGCGTGGCGCGAAAGCTCGAGCTTAATCCGCGCACGCCCACCAGCGCGGCCACGCCCACCGCAACGGAAAGCACCACAAAGCCGAATTTTCCCGGTGCGGATTTCAAATCGCGCCAGGCGATAGCCGCGGCGCGCGCCCAGCTTAACGCGCGTTCAGCCATGATTCTCTTCCTCCGGCTCGCCACGTTCCGCGACGCGCCTATCGGAGGATCCCGCCGCGACCGTCGCGAGCGGCAGCGTGTCTTCGACCACCAGCCCATCCTTCAGCACAATCTTGCGATCCGCCTGCCCCGCAATTTCAGAATCGTGCGTCACCAGCACCAGCGTGGTTCCGGATTTGCGATTGCGCTCCAGCAGGAGATCTAGCACCAGACTGCCGTTCACCGAATCGAGATTGCCGGTCGGCTCGTCGGCCATCACGATGGCAGGCTCCACCACAAATGCCCGCGCCAGCGCCACGCGCTGTTGCTCGCCTCCAGAGAGCTGCACAGGATAATGATCCATGCGATCGCGCAGCCCCACTTCCTCGAGCATCCGCCGCGCCCGTTCCAGGCCGTTGCCCTCCACGTTCAGCTCGTAGGGCAGCAACACGTTTTCCAGAGCGGTGAGCGTCTGGATCAACTGGTAAGACTGGAAGACAAAGCCGATCTTGCGCCCGCGCACGCGGGCGAGCCCGCTCTCGGCAAGATTGTGAATAGGCACGCCATCCAGCCAGATTTCGCCGGCGCTGGGCGCATCGAGCCCGGCCAGCAGGCCCAGCAGCGTGCTTTTGCCGCTGCCGCTGGCGCCCACGATGGCGATAAACTGCCCTGCCGGAATGGCCAGCGAAATTCCTTTCAGAATCTCCACCCGCCGCGCCCCATTCTGAATCCACCGGCTGACATTGCGAACTTCGATCAAAATTCCTCCTGGGAGCATGGACCGTGGTTTCGTGGCTCGTGATTCGAAGTCCTTGCGCGATGGGCGCTTTGAGCTTCTAGATGCCGGCTTTCAGTTCCTGGCGGAAACGGCAGCGCTGCCTCAGTCCCTAATCACTTAGTCCCTGTTCCCTCGTTCCCCGCCTTTACACTATTCTCGTGGACGCTTGGCGCGAGGGTTTCGTTTCAATCTGCTTCCTGCTGATCGTCTTGCCCTGCCACGCCGCCTCGCGGCCGGTGATCGTGTGCTTCGGCGACAGCATCACGGCCGGTTACGGGCTTCCCTATGGCAATGCTTACTCCGACTTTCTTCAGCGGGATCTCGATGCCCACGGATACAGATACAACGTAGTCAATGAGGGCACCAGCGGCGCTACTACCAAAGATGCTGTTACCGCGCTGCCTGAGGTCCTGCGCCTGCATCCGGCCATCGTCATCGTCGAGTTCGGCGGCAACGACGGACTGCGCGGCCAGCCCCTCGCGCAGACGCGCAGCAATTTAAACCAGGTAATCGCCACCCTCCAGAACGCCCACGTCAAAGTGCTGCTGGCCGGCATCACGCTACCCCCTGACTACGGCCCCGATTACATCCGCGCATTTCAGCAGATGTTCGCCTCTTTGGCCGATCAGGACCACGTCGCGCTGGTGCCCATGCTCTACAAAAACCTCATCCATGTTCCCGGCACCATCCAGGCCGACGGCATTCATCCCACCACCAAAGGTTCGGAAATCATCGCCGGCACGCTCATGCCGGTGCTGAAGCCGCTGCTGCGAAAACAGTAAACAGTTCACAGTTCGCAGCTTTCAATGCCAGCGTTGCGCTTTCGACCCGGCTTAGATTGCTCTTTCGTTGAATGCCCCCGCGCGAAGACGAGCAACTGTGAAATGCGAACGATGAACTGCCTTTATCCCATTACCACCACCGGCTGAAACAGCGTTCCGGCCACGCGCCTGGCAATTCCCACCAGCTCGCGCTGGCCGGCGAAAACTTTGACCAGCGGCGCCTGAGAAAACTCGGCCAGGTTGGCCTGTGCGCCGTTGCGCAGGCGGCCAAGCGCTTCGGCATCGCCGGAGACCGACGGCATCTCCGGAAGCAGGTTGCGCGGATGCACGCACAAACCCTCCAGCGCCTCCAGATTTCCCTTAAGCGCTTCCAAATCGTCCAGCGTGTGTGCGTCGTCGAGCGTAAACGCCCCCGCCCGTGTCCGGCGCAAGCGCCTTAAATGCGCGCCGCAACCCAGCTCGCGGCCCAGCTCGTGGGCCACGGAACGCACATACCCTCCGGCGCTGATGTTGATGGAAAACAGCGCCTCAGGGCCTTCGCACGCGCTGATTTCGAAAGACGCGATGTGAATCTTTGCCGGCTTCAGTTCCACGGGCTTGCCGGCGCGCGCCAGCTTGTAAGCCGGCTTGCCTTCGATCTTCTTGGCGGAAAACGGCGGCGGCATCTGCTCCATTTCGCCGTGATAGCGGCCGGCAGCCGCGCGCACGCGCTCCAGCGTAATCGCGCCTGCGGCCTCAGGCCATCGATCGGGACCGGCAGCCTCGCCGTCGGCGTCGTAAGTGTCGGTGGCAAAGCCGAATCGAATGGTCCCCGTGTAGCATTTCTCGCCCCCCGAATAAAATTGAGCTAGGCGCGTGAATCTCCCCATCAGCAGCGGGAGCACGCCCGTAGCCATGGGATCGAGCGTGCCCAGGTGCCCGATGCTGCGCTCGCCGGTAATGCGCCGCAGGCGATCAACCACGTCGTGGCTGGTCATGCCGCCTGGTTTGTCGACGACCAGAAGTCCGTTCATCGCTCAGCCTTCAGGTTACAGGCCCTGGGCATGGGTCTGCATGGGGCTCTTGCCAACCCACCGGCGAAAGAGCCAATCTAAGGGATGGTTATGGAGCTCGATCGCGCGGAAAAGCCGTTGCGGCAAATGCGCAAGCTGCTCAAGAAGCTGCCTGATGATCCCGCGCCTGACGAGGTACACAAGCTGCGCACCCGGGCACGCAGGATTGAAGCGATAGCGGCGGCGTTTGCACAGGCCGATGGCAAACGAACAAAACGGCTGCTGAAATCCATTAAGCCGGTGCGCAAAGCCGCAGGCGGCGTGCGCGATATGGATGTGCTCACCGGCGATCTGCTGCACATTCCCAAGGACGGGAATCAAGAGTCGCTGGTCCGGCTCGTGGAGCATCTGGAAATGGTGAGGCGCAAGAGCGCCGGCGAATTACTGGACGCAGTGGATCGCCAGCGCAAGCCGGCACGGCGCTACCTGAAGAAATATGCAAAGCTGGTGGAATCGTTGGCCAAGGGAAAGAGATCGACGCCCATCGAAGTTGCGCGAACCCTGGAATCCGACAATGGCCACAGCTCACTGGCTTCTCGCCTGATGGCCGAGCTTCGCCGCTGGCCGAGTTTCAACGCGCGCAACATCCATCCTTTCCGCCTCAAGGTGAAGGAGCTGCGCTACGTGCTGCAGCTTTTTCCCGATGCAGACCAGAGCTTTGTTGACGCGCTCGCAAAAGTAAAAGACGAGATCGGCGACTGGCACGACTGGCAGCAATTGCGCGAGATCGCCCGCCAGGTTCTGGATGCGCAGCAAGACAGGGCGCTGCTGGCGCAGATCGACCGGGCGGTCAGGAAAAAGCTGGCGCACGCCGTGGCCGGCGCCAATGGACTGCGCCGCAGATATCTGCACGCCGCTCCCGCGCGCCGCCAAGCTTCCTATTGAGCATGCCGGAAGTGTGTGCCGCCAGGTCATCTTCCTTGCTCAGGAGCTGACCAACGTGATTGGTGAAAATCAATCCAGGGTCCAGGAGCTCGTCTAATACTTTCACGTCCGATCGGAGCATCGCTGTTCTCAGCCGGTCTTCTGCGGCCAAAATTCGGGCCCGTGCGGTTTGCTCGTCCATTGCGCCTCATTCCGGGTGGCGGCCTCGCCGCTACATTCCATCGCCCACCGACGGCCGCACCAGCGACAGAAACTCCGCGCGCGTCTCTTTCTGGCGGAAGCAGCCCAGCATGGCGCTGGTCACGGTGGAGGAGTGCTGCTTCTCGATGCCGCGCATCATCATGCACAGATGGCGCGCCTCAACAACCACCCCCACCCCTTGCGGGTCGATCGCTTCCCGAATGGCGTCGGCAATCTGGCGCGTGAGGCGCTCCTGCACCTGCAGCCGGCGCGCAAACATGTCCACAAGGCGCGGAATCTTGCTCAACCCAATGACCTTGCCCTTGGGAATGTACGCCACGTGCACCTTGCCGAAAAATGGCAGCATGTGGTGCTCGCACAGCGAGAACATCTCGATGTCCTTGACGATTACCATCTCATCGTAATCGACGTCGAAGAGCGCGCCGTGCAGGATCTTCTTCGCGTCTTGCTCGTAGCCCCTGGTGAGAAAGGCCAGCGATTTTTCGACGCGCTCCGGCGTGGCCGCCAGACCGTTCCGCGCCGGGTCTTCGCCGAGCCGCGCCAAAATTTCGCGGTACATTTCCCGGGTGCTGAATTCGCTCAGCTCCGGCCGCCGGCCTGTCGTCACGACTGCGGATTTGCTTACCACCAATGGCTGCGCCATCCAGCTTACCTCCCGCCTGCGGGCAATGAAGCGCCAAAAAATTCGAAGAAGTTGTTTTCTGTCTCTTCCACGCGAACACCTTCAAGTTGGCCTGCCGGAAGCTCGTCTCTCAATAGCGCAAACACCGCCCGGCAAAGGTTCTCGGTCGTTGGAACTTGCGCGGCGAACGCCGCATCGCAATTCAGGTTGTGGTGATCGAACCGTGCCACGATCCTTTCCTTCACCACTGCATCCAGCCACGCCAGACCGATCACCATGCCTGTCTCCGCGTCCACCCCGCCGCCCACCAGCACCTCCACCACGTAATTGTGCCCATGTCCGTGGGGATTGTTGCACTTTCCGTACGCCGCCTCGTTCTCCTCAGCCGTCAACGCCTCGCTGTGCAGACGATGACTGGCGCTCAGTGCGTAGCGCCGGCCCAAATATGCCCTGGCCGCGCTGCTCATTGCCCGCCTCTATACTCCGCAAAAATCTCCGCCGTCTCGTACACGCGAATGCGGCTCAACTGCGCCCCGCCGGCCGCATTCACTGCCGGCTCCAGCCGGCGCCACGCTGCAATCGCGATATTCTCCGTGGTCGGAATCATCTTGCCCGCCGCAAACTCTTCCACTTCCAGGTTCAAATGGCGATGATCGTAGCGGGCCACCACTTCCCGTTCCATAACATCCTTGAGCCACTTCAGATCGACCACAAATCCTGTCACCGGGTCCGGCTCGCCGCCCACCGTCACCTCCAGCGTATAGTTGTGGCCGTGCCCGTGGCGGTTGGCGCAGCGCCCGAATACCTGTTCGTTCTTCTCCGCGGACCAGGCTGCATTCCAGTAGTAGTGCGACGAGGAAAAGGTCGCGCGCCGCGTGAGGA
Source organism: Acidobacteriaceae bacterium (assembly GCA_030037545.1). Taxonomy (GTDB): domain Bacteria; phylum Acidobacteriota; class Terriglobia; order Terriglobales; family Acidobacteriaceae; genus Telmatobacter. The sequence continues at coordinate 54,368 of JASHRF010000107.1, read as the reverse complement.
AAATCATCAGGAACCTCAATGGAAAGATGCTGCAAATGGCCCTTCTGCTTCACAAAATCAACCAGGATTTCGCCGCTGCAACGGTCACGCCGCGTAACTCCGCCCTTTCCAGCTTACCCGCTTCAGCACCCGGTGCTGAAACCAGCTCCAGTAAAGCAGCGCGATAAAGAGTGGGAGCCCCAGCGGCGCAATCAGGCAATCGGCGAAGGGAAAATTCGATTTGGCTACGCGTGAATAGAAGCGGACCAGTGTCCGCACCCACAGGAGAGCCAGCACCCAGCCCGCGCCCAGCCAGGCCAGAGAGCGCACCGCCAGCTTTGCGTCCCACAGCGCAACGGCCAGCACCGGCAAGCCGAAGAGCAGGAAAAAATCGAGTGCGCGCCAAACCGCCGTGGCCAGCGCGTTGTTGAAGAGTAGCGCCAGGTTCTTGGTCCAGCCTTCGATCATGGCGCCGGTGCTGCGGTACATGCGTGCGGAGAGCGCATCGGCCGCGTAGCGGAAGCGCAGGCCAACACGGCGGCGCTTGGCGATAAAGGCCAGCTCTACGTCTTCAAGCACTTTATCGGCAACGCTGGCATGGCCGCCCAGTCGCCGGTACGCCTCGCGTTCGACGAGCAGGAACTGCCCGTTGGCGGCGGCAATGCGTTGCGCCGGGTCGGAGACTTTGGCCGGCGGATAGGCCAGCGCCAGCTCGGAAAAGATGAGGGGCATGAGCACCCGCTGCGCCAGGCCGCTGACGATCTGGCGTGGCGAGTAGCTGAGCATCCCCACCTTGTTTCGCTCCGCCTCATGCATGGCACGGCGCAGGTCGCCCGGCTCGTGGACGGTATCGGCGTCGGTAAACAGCAGCCAGCGGCCGCGGGCCTGTTGCGCCGCCGTCCAAATGGCGTTGGCTTTTCCGGTCCAGCCGGGCTCCAGACTCCCGGCCTTCATCACTGTCACGCCGGCAAACCCCCGTGCGATCTCCGCTGTGCGGTCGGTGGAGTGATCGTCGACCACAATCAACTCCCAGTCGCGGCCCAGCTCGAAAATGTCTTCGGACTGCGCGACCAGGGACTCGAGGCACTCGCCGATCGGCTGTTCCTCGTTGCGCGCCGGAATAATTACCGTGAGATCAACCAGTTGCCCCGGCTCAGGCTGAGCAAAGACGGTGCCCGGCGCAGCCCGCGCCCACTCCCGCCAATCCGCATGGGCGATGGGCGCCCCGGACTCATCCACCAGGCCGAGCACCGATTTCCTGTCCCCTGCGGTTTTCAGTTCGTCGTCCGGCATCGTGATCTGTGCTATCTCCGTGTCCCTCCGCTTGCCCTGAGTGAGAAGGATTCGCCTTTCCCCGCTATTATATGAATGTGCTGTCTCGTCGCTTCCCGGCCCTGGCTTTAGCCCTGCCTCTCGCCCTTCTTTGCGCGTGCAATCGCGGCGCGCATCCAGAGTACACGGGCACACCGGCGCCCGATTTCACCGTCTCCGACGGCACGACTTCGGTCCATCTGGCCAGCTATCGCGGCAAGGTGGTCTTGCTCAATTTCTGGTGGAGTCAGTGCGGGCCGTGCATCATTGAAACCCCTTCGCTGCTGAAACTGCATCACGAGATGCCGAACCTGGTCATCATCGGCGTCAGCATTGACGACGATGCCGATTCTTACAAGCGCTTTCTCACCCGCCGCCACATCGATTTCATTACCGTTCGCGACCCCAGCGAATCGGCGCCCAAGCTCTTCCGCACCGACATGTGGCCGGAAACCTACGTGATCGACCGCAAAGGCGTGATCCGCCGCAAATTCGTGGGCGCACAGGACTGGTCGAGCCCGGAAATCCGCGAGTACCTCAACAGCTTGATGTAGCGTTCCGGTCCTAGGTTGTTATCATCGAAGCATGACCACGGTAGAAGCTCTCTATCGCTATGGAACACCGCCCACCGAGCAGGTGGCGCGGGCGCTGGCGCGCGCGAGAGATGTGTACGGCATCCGGCGACTGGCTCTCGATACCTCGGCTCACACGCTGCGCGTTGAATTCGACGCCACGCGATTGAACCCCGCCGCCGTGGCCAAGCTGCTGCTCAATGCCGGCCTGGATGTGATTGAAGAACTGCCGCTGATTCCTCCGCCGGCGCCCGATTCCGAGCCCGCACCCGCGCCTTAGCCGTCCGACGCGGCGATCGACCCATTGCCCTAAGCTAGAGATATGAACGAACCTGTTTCCGGCGCACCGAACGCGCTCTTCGATCTTCTGGTCATCGGCGCCGGGCCCACCGGCTTGGCCTGCGCCATCGAAGCACAAAAGGTTGGCCTGCGCGTGGTCCTGGTCGACAAGGGCTGCGTCTGCAATTCGCTCTTCCACTATCCCGCCCACATGACCTTTTTCACCACCTCCGAACTGCTGGAGATCGGCGGCATTCCCTTCCCCAGCCCCAACGCCAAGCCCACGCGCAATGAAGCTCTCGAATATTACCGGCAGGTAGCCGCGTTCTATCGGCTCGATGTGCGCCAGTATCATCGCGTGGAGCGCATCAGCGGCGCGGACGGCGATTTTACCGCGCATACCGAAGACCGTTTTGGCCGCGCCGGCGCCCTGCATGCGCGCAAGCTGGCCGTGGCCATCGGCTACTACGACCTGCCCAACATGATGGGCATTCCTGGCGAAGAGCTGAGCAAGGTGCACCACTACTACAACGACCCCCACCCCTGCTACGGCCTGGATGTGGCCGTGATCGGCGGCAAGAACTCGGCGGCCATTGCGGCGCTGGAGTTGTGGCGGCACGGCGCCCGGGTCACGCTCATTCACCACGGCCCGGAGATGCACCGGCACGTCAAATATTGGATCAAGCCGGACATTGAAAACCGCATCAAGCACGGCCAGATCAAGGCCTATTTCAACTCCAGCGTGCTCGAGATCGCGCCCGACACCCTGCTCATCGAAACGCCCGAGGGCCGGCTCACGCTGCCTAACGATTTTGTCTTCGCGCTCACCGGCTACCACCCCGATTTCGACTTCCTGGAGCGCTTGGGCGTGGTCTGCGGCGGGGTCGATCGCCTCCCTGTCTGCCACAAGGAAACTCTCGAAAGCAATGTGCCAGGCGTCTATCTGGCGGGTGTGATTGTTGCCGGCTCGCGGACCAACGAAATCTTCATCGAAAACGGGCGGTTTCACGGGCGGCAGATCGCGGCTGCCCTGGCTGCGAAACTGACGCCGAGGGCGCCTGTTCCCGATTGATGCCGGCCGAAGCGGCTAATTGACCTGCTCGCCGGCGCGTGGAGTCGAATGATTCCCGCTCCTCGTTGCAGAAACAGCCCGCTTCTCCCTCAATAGAGAGTCAAGTTGCGGAGCTTCTTCGATTGCAGCAAATCGAATCCCTTGGCCGGTGCCGGCGCGGGGTGCGCCATGCAATGGCTGCGCGTGGGCGTGGCCGATAGATACGAGCGAGTCACGTGCAGGCGCTCCATGACGATGTAGCGTGTGCGCAGTCCGTCGATGGTCTGAGGAAGCTGCGCGGGAACTTCGTTCTCGTCCACGTAGATAACCAGCGCCGCTTCCGCCGGATCGTCGAAGCTTTGGCCCACGCCCACGCCGAAAAAGGCCGGATACTGCTTCATCAGGCTTGTGGCGATCTGCTGCTGGGTGCCGATGGCCTGGCGCAGCACGCCGGCCCGCAGCGCGGGCATGGCGCCCGCCTGCAACCACGACTGCGGCGCGGTCCCCATCGCAACCGCTTGCTCCGAAGCCGGAATCACTTCCGTGCGTACACCGTCAACCGTAGCCGGAACGCTGGCGCTCTTGTTCGGATCCACGTAGACAATCACCGCGGCCTCGCCGGCGCCATCGCTGCTCTTGCCCGTGGCCACGCCTAGGATTCCCGCGGAAGGATTTACCAGCGAACGAGCATCCAGCATGGCCTGCTGGGCGCGATCCATTTCCGCTCCGCTCAACGTGCGGCCCTGCGCCGCGGCCGCCGTTCCGCTGCCATAGTTCAAACAGCTCACCGGGTGATCGTTCGTCCCCACAAACGAATAGGACGTACCGTTATCGCCCACATACGTCTTGAGCTCGCTCAGCACCTCGCCCACGGGGTTGGCTACGCCCTCGCTGGTCCCTGAAGTCGTTACCCCTCCCGCAAAGAAGAGTCCCACCGGTTCGGCATCGCTGGTATCCACCACCAGGGAACCCGAATCGCCGGCATCGCTGAAGTGCTCGGCCTCGATGCCAATCTGGTTGGTGTAGGTCTTCGTATAGTAGGGTTCGGTCTCCGCGCAATTGGTGTAGTACGAGACCTGCACCGCGAGCGCAACCACTGAGATTTGCGCGCAGGTAAGGCCTGTGGTCCGTCCGCTTTTGGCCACCGTCATGCCCACCGTCGGCGTCTCACCTGTGCCGCCGGTCGAGGAGACGCCGGGCGGCGCGGCGGCCAGCGTGCCACCGGCCTCCGGCGCGCCCAGTTCCAGGATCGCGCCGCCGGCGCTCACTGCCCCCGAGTTCACCCCGGCAATCGCCGCATCCACATTGGTCGAAGTCGATTTCACGGGGACAAATCCGGTCAACGTCCCCACCGGCGTTTCCGTGCCGCCATCGCCTTCGGGGTCACAGGCTCCGCCTGTGTTGTCAATCAGGCCCGGCTGGATGATGGTCTCGCCCACGCTCGCCTGGTCGCTGCGCGCCAGCACATGGTTGTTGCTCAAAATGTATTGATTGCCGCTGGAGTCCTTGATCAGCGATCCCAGCGTGCCGCCGCAGCAGTCAACGATCTGATTCGAGGAGTTCTCATCGTAATCGTCGTTGTTTCCGCCCGAGCTGCCCAGCGAGATGGGCGTACTCAACTGTGCCTGGTGATCGGCCGGATTGGAATTCACGCCCGCCGTATTCAAAAGCACATCGGTCGATTCCGTCGAAGCCGAACTGCCGATGGTGGCCACAACATAGGTGGTCTCGGTCTGAGAAACCACCCCAGGCGCTGTGTAGGTGGCCGTGCATTTGGTGAAGTCGCCATTGGTCAGGTTGCCGCGCGCGCACGGTGTGGACACCACGGTGCCCTGCCCGCCATTGGAGCCATTGGCTGAGCTCGAAGTGGCAAAATTGATTTCGTCCGTCCCGCCCACCTCCGCGATATACCCCGTGATGGTCGCGGTCCCGTTAGCGGCCAGGGCGGCATTTTCAGGCGAAAGCGGCTGCAGGAATCCCGGCGTCACGGTCACCTTGGCCGTGGCCGTAAGGCTCGGGTTTGATGTCGAAGTCGCCGTAACCGTCACTTGCACGCTGTCCGCTGTGAGAAAGCTGGGAGGCACATATTCCCCATCCGACGCGCTCATAAACTTGCCGCCGCCGGCGTAGGAATCGCCGCCGCTCACGCTCCAGGTCACGCTGGCCTGCGCGCCGCTGGAGGTGGTGGCGCTGAACTGCTCATATCCGGATCTGGCGTTATTGCAGCCGGTACAGTTGGTGTCGACTGCGAGGGCGCCGGGCGAAATGGAAAAGCTGCCGTTCGAGGAGCGAGCGCCGGCTGTAGACAAGGACGCAACGCTGCCGCCGCAGCCGGCCATCGCCAGCACCGCCGGAAGCGCCATTGCGACTATGGCGCGGAGAGCCCCGCCAGACGTCGAAGAGCGTCTGCGCGGCAGGCGCACCAGACCGCTTTCGGACTCTGAGCGTTCTAGCAAGTTTTCGCGCCTTCCTGACCAGTCCCGGATCCCGCGGTCAAAAGATTCGGCTTCCTGCGCGCGCCGCTGCCCAGGCTGCACACGCCTCCCCGCGGGGATGTAAGGTGAGACCGTCGCGCTTCCATAAAAGTTGCTTCCCCGGCCGCTCCCCGCGCTCTACGCCTCGATTACGCAGCCGGTTGTAGCTATAACTCAAATCTTAAGTATACGATGGCTTTGAATCCCATGCGTCTACAACCAAAGAACCAACCCCAAAGCGGAACTGGGCTTGGCAAGCCGGAATGAGGCTAAATGCGGCCTTGCCTGGGCCTGTTTCGAGCCACCGTCTTCGTTGCTGGGTCGGCTTCATGATCTTAAGCGTGCGAGAATAATCCTGCAACCACGTGCCGGCTCCGAATGGCGGAACTCAAAGCAACTCCGGGGGATATTACGCGGATCGCGGTGGACGCGATCGTGAACGCGGCCAATACTACCCTGCTTGGAGGGGGCGGCGTGGATGGGGCCATTCACCGCGCCGCCGGACCGGAACTGCTGGCCGCCTGTCGGATACACAAGGGTTGCGCCACCGGCGACGCCAAATGCACACCCGGGTTTCGCCTGCCCGCGAAGTGGGTCTTCCACGCCGTTGGCCCGGTGTGGCGCGACGGCACACATCATGAAGACGAGCTGCTCGCCTCCTGTTACCGGCACTGCCTCGATCTGGCCCGCGAACATGGGCTGCGCTCCATCGCGTTTCCCGCCATCAGCACCGGCATCTATGGTTTTCCCCTGGACCGCGCTGCCGATATCGCGATTCGCACCGTAAGAGAGCATGTGGACGCCAGCGGCGTGGAGCGCGTCGAGTTCGTCTGCTTCGACCGGCAGACGCTGGCGGTCTACACGCACCTGCTGGGCAATGAGCCTCAGACAAGCTGAGGTCAGGAGAATCCTGCAAGGAGAAACCATGGAATACGTGAATCTCGGCAAAACCGGCCTCAAAGTCTCCCGCCTTTGCCTGGGCTGCATGAGTTACGGAGAGCCAACCAATGAGCGCAAGCCCGGCCGTCACGCATGGACCCTCAATGACGCCGACAGCCAGCCGTTTCTGCGCCAGGCCCTCAACCTCGGCATGAACTTCTTCGATACCGCCAATGTCTATTCAAGCGGAGACAGCGAATCCATCCTCGGCCGCTTCCTCAAGAAAAACACGCGCCGCGAGGCTATCGTTCTCGCTACAAAAGCCTGGGGACTCATGCGTGACGAGCCCAACGGCCGCGGCCTTTCGCGCAAGGAAATTATCTTTGAGCTCGATCAGAGCCTGCGGCGCCTCCAGACCGATTACGTCGATCTCTACCAGATTCACCGCTGGGATACCGAGACGCCTATCGAAGAGACGCTGGAAGCGCTGCACGACATGATCAAGGCGGGCAAGGTGCGCTACATCGGCGCGTCCTCAATGTACGCGTGGCAGTTTGCCAGGGCACTCTACCTCGCCGACAGCCACGGATGGAGCCGCTTCGTCTCCATGCAGGATCACTACAACCTGCTCTATCGCGAGGAAGAGCGCGAAATGATCGGCCTCTGTCTCGCGGAAGGCATCGGCGTGATTCCGTGGAGCCCGCTGGCGCGCGGCCGCCTCGCGCGGCCATGGAACAGCGAGAAAACCACGCGGCTGGAGACGGACGTGTTCGGCAGAAATCTCTACGCGCGCACCGGGGAAGCAGACCGCAAGGTGATCGATCGCGTGGGAGAAATCGCAGAGAAGCGCGGCCTCGCCCGCGCCACCGTGGCCCTCGCCTGGCTGCTGGCCAAGCCCGCTGTCACCGCGCCCATCGTCGGCGCCACCAAGCCGTATCACCTCGAAGATTCCGTGGCCGCGCTTAGCGTGAAACTGACCGCGGACGAAATGACCGCGCTCGAAGAGCTTTACATCCCGCATCCGGTGCTTGGCTTTAGCTGAGGACGACGGGCTTTAGCAGCGGAACGATCATCGGCTTTCGATGTTCCGTGCCCCATCCTGTCGTCTTCTTTCTGGCCAATGGTTGCGAGGCCGCAAACCTACGCAACGGTGAGGTTCGAATCCCGAGGGGAGCTCTGCACGATCTCATCCGCCGCGCTGGCTTCCCGCACCGCCCAACCGGCCAATAGCAGGCTGGGCGCCGCGGCTGCCGGCGCTTCGTGCAACCCGCCCAGCGTGGTCGAAAGCACTTCCTCGTCTGGTTGCGCGGCACGCGAAACCAGCGCGCAAGGCAGTTCCGGTGGCAGACCCTCGGCCATCCACTCTTCGGCGAGCAATGTAAGGTCGCGGCCCGGCATGTAAACCACGCGCGTAGCGTCTTCGAGAGCCGGCAGCGCCGCGCGGTTGTGCGACTGCGCGTGGTGCCCGGTGGAGAAGATTACCTTCGAGGCCCAGTTGCGATCGGTGAGCGAGCAGCCCAGCGACGATGCCGCCGCAAACGCCGCCGAAACTCCGGGAACTAGCTCATGCGCAACACTGGCATCCTTCAGCGCCGCAATCTCCTCGGCACCACGGCCAAAGAGCATGGGGTCGCCGCTCTTGAGGCGCACCACGCTGCGGCCTGCGCGCGCATAGTCGATCATCAGCGCATGAATCTCCTCCTGGGTAATGGTCTTCGCGCCGCAGCGCTTGCCGACATTCAGAATTTCGGCGTCTGGCGAGGCCAGATCGAGGATGGCCTGTGGAACCAAATCGTCGTGCAAAATCACGTCCGCGGATTCAATCAGCCGCAACGCCTTGATAGTCAGCAGATCGGGATTTCCCGGGCCGGCGCCGACGAGATAGACATGGCTCGGCAAGGCGTGCGGATGCGGACGAACCGTGGATCCTTCAACCCCCTCCGCTGCGCTCTGGTTGCTCAGGATGACAGTGCCGTTGTTTGCGCCGGAGGCATGCGGCCGGGCAAGCTGCCGGATTGCGCAGGTTGGCGAATCGCACACCTGCCGGTGCGCCAGTTCATGAAGGAGGAGCTTCCGCTCTTCTCCCTTCGGACGAGTAGCAAGGATTTCGCGCCGCAATTCGCCAATGGTCTTCAGCCACGGCCCCAAATCCTGTGGCAACTGTTCGTCGATTTCGCGCCGCAGGCGCTGGGCGAGCGACGGGCTCTCACCCGCTGTCGAGATGGCAATCTGCAAATCGCCGCGGCTGACCACCGAGCCAAAGAAGAAATCGCAGTTGGGAATATCGTCAACGCTGTTGCAGAGAATGTTGCGCTCCACGGCCCCGCGGTAAACCCCGGAATTCACCTCGGGCACATCGCTAGCCGCGATCACGATAAAGCTGCCGTCAAGATCGGCGGGCTCGAAGGCGCGCGCAACCCATTCGATCCTGCCGTCGCGCGCCAGTTGCTTCACTTCTTCGCGGGCCCGGGGCGCAACCACGCGCAGTTGGACGCCGGTCTTCAGCAGCGCGGCAATTTTGTCCAGCGCTACTGTGCCTGCGCCGACCACCAGACCGCGCCGGCCCTCGAGTTTGAGGAAAATCGGTTGAAGACTCATGTAAGCTGTTTCTCCGCTTCAAGACTTCGTTTAGCGCTTCGCCATCCCGCTCTTGCGCGGGAAAAGCACACGCCAGGAGCGGGCCTTAGTCCCTTAGCCCCTTTGTCACTGCCTCTATCCCTCCGCCACCAGATGCGGCACGCGGCCCGTGGGCAGATCGCGTTCCACCGGCTCTGTCGTTTCGCCCGCAAGCTGCGCGCGCAATTCGTCGTTGGAGTGGCGCGCAAACCACGCACGCAGGTTCTCGCCCGTTGCGCGTCCGGCCAGGTAATTCCGCAGCAGCCGCTCGATCGCCTCCGGCACCAGCGGCGCCGGCGTACGATAGCCCACCGGCCGCGCCACGCCTGCGTGTTGGCCGACTGCTCCGCCCAGGCAGAAGTAATACGCATCGGTAAGCTGGCCCTCGTACTTGATCTTCTTTCCTTCGAGACCGATGTCCGCGATCCAGTGCTGGCCGCATCCATTCGGGCAGCCGGTCACGTGCAGCTTGAGCTGCTGATCGAACTGCGGCAGCCGCTCTTCCAGCTCATCCACCAGCCAGCGCGTAAACCCTTTGGTCTCCGTAATGGCCAGCTTGCAGAATTCAGTCCCAGTGCAGGCCACGGCGCCGCGCCAGAAGGTTGAACCTTCGACATGCAACCCGATCTTGCCCAGCTCGCGCGCCAGCTCGCCGGTTTTGCCGTAGGGCACATCGACGATGACCAGGTTCTGCGAGATCGTAGCGCGTAGCGAGCCCGAGCCGAAGCGCTCGGCGAGCTCCGCTGCGGCCTCAAGCTGCTCCCCGGTCATGCGCCCGCGCAGGACGGATGCGCCCACATACGCCATGCCCGGCTGGCGCTGCGGATGCACGCCCACGTGATCGCGCAGCACCTCGTCCGGAACCTCCTCCGGCTCGCCCGGGTCGAGTTTGTAACCCAGGCGCAGGTTGACTTCGTCAAGAAGACTTTCCGGCGTCCAGCCTTCGCGCAGGAAGAGGTACTTGAGCCGCGCTCGCTCGCGGCTCTCGCGCAATCCCTGCTGATCGCGAAAGATCTCCGTCACCACACGGACTACGCGCGCAGCTTCTTCCGGCTTGACGAATGCATCCAGCCGCACGGCAAGATGCGGCTCATTCGACAACCCTCCCCCCACCCGCAGCGAGTAGCCAACTTGATCGCCGCGGCGCACCGGCGTCAGCCCAATGTCATTGATCTCGGGATAGGTGCACCAGGAGGCGCAGCCGGTGGCGGAGATTTTGAATTTGCGCGGCAGGTTGTAGAAGTCCGGATTGGCGGTCAGCTCGCGCGCAATCTGGCGGGCGATGGGCGAGGCGTCGATCAGCTCGTCGGCGGCTACGCCGGCCAGCGGACACCCGGTCACGTTGCGCACCACATCGCCGCAGGCGCCTTTGGGCGAGAGCCCGATAGCGTCCAGCGCGTCCACCACCTCGGGCAGCGATTCGACCGTCAGCCAGTGGAGCTGGATATTCTGGCGCACCGTTATGTCGGCCAGGTTGCGCGCGTGCTTGCGCGCCAATCCGCCGATGGCGCGAAGCTGGCGCGACGACACGATGCCATTCGGAATGCCGATGCGCATCATAAAGTAGTCGCTGGCCACGCCTTCGCCGCCCTTGCCGCCCACTGCCCCCACGCCGTCGCCCTGGGTATAAATGCCCCACCATTTGAAGTAAGCCGATGCCCATTCCGGCACCACGCTCGACCGGCCCTGGCGCGCGAACTCGCGCACCTCGTCAAAAGCCTGCCAGGGGTTTTTTTCGCGCTTGAGGCGCTCCATGCGCTGGGCCTTTGACTCTTTCGGAGCGGCCTCCTTGTGACCAATCTCTTGGCTCATAACTCCTTCGTTTTCGTACAATAGAAAGCCCGCGATCAGCGTGGGCTCTATCGCGGGCTACGTGAATCTTGGATGTCGGGAAACGGCTATTTTCAGACCCAAGTCCGCTGCTCGCGCATAAGCGACCTACAGCAGCGACAACAGGGCATAACTACCATCAAGGTGATGGTAACCCGGGTCCGCCGCGAATAGCAAGTTTTCCGTGATTCAAATCATCGTCGGCCCCCATGCTGCCCCAAGCCTCGTGATTCAGGACACTTGTGATGACGCTCACAGCCACTCGTATCTTCCCGTAAGTAATGTCTGTCACAACCGGCGAACCTCTGGACATTGATAAGCCCTCCCTTGTTTTCCAGGGATTCGCCGGCGCCTATGAGCGAGGTGTGTATGGGGCAAACCATTTGGCAGTCGATGCAGCAGAAGGGTTACTCGCGGCGCGAGTTCATTCAGTTCTGCACCACGGCCGCGGCGGCTGCCGGCCTGAGCAGCTCCGCGGCCGGACAAGTCGTTTCCGCATTTGAGAAGAAGGAAAAACCGCCGGTGGTGTGGATGCATTTTCAGGAATGCACCGGCTGCAGCGAGTCGTTCATACGCGCGTCGCATCCCATCGTGGCCGATGCTCTGCTCGACGTCCTTTCTCTTAATTATTCTGAAACCCTGATGGCGCCTTCCGGCTTCGCCGCCGAAAAGAGCCTCGACGACACCATCAAGAACAGCAAGGGCAAGTACATCCTGGTGGTGGAAGGCGCGGTGCCGACCCAAGAGAACGGCGTGTACTGCATGGTGGCCGGAAAGACGGCCAAATCGAACCTGGAGCGCGTGGCCGCCGATGCCGCGGCCGTCATCGCCTGGGGCGCGTGCGCATCGTTCGGCGGCGTGCAAGCCGCCAAGCCCAACCCCACCGGCGCCCAGGCCATCTCCAGGCTGGTAAATCAGCCCGTCATGAACGTGCCCGGCTGCCCGCCCATCGCCGACGTCATGATGTCGGTGGTTACGCACATCCTGGTGCTGGGCAGAACGCCGGCGCTCGACGATCAGGGCCGGCCCAAGGAGTTCTACGGCCGCCGCGTTCACGATACCTGCTATCGCCGCCCCAATTACGATGCCGGCCTCTTCGTGGAGTCGTTCGACGACGAGAACGCACGCAAGGGTTATTGCCTGTACAAAATGGGCTGCAAGGGTCCCGTCACCTACAACGCCTGCGCGGTGACCAAGTGGAACGAGGGCACCAGCTATCCCATCCAGTCAGGTCACGGCTGCATCGGCTGCAGTGAGGCCGGCTTCTGGGACAACGGGCCGTTCTACCAGCACCTGGCGTCGTTCCCGGGCTTCGGCATCGAGAGCACTGCCGACACCGTGGGCACGGCCGTGGGCGTAGCCACGCTGGCCGGAGTTGCGGCCCATGCCATTGTCACCAACATTCGCAAGCGCAGCGTGATCGCCGAAGTGCACGCTGAAGATCATAAGGAGTCGTAAACAGCCATGGCAACTCGCGTCGTTGTCGATCCCGTAACCCGCATTGAAGGCCATCTGCGCATTGAGGCAGTGGTGGAGAACGGCGTCGTCACCGACGCCTATAGCGCCGGCACTATGGTCCGCGGCATTGAGAAGATTCTCATTGGCCGCGATCCGCGCGATGCCTGGGCCATCACCGAGCGTGTCTGCGGCGTGTGCACCACGGTGCACGCGTTGGCCAGCGTGCGCGCCGTTGAAGACGCCCTGGGAGTTTCCGTGCCGCCCACGGCGGAGATCATCCGCAACATCATGTCCACCACCCAGTACGTGCAGGATCACGTCATCCACTTCTACCACCTGCACGCGCTCGATTGGGTGGATATTGTGAACGCGCTCAAGGCCGACCCCAAAAAGGCCGCCGCCCTGGCTGCCTCCTACTCCAAGTGGGACAAGAATACGGCCTCTTATTTCTCCGCCGTGCAGGACAAGATCAAGGCCTTCGCGGCCAGCGGCCTGGGCATCTTTGCCAACGGCTACTGGGGCCACCCGGCCTACAAGTTGCCGCCGGAAGTCAACCTCATTGGCGTGGCGCACTATCTCGATGCTCTCGAATGGCAGAAGGAAATCGTCAAGATTCATGCCGTCTTCGGCGGCAAGAACCCGCACCCGAATTACCTCGTCGGCGGCGCGCCCTGCTCCATCAACACTGAGGAAGTGTCTGCCATCAACTCTGAGCGCCTCAACCTGGTGGGCCAGCTCATCAGCCAGGCCGACGAGTTCGTCAACGAGGTTTATGTTCCCGACCTGCTCGCCGTGGCCTCGTTCTATAAAGACTGGGCCAGGTACGGCGGCGGCCTCAGCGGCTATCTCAGCTACGGCGATTTCCCCACCAAGGGATACAACCAGCCGGAATCGTTCAAGTACGCGCGCGGCGCTGTGCTCAACCGCGACCTGAGCCATGTGTATCCTGTCAATCCGCGCGACGGGCAGGAGATCAAGGAGTACATCGCGCACTCCTGGTACAACTACAAGGAAGGCGACAACGCCGGGCTGCATCCCTGGGCCGGAGAGACGGACATCGCATACAGCGGCCCCAAGCCGCCCTTCGGCTCGCTCGAAGGCTACGAGAAGTACTCGTTCCTGAAGACGCCGCGCTGGAAAGAAAACCCCATGGAAGTGGGACCGCTGGCGCGCCTGGTGGTCGCCTATGCAGCCGGCCAGCCCGACGTGCAGGAAGTGGTGGGCGCCACGCTGGGCAAGCTGGGCGCGCCGGTTCCGGCGCTCTTCAGCACCCTGGGACGCACCGCCGCCCGCGGCATCGATGCAGCGCTTACCATGATCTGGCTCAAGGAGTTCTATGGCGCGTTGATGGACCGCGTGAAGATCAACGAGGTTTCCACCTTCAACGGCGAAAAGTGGGATCCCAGCACCTGGCCCGCCGACGCCGAGGGCGTCGGCCTGGTTGAGGCTCCGCGCGGATCGCTGGCCCACTATATCAAGATTCACAAGGGCGCAATCGAGAACTATCAGCTCGTGGTACCCACCACCTGGAACGGCTCGCCGCGCGACGCCAAACTGCAGCGCTCCGCCTTCGAGGCCTCGCTCATCGGCACGCCGGTCGCCAACCTTGAGCAGCCGCTCGAGATGATTCGCACTGTCCACTCCTTTGACCCGTGCATCGCCTGCGCCGTGCATCTCTACGACCCGCAAGGACAGCACCTCAATCAGATTTCCTTCGAGTGACGAACATGAGTACTCATAGCACTGGCGTACGAGATATCTTCAAGGCCAACGGCAGCGGGCCTGTCGAGTACCGGCGGGTGTACGTGTGGGAAATGCCCGTGCGCGCCTACCACTGGATCAACGCCATCGCGCTGACCCTGCTTTGCATCACGGGCTTCCTGATCGGACACCCCGTCAAGCTGGGCCCCGCGCAGGAAGCCTACCAGCAATACTGGTTCGGCTGGGTACGTGTCCTTCACTTCGCCGCCGCCTACGTGTACGTCTTCAACTTTGCCGCCCGTCTCTACTGGGGCTTTGTCGGCAACAAGTACGCCAAGTGGAAAAACTTTTTCCCCATGACCAGAAAGCAGCAGCGGGAGATCGTGGACGTCGTCAAAACCGATGTGCTGCAAGTCAAGATGCACGGCGAAATCTCCACCGGCCACAACTCGCTGGCGGCCTTCATCTACTTCTTCACGTTCCTGGCTTTTTGCTTCCAGACCGTGACCGGCTTTGCGCTCTATTCGAGCGTGAGCTCGTCGTGGCTGCCGCAGATGTTCAAGTGGATAGTTCCGCTCATGGGTGGCGAGTTCGCGGTGCGCTTCTGGCATCACACGTTCCTGTGGTTCTTTGTCACCTTCGTCATCGTGCACATCTATCTTGCCTTCTATCACGACTACATCGAGGGCCGCGGCACCATCTCCTCCATCGTAGGCGGATGGAAGTTCGATCGGGAGGAACGTGGCAGGTAATCTCACGACCGGCAAAAGATGCACCTGCGGTTGCGGCGGTCTCGTGACCGAGACCTGCGCCGCTTGGCGCCAGCGTCCGGAAACGTCTTCATCCGCTACCGGCAAAACGCTGCTGCTGGGCCTGGGCAACCTCATCATGGGCGATGAGGGAGTTGGAGTTCACGTGGTGCGGGCGCTCGAGAAACTCGGGCTGCCCGCGGGCGTGGAATGCCTTGATGGAGGCACCGGCGGCTTCATCCTGCTTGAGCCGCTCCAGAATGCCGGCCGCATCATTCTCATCGACGCCGCGGCCGACGGTAATCCGCCCGGCACCGTTACCCGCTCCCAGCCGCGTTTTGCGCGCGACTACCCGCCCACGCTCACTGCGCACGACATCGGCGTGAAGGATCTTCTCGACGCGTTTTACATGCAGGGCGGGACCCGCGATGTGACGCTCTATGCGATTGCCATCGATCCGCAGCAGCCCATCCGCATGAGCCTGTCGCCGGAGTGCGCAGCGGCAGCCGCGGAAGCCGCGCGCATGATTATGGCGGAGTTGCTTATCGCTGCGCCGCCGCAATGCAAGAAAAAAGCGCGTCTGCCGGCGAAAAGACTGCCGAACTTTCAGCCGCCTGCGTCCTGCGGAGTCTCCAGGGCGCCGGTGAGGGCGGAAACACGCTCCACACCGTGACTGCGGCACCACGACTCCAGCCCCTTGGCCAGCCGCTCGGTGGCGCGCGGATCGGCATAGCTTGCGGTGCCCACCTGCACCGCGGTGGCCCCGGCCAGCAAAAATTCCACCGCATCCTCCGCGGTCACAATCCCGCCCATGCCCAGGATGGGAATCTTTACCGCCCGCGCCGTCTCGTAGACCATGCGCAAGCAAATTGGCTTAATGGCCGGCCCGGAGAGCCCGCCGGTTACGTTGGTCAATCGCGGCCGCCGCGTCTCCACATCGATCAGCATGGCGCGAAAAGTGTTGGCAACGCTCACCGCATCGGCGCCGGAATCGGCCGAGATGCGCGCCATCTGTCCGATCGAGGTCACGTTCGGCGAGAGCTTTACAAGCAGCGGCCGGGTCGCGGCCTCCTTAGCCTCCTTCACCAGGTATTCGAGCGAGCCGGGGTCGGCGCCAAATGCCATGCCGCCCGCCTGTACATTGGGGCACGAAACATTCAGCTCGTAGGCTGCAATCCCCTCCGCCCCGTTCAGCCGCTCAATGACCTCGATGTACTCGCCCACCGTGGAGCCGAAGACGTTTACGATCACTTTGCAGCGCGGGTAGCGCTTCATGGGCGGCAGCTTTTTTTCGATGTACTCGTCGACGCCCACGTTTTGCAGACCAATCGCATTCAGCATTCCCGCCGCGGTCTGCACCAGGCGCGGCGCGGGATGGCCGGCCATCGGCTCCAGCGAGATGCCCTTGGTGACAAACCCGCCCAGCCGCTCCAGCGCCACGATCTCCTCAAACTCGATTCCATATCCGAAAGTGCCGCTGGCGGCGATCACCGGGCTCACCAGTTCGAAGCCGGCCAGCATCACTCGCATGTCGGGTTTCACAGATCGGCGTTCATCCTTTCGCGCACCTTGTGTTGCAGCTTTATGATAATTGCCCGCAACCGCAGGAAACGAGGGACAAAAGGACAAGGAAAAAGAGGGATAATAAAGCCAGTGAGCGCCCATTGAGCCATTCGGCGAAAAGCGAGTGCAAAGATGCCGCCGAAAGCAAAACGGGCAGCCCGAAAGCCGCCCGCTCATCCGTTTCCGCTTTTCCCGCCCGTTTTGGCCGGGGAATTCCGTTACCGCAAAGGCTTCCTTTGTCCCTGTCTCCCTTCGTCCCTGCTCCTACGCCGTCACCGTCTCCGTTGCCGTCACTTTCACCGGCGTCAGCCAGCCAAAGCGATCCGGCTTGAGGCCATTCGCAATCCCATAGAACTCATCGGCGATCTTCCTGGTAATCTCGCCCGGTTTGCCGTCGGCGACCACGATGCGATCGATGGAGCGGATGGGCGAAACCTCCGCCGCCGTTCCGGTAAAGAACACTTCGTCGGCGATGTAGAGCATCTCGCGCGGAATCGGCTGCTCGATTACCGGCAGTCCTAGGTGCCGCGCCAGCGTCAGCACGCTGTCGCGCGTGATTCCGGACAGCGCGGAATTGGACAGCGGCGGAGTGTAAAGAACGCCGTTGCGCACGATAAACACGTTTTCGCCCGAGCCCTCGCTCACCAGGCCGTTCACGTCCAGTGCAATGCCCTCCTGGTAGCCGTTGATCTCGGCTTCCATGTGGATAAGCTGCGAGTTCATGTAATTGGCGCCCGCCTTGGCCAGGGCCGGCATGGTATTAGGCGCCAGGCGGTTCCAGCTCGAAATGCAAATGTCTGCGCCCCCGTGGCCGGCAATGTACTTGCCCCACGGGAAGTTGGCGATATAGACCTCGATCGGCGAGCCCTTGGGACTCACGCCCACCTCGCCGTAGCCGCGCAGCACGATGGGCCGGATATAGCACGGTGTAACCCCGTTGGCCTCGATCGTGTCCACCACGCCCGCGCACAATTCCTCAAGCGTAAATGGAATCTCCATGCGGTAAATCTTGGCCGAATCCAGCAGCCGCTGCATGTGCTCGGGCAGCCGGAACACCGCGGAGCCATGCGGTTGCCCGTAGCAGCGAATCCCCTCAAACACGCTGGAGCCATAGTGGATCACGTGGCTCATTACGTGGATGGTGGCCTCCTCCCAGGGAATGAGGCTGCCGTTGTGCCAGATTTTCGAGGTGGTTTGAATGGGCATGGGTCGAAAAAACTCCTTCGGCGCGCCTGTGCGCGCCTTCTCTAGCCTATCGTGGACCGGGCGAGCCTGTCACTGCAAACGGGCCGGGCGTGCCGAGACTGAGTTCCCGAATGGTCAAGAGGCCCTGTATTCTTTTCGACAAGCGGGTAATCCGAGGGAAACCATGCGCTGCAGACGCCGCGGCTTCTTGATCTCCTCATCCAAGTGCGTCGCGGTCATGTTGCTGGCGGCGGCTTGCGGAGCGCGCGCCCTGGGCCAGAATCTCCGCCAGGGCTTTCTGAACCCTCCGCCTGACGCTCGGCCCATGATGCGCTGGTGGTGGTTCGGGCCGTCTGTCGTCCAGCCGGAGCTCAAAAAGGAGCTGGAGACCATGCGCTCCGCGGGCATCGGCGGTGTCGAGATTCAGCCCGTTTATCCGCTCATGCTTGACAATCCCGCCAAGGGCATCCGCAATTTTCCCTATCTCTCGCCCGAGTTCCTCAGTGACGTGAGCTTCGCTAACCGCACCGCCCGCTCGCTGGGGATGCGCGTCAGCATCACGCTGGGCAGCGGCTGGCCGTATGGCGGCCCGCACACGCCAATCTCTCTCGCCGCGGGACGCCTGGAAGTGATCGCTGTCAGGGCCTCTGCTTCCCCGAGCGTGCCGGCCAAACTGCCCGAAGGCGACCGCCTGATTGCCGCTTTCCTGGTTTCCGGCTGGCCACGATCCTTCGACCCAACATCGGCGCGCCAGCTCGATCCGCGCCTGGCTCCTCCGGCGGCACGCGGCGATTCGTCCATCCTCTATTTCTTTGCCGGCCACACCGGCCAGCGCGTCAAGCGAGCGGCCTTCGGCGCCGAGGGTTACGTGCTCGATCACTTCTCCCGCGCCGCCATCGACGAGCACCTGGCCGACGTCGCGACTCCGCTCGTCAACGCCTTCGACAATCAGCCGCCGTATTCGGTCTTCTCCGATTCACTTGAAGTCGTCGGATCGGACTGGACGCCCGATCTGCCCGCCGAATTCAAAAAGCTCCGCGGCTACGATCTCATCCCGCATCTCCCCGAGCTCATCGCTGGCGGCACGCCGCAAGCCGATGCCGTTCGCCACGATTGGGGCCAGACCCTCTCCGATCTTATCCGCGAAAACTATCTTGCCCCGCTGGCGCATTTCGCGCAGGCGCACGGCACGCTTTTCCGCTCGCAAACCTACGGCGAGCCGGCCGTAACCCTTGCCGATGAAGCCGTTCCGCAACTGCCCGAAGGCGAAGGGCCGCAATGGCGCGCATTTTCCTACGCGCGCTGGGCCACTTCGGCAGGCCATCTCTACGGGCGCAACGTCATCTCCGCGGAGACCTGGACCTGGCTGCACTCGCCCGCTTTTCGCGCCACCCCGCTCGACGTAAAAGCCGAAGCCGATCGCATGTTTCTCATCGGTATCAATCAGTTTGTCGGTCACGGCTGGCCGTATTCGCCGCCCGCCGCCGGCGAGCCGGGATGGGCCTTCTACGCCGCCGCCGTCTTCAACAATCACAATCCCTGGTTCCCTGTCATGCCCGACGTCATGCGCTATCTCGCCCGCGTCAGCTGGTTGTTGCGCCAGGGCAAGCCGGCAAACGACGTTGCCATCCTGCTCCCCGAAGACGATGCCCAGGCCGCGTTCTCGCCCGGGCACGTCTCCGTCACCGACGAGATGCAAAAGCGGATCACGCCCGCGCTGATGGGCTCTATCCTCGACGCCGGATACAACGTCGATTACATCGATGCGGCCACCATCGACAAGCTGGGCGCAATCCCTTGCCCCATCCTGGTAATTCCGCCCACTGCCCGCATCCCGCTCAGCGCCTATCAGCGCATCGAAGCCTACGCGGCCGGCTCCGGAAATGTGATTGCGATTGCAGCCACGCCTTCGCTCGCGCCGGGCCTCATGCAGCAAGGCGAGTCTCCGCGGATCGCCGCCATCTCCACCCGGCTCTTCCGCGCCGCCGGCCATCGGGGCGTTCTGATCGACTCGGCAAATGATCTCGCGGACGCTCTGCATAACGCCCTCTCACCCGATCTCGACGCCTCTGGCCAGGTAGCCGGACTCGGCTTCATTCATCGCCGGTTGCCGGCCGCCGACATCTATTTTGTAGCCGACACAGGCAACCAGCCGATCGCGGCAACCATTCAGTTCCGCTCCGCGCGGAAATACCTTCAGGCCTGGGATCCGGATTCCGGCGCTGTTCTGCTTTCCATTCCGCACACCGAGGCTCGCATTCCGCTTGCGCTCGCGCCTTACGAGTCGCGCATCTTCCTTCTCGCGGATAGCGCTGAAGGGCCCATCGGCGGCGCCGTCGCTACGAGCCGGGAAGAAAATAAACTCGCCAACCTCAGCGCCGGATGGCGCATTCGTTTCCCCGGCTCCGCCGCCCAGCCGCTTCATCGCCTTGTTTCCTGGGCGCGGATTTCCGGCCGTCAATACTACTCCGGCGAAGCCGATTACACACGCACCATCCGGCTTGCAGCCGCGCCCGAGCCGCGCCAACGCCTTTGCCTCGATTTTGGCTCCGGCACGCCCATCGCCGATGATCGCCCGCCCGGCGCCAACGGTATGGATGCGCTCCTCGACCCGCCCATTCGCGAGGCCGCCATCATCCTCGTCAACGGCCGTCCCGCCGGCTCGCTCTGGCACCCGCCTTACCGCATCGACATCGCGCCCTTGGTCCACGCCGGCGAAAACACCATCCAGGTCCGCGTCTATAACACCGCCATCAACGAGCTTGCCGGACAACCGCCCCACGACTACTCCGCGCTGTGGGCAAAGTATGGCCGGCGATTCCAGCCCCAGGATATGCAGAACCTGCGCCCCATTCCCTCCGGCCTTCTGGGCCCGATTGAACTTATTGAAGAAACGCCGCAGTAACCTTCCTGTGCTTTGCCGGTTTCAATTAGAGTGAAACCAACGTGATTATCAATTTCGCCAGGCGCGCGCACGACCACAACTGGGAGCTTGATCCCATCACCCGCTCCCTGCTCGACACCGATTTCTACAAGCTGCTCATGCTCCAGTTCATCTGGAAGCATTTTTCCGCCACGCGCGCGACCTTCACGCTCATAAACCGCACCTCGTTGGTGCGCCTGGCCGAGCATGTGTCCATCCGGCAACTGCGCGAGCAACTGGAAGCCGCGCGCAAGCTGCGCTTCAGCCGTTCGGAGCTGATCTGGCTGGCCGGTAACACTTTTTACGGCCGCCGCGGCATCTTCGATCCCGCCTTCCTGCACTGGCTGGAGCACGATTTTCGCCTCTCCGATTACGAGCTCTCGGTGCAGGACGGCCAGGTCTCGCTCCGCTTTCACGGCCTCTGGTCGGAAACGACCATGTGGGAGATTTACGCTCTCTCGCAGATTGCCGAGTTGAAAACCCGCGCCGCCCTCAAGCGCCTCAGCGAGCTGGAGCTCGACATCCTCTACGCCCGGGCCAAAACTCGCCTTTGGGAAAAAATGGCGCGCCTGCGCGGCGTGCCCAATCTGAGCGTGAGCGATTTCGGCGCCCGCCGCCGCCACAGTTTTCTCTGGCACGAATACGTCGTCAGCGCCATGCGT
This sequence comes from Acidobacteriaceae bacterium, assembly GCA_030037545.1. Lineage (GTDB taxonomy): Bacteria > Acidobacteriota > Terriglobia > Terriglobales > Acidobacteriaceae > Telmatobacter. Next base: position 33,136 of record JASHRF010000107.1, on the reverse strand, counting down.
GACACGCTGGGCGCTGGCTTTACCGGCACATCGAACGCCTTTCTGGCCTACAAGCACGATCTTGAAGCCATCGGCACCAATGGCCATGAGCTGCCCATGGCCATGGCCGCCCTGGCCAACAACGACGAGCAACTGCGCGGCGCGCAATACCGCCTGCTGGAGCTCTGGCAGCAGAGCTACCAGGGCGAGCTGCTGATCCTGCTCCCCGATACCTTCGGCACCACGCAGTTTTTGCGCAACGCGCCCGCCTGGGTAGCCAACTGGACCGGCCTGCGCATGGACAGTAAAGACGCGTATATTGCCGGCGACGAATATATAGCCTGGCTCGAGGCCCGCGGCCGCGATGCGCGCCAAAAGCGCCTCATCGCCTCCGACGCTCTCGATGTGGAGCAGATCCTGGGACTGCACGCCTACTTCGCGGGCACCATTCTCAACGGCGCCACGCCCGACGACTTCCGCTCCGCGGCGGATTTTCTCGACGCCAACCGTTGGTCCCCGCGCCGCCGCATCCGCTTCAGCGCCGGCTGGGGAACGCTGCTGACCAACGATTTCCGCAACTGCAATCCACAGGGTGACGGCGACTTCGACCCCATCAGTCTGGTTTGCAAGCTCACTGACGTGGACGGCCGCCCTGCCGTCAAGCTCTCCGACAATCCTTCCAAAGCTCTCGGCGATCCTGACCAAGCCGAGCGCTACCGGCGCATCTTCGGCGTAGCCGGCGTGGCGGACGCGCCCGTCTTTATTTAGGTTTCAGGGATCGGGGCCGGGCAGGCGCGGCTTGGCATGGTTTTCTCACCACTGAAACCTGCGATCTGCGAAAGCGGTACTCTGATTCAGGAATGGCAGAGCTTCGCTCCTTCTATGCGAGCCAACTGCGGCTCGAACTGGCGGCTCGCAATCGCCTTTACGCGCGCGGCCGCGCCCACGTTGAGAGCTATGGCAGCGCGCCCGTGATTGTGTATGAGGCTGACGGCGGGCGCCATGGCAATTTTTTCGACGCGGCATATGCTGCGATCTGTTCGCGTCCACAGTGGCTGCGGCGATTCGACAAGATCCATGCCCAGGCAGCGCGCTCGCTTCCCAAACCGCACCTCGATTCGGCGCGGCGCTGGCGCGAGCTCGACTCCTCCATGAGCTCCGACGCCTTGCTGATGAACATTTTCTGCGCGCCCGGAGTTTGCGAATCGCCCGCGCTGCGTAACGCGCTGGGCGTACAGGATGGAGCCGAGCCAATCTTCGGATGGAAGGCGCGCGTGCCCTTGCGCAACACCCGCCCCGGCAGAATGAGATTCGACCGCACCGAAGTCGATATGCGCTTGGGGTCCTTGCTCGTCGAAGCCAAGCTCACGGAGGCCGATTTTCAATGCCGCGAAGCGCGAATCGTGGAATCCTACCGCGATTTCGATGAGGTCTTCGACCGCGACCTGTTGCCGCGTGTCCAGATCGCAACGGCAAGGCCGCGCAGGGCCAGCGAGTTCCCTGAAATTGCATCGCAGGAGTTTGAAAGCGAGCTCGGCGACCCCCATTTGTTTTCCGTCATCGACCCGCTTGTTCTTCCCCCTGGCCAGCCCGGCTATGCAAGCTGCCAGTTGATCCGCAACGTTCTGGCTGCCTTCGCAAACGACTGCAGTTTCTGCGTGATGTACGACCAGCGCCGCCCCGACCTTTGCGAAGAGTGGTTTGCCGTGATGGCAGCCGTGAAAAGCGCAGACCTGCGCGTGCGCCTGAAAGTGCTCACCTGGCAGGAACTGGCCGCGTTGCTTCCCGATCCGCTGCGGGAGTTTCTCGATGTGAAGTACGGCATCGTCGCGCCGGGCAGAATCGCGTCACCCATTGGCGAATCCCCGGACGACTGAAGTTCACAACCCCAGAACCTTGCGGTTTCTTTCCCCATCCGCCTTCCCGCCGGCAAAATCGTCAAACGCGCGATCCGTCACCCGAATGATATGGTCGCGGATAAACACCGCTCCCTCCGCCGCGCCTTGCTTCGGATGCTTGATGCAGCACTCCCACTCCAGCACCGCCCAGCCCGGATAATCGTACTGCGCCATCTTGCTGAATATTTGTTTGAAATCGATCTGCCCATCGCCCAGCGAGCGGAACCGTCCCGGCCGCTCGATCCAGTCCTGGTAGCCGCCGTAAACCCCGGCGCGTCCGCTCGGTCGGAACTCCGCATCCTTCACGTGAAACGCCCGCACTCGCTGGTGGTAGAGATCGAGAAACGCAAGGTAATCCATCTGTTGCAAGACCATGTGGCTGGGATCGTAGAGAATGTTGGCGCGCGGATGATCCTCGACCGCCGCGACAAATCGCTCGAAGCTGACGCCATCGTGCAGGTCCTCGCCAGGGTGCAGCTCGAAACACACATCCACGCCCACCTCATCGAAGGCGTTCAGAATCGGCGTCCAGCGGCGCGCCAGCTCCTCAAAAGCCTCGTCGATCAGCCCCTCCGGCCGCTGCGGCCACGGATAAAAAAACGGCCACGCCAGCGCTCCTGAAAACGTGGCGTGCGCGGTGAGGCCCAGATTGCGGCTGGCTCGGGCGGCATGTTTCAACTGCTGCGCGGCCCAGGCTGTGCGCGCCTTGGCGTCTCCCGCCATCTCTGCCGGCGCAAATCCGTCCAGCAGCGTATCGAAGGCCGGGTGGCTGGCCACAAGCTGCCCTTGCAGATGTGTCGACAGCTCCGTGATTTCGACGCTCGCCTCCGCGGCGATCCCGCGCACTTCGTCGCAATACGCCTGGCTCTCCGCCGCCTGCTCCAGATCGAAAAGCCGCCGGTCCCAGCTCGGAATCTGAATGCCCACGAACCCCAGTCCCGCCGCCCACTCCGCCATCCCTTCAAGCGTGTTGAACGGCGCCGCATCGCCCGCAAACTGCGCCAGAAAAATCCCCGGTCCTTTGATGTTTTTCATAATGGCGCTCCTCGCGCAATTTGATGAGTCGGTAGCTGGGAGCTGGAAGCGGAAAGCCGCCTTCAGAACTCAACCCATCCTTCGCGCCCATGGCTCTCCATTGCGCGCTCAATAAACCGCATTCCACGCACCCCGGCCTCGATTCCCGGCAGCGTCGGCGGCAGCGGATTCGCATGGCCCTGCTTCCACCCATCCAGCGCCTCCGCAAACTCGCGGTACAGGACCGCAAACGCCTCAAGATAGCCTTCGGGATGGCCGGAGGGCACCCGCGCCACCGCGCGCGCATCCTCACTCAAATATCCAGCTGCGGCGTGATAAATCTCTTCCGGCCTGTCCTGCCACTTCACCATCAGCCGGTTCGGATCCTGCTGCTGCCATTCCAGCGACCCGCTCTCACCATAGATGCGCAGCAACAGTTCATTACGTTCACCCGCTGCTACTTGCGAGCAGGCCAGCGTGCCTGCCGCGCCGTTATTCATGCGCACAAACGCATTGCAGTCGTCGTCCAGCCGGCGGCCCGGCACCACGCGGCGCAGCGTCGCGTTCAGCGCTGCGACTTTCAGCCCGCTCACGTACTCCAGCAGATGAAACGCGTGCGTGCCGATATCCCCGATCGCGCCGCCCGGCCCATTGCGCGCGGGATCCGATCGCCACGCCGCCTGTTTGTGCCCGGTGGTTTCCAGCGGCCCGCTCAACCATCCCTGAAAATACTCCACCGCGACCTTGCGAATCGCCCCCAGCTTTCCTGCCGCGCACACAGCGCGTGCCTCGCGCACCATCGCGTAGCCGGCATAAGTATGCGTTAGCCCGTAGGGCAGTCCGGCTTTGCGCACCGCCGCTTCCAACTCCAGCGCCTCCTCGTAAGTTGCTGTGGCTGGCTTGTCGCTCATCACTGGAATTCCCGCCTCCAGCGCCGCTTTCGCGATAGGCAGGTGCAGATGATTGGGGGTGGCGATAACGATAAAGTCGATGCCGTCCCGCCGCTTGCGCTCGGCGTCGATCATCTGCCGGTAATCCGCGTAGGCGCGCATGGGATCGATGCCGAAGCGCGCGCCCGCTTCGCGCGAACGCTCCGCTGACTGCGAAAATGCGCCTGCCAGCAGTTCGATTTTGCCGTCCATCTCCGCCGCAATGCGATGCACCGGCCCGATAAACGCTCCCGGCCCACCACCCACCATCCCCATGCGCAACTTACGCGCCTCCGTCATGCGTCTCCCCCTCCGCGTGCCAGTCTAACGCAGGCGGGTCCCGGTCTTGAAAAAGCACGACCCCGCAGGCTGCACGGAAACTCGATGCTTGGAAACGGCACGACTTTAGTCGCGCCGTGAACGCCGCCAAAACGACCTGGGCTTTGGCTCCTGGAAAGCACCCCTCGACGCCAAGCCACACTCGCCACTCACATCCCGCTCCCGGAGTAATGCGTTAAAGTATCTGTAATTATGAATCCAGTCTCCATCCCTCAAGAGAACCGCCGCTGGGATTGTCTGAGCCTGGGCGAAGTAATGTTGCGGCTCGATCCCGGCGAGGGTCGCATCCACACCGCGCGCCACTTCCAGGTGTGGGAGGGCGGCGGCGAATACAACGTCGCGCGCGGACTGCGCCGCTGCTTCGGCCTGCGCACCGGTATTGTCACCGCCCTCGCCGACAACCCCGTCGGCCGGCTGGTTGAGGATTTCATTCTCCAGGGCGGCGTCGATGCTTCTCTGATAAAGTGGCTGCCCTATGACGGTGTGGGCCGCTCCGTTCGCAACGGCCTCAACTTCACCGAGCGCGGCTACGGCATGCGCGCCGCGGCCGGTTGCTCCGACCGCGGCCACACCGCCATCAGCCATGTCAAGCCGGGCGACTTCAACTGGGAGTGGATCTTCGGCAACGAAAACGGGGCGAGATGGATGCATACCGGCGGCATCTTCGCCGCGCTCTCCGCAACTACGGCTGAAGTTGCCGTCGAAGCCATGGATGCGGCGCGCAAATCTGAAACGCCCGTCTCCTACGATCTCAACTTCCGCGACTCGCTGTGGAAGTCCATGGGCGGAAAAGCCAGGGCCCAGGAAGTCAACCGCGAGATCGTGCGCAAGGTTGACGTGCTGCTCGGCAACGAAGAAGATTTTTCCGCTATGCTCGGCGTCACAGTGAAAGGCGTGAGCGAAGAGTTTGTCGAGTTGCCCATCGCCGGCTACGAAGAGATGCTGCGCGGAATGGCGGCCGCGTATCCCAATCTGAAGCTTGTCGCCAGCACTTTGCGCACTGCGCACACCGCCAGCCGCAATTCCTGGGGCGCCATCGCGCTCGTTACCGCGGCCCCCGGCAAACCATCTGTGTTCGCTGGGGCGGAAGACGATCGCATCATCCACGTTCCGCAGCGCGAAATCGAAATTCTGGACCGCGTGGGAGGCGGCGACAGCTTCGCATCGGGACTGATTTATGGATTGCTGGCCGGCAAGGGCATCGAATACGCAATGCGCTGCGGTGTGGCCCACGGCGCGCTGGCCATGACCACCCCCGGCGATACCAGCATGGCCACGCTGGCCGAAGTGGAGCGCGCTATCAAGGGCGGGTCCGCGCGCATCACCCGATAGGCCGATTTGCCGGCTTGCTAACTCGCTGGCTTGTTGACCCGCTCACCGGCTACTTCTGAGGGATTCACCATGTCCGAAACCACCCAGGAATTCATTGAGCGCATCGGGCTCATTCCTGTTCTGCGCGCCAGGAGCGCGGCGCAGGGTCGAGCAGTAGTCGATGCCATGATGGCCGGCGGTGTGACGATCGTGGAAGTCACCATGACGGTCCCTGGCGCGGTTGAATTGTTGAAAGAACTGAAAAGGGAATACGGCGCGAAGCTCCTGCTCGGTTCCGGCACCGTCACCACCGCCGGACAGGCGCGGGCCACCATCGATGCGGGCGCGGAATTTGTGGTCAGCCCCAGCCTGCACCCGGAAGTCATCGCGGTGACGAAGAAAAACGGCAAGCTGTCGTGCCCCGGCGCGCTCACGCCCACTGAAGCCATCACCGCATGGAATGCGGGCGCGGACTACGTGAAGATCTTTCCCTGCTCGGCGGTTGGAGGCGCGAGCTATTTGAAATCCCTGCTCGCGCCTTTCCCGCAACTGAAAATCATTCCCAGTGGCGGCGTCACGCTGCAGACGGCGGAAAGTTTCATCACAGCCGGCGCGCGTGCACTTGGCGTGGGCTCCGACCTGGTGAATCTGGCCGCCATCGACGCGGGCAAGCCGGAAACCATCACCGAAACAGCCCGCGCCTACTTAAAGGTGCTGGCCAACGTGAGGAAGAGGAAATAGCTGCGCTCTCGCCACGCTTCATGATTCTGGAGGAAGCTTGATCTTGCTCGCTGTCCGAAACAACCGTGAGCATTTGATCTTTTCCGGAAATGGGGTAGCGGCATCCAAAGAATGCTCCAACGGGTCGCTCAGCCCTCGTCGTTTTCCATCGATGACCGCTGGACAACCGCGTAGCATCTATTTATTGCGGAGCGGGAGGCCTTTATGAAGCTCGTGACGTTCTCCGCGGCCGACGGCAAGCTCCGTCCCGGCGTCCTCATGGAAGATGCCGGCCTGGTGGTCGATCTCACCGCCGTTGGGCACCCTGATACCCTGGCCGTCATCGCCGCCGGCCTCACCACAATTGGCAATTTCAGCGCCTACCCCGGCTATAGATTAAGTGGAGTGCGACTCCACGCGCCGCTCGTCAATCCTCCGCGCATCTTTGCCATCGGGTTGAATTACCGTGGCCACGCAATCGAATCCAAAATGGAGCTGCCCAGGTTTCCCGTCGTCTTCTTCAAGCTGCAGACGGCCATCGTCGGGCCAGGCGAGCCGATCGTGTTGCCCAAAAACAGCACCCAGCCCGACTACGAAGCAGAGCTGGCCTTCGTCATCGGCAAAGGCGGCTATCGCATCCCCGCGGCCGAGTGGCGCGACTTCGTGTACGGGTACACCATCGTGAACGACGTAAGCGCCCGCGATATACAAATGTCCACCTCGCAGTGGTCGCTCGCCAAAAGCTTCCCAACCTTTTGCCCCATGGGTCCGGCCATCGTCACCGCCGATGAGATCGACGATCCGCACGCACTCGATATAGGCCTCGGCATCAACGGCGAAGTTCTGCAGAATTCCAACACGCGCGACCTGGTCTTCGGTGTGCCCGAGCTGATCGCATATATTTCGTCGATCACGCCCCTGCTTCCCGGCGACGTGGTTTCCACCGGCACGCCATCGGGCGTAGGCATGGGCCGCAGCCCGCGGCGTTGGCTCCGGCCCGGCGACACCGTCACCGTAACGGTCGAAGGTCTCGGCTCGCTCACCAATCCTGTCATGGCCGAATAGCGGCTACAGCACCCTCGCCAGCCACTTTCCTGTGTGCGAGTGAAGGTTGCCGGCTACTTCTTCCGGCGGTCCTTCGGCCACAATGCGTCCTCCGCCCTCGCCGCCCTCGGGACCAAGATCGATGATCCAGTCGGCGCTCTTGATCACGTCCAGGTTGTGCTCGATCACAATCAGCGACCCGCCGCCATCAATGAGTTTGCGAAACGCGGTTAGCAGCTTCGATACATCGTCGAAGTGCAATCCAGTTGTCGGCTCATCGAGAATGTAGAGCACCCGGCTAGCCTGCGAAGGCTTGGCGGCCGCGTTCACGGCGCGCACCGACGCCAGGTGTGCAGCCAGTTTTACGCGTTGCGCCTCGCCGCCGGAGAGCGTGGTTGCCGACTGCCCCAGGCGCAAATATCCCAGTCCGATTTCGTCCAGCACGGCAAGTTTTTCCAGCAATTTCGTCTGCCCGGCAAAGAAGCGCAACCCTTCCTTCACCGTCATCTGCAGCACCTGGTGGATGTTCTTGCCCTTGTACTGCACCTCCAGAATGCGTGCCTGGTAGCGTGTTCCGTTGCAATCCTCGCAGGGCAGCTCCACATCCGCCAGAAACTGCATCTCCACAGTGACCGTGCCGTCGCCCTCGCAGGTGTTGCAGCGCCCGCCAGGCACGTTGAACGAAAAGTGTCCGGGCGTAAGCGACAATCGCTTGGCCTCAGGCTGCGCGGCAAACAGCTCGCGAATTAAATCGAACCCCTTGATGTAGGTGATGGGATTGGAGCGCGGCGTGCGCCCGATGGGCGTCTGGTCCACCAGCACCACGTCATTGAGCCGCTCCACCCCGCTGAGCGAAGAAAACGCGCCGGCGGGCTCGCTGGAATCTGTGTGGCCCAGCGCCCGCGCCACGGCGCGATACAGCACCTGGTGAACCAGCGTGGATTTTCCCGACCCCGATACGCCGGTAATCGCCACCAGCATGCCAAGTGGGATTGCCACGTCAAGTCCATGAAGATTATTGGCCTGTGCGCCGCGCAGCAGCAGCCGCTCGCGTCCCGGCGTGCGCCGCCGCGTGGGCACGGGAATCGCAATCTTGCCCGAAAGGTAGCGGCCGGTCAGCGAACTCGGATTGGCCTCGATTTCGGCTAGAACACCGTCAGCCAGAACCTTGCCGCCAAATTCGCCTGCGCCGGGGCCCAAATCGAGCAGATGATCGGCCGCGCGCAGAATGTCGGCGTCGTGCTCCACCACCAGGATGGTGTTGCCCAGATCGCGTAACTCCTCCAGAATCCGGATCAGTCGCGCCGTGTCGCGCGTGTGCAGGCCGATCGACGGCTCATCCAGAACATACAACGCGCCCACCAGCCGCGAGCCCAGTGAAGTGGCAAGCTGAATGCGCTGCGCTTCGCCGCCGGAAAGCGTAGACGCCAGACGGTCCAGGGTCAAATACTCCAATCCCACTGCATCAAGAAACGTCAGCCGCTGCCGCACCTCCTCCAGAATTGGCCCCGCAACCTCCTCCTGCATAGCCGTGAGCTTGAGCGAGTTGAAAAATTCCTTCGCCTGCGCAATGGTCATGGCCGTGACCTGGCAGATATTTTGGCCCCTCGTCTTTCCATTTTCGATACGCACCGCGCGCGCTTCTGCCCGCAGCCGCTGGCCGCGGCAATCCGGGCATTCCGCGTAGCCGCGGTACTTGCTCAGCATCACCCTCACGTGCAGCTTGTACTTCTTGCGCTCCATCTGCGCAAAGAACCCCATCACGCCCTCGAAGCTGCCCTTGCTCGCCGCGGCGGGTTTGCCGCGCAGCACCGTCTCGCGCGCCGCCTGCGGCAAATCCCGCCACGGCACATCCAGCGGCACGCCCAGCTCCGGCGCGCGCTTGCGCAGTTCGCTCAACCAGGACCGGTATTTTGGCCGGTTCCACGGATCGATGGCGCCATCGTTCAGGCTCAGTGTCGAATCCGGAATCACCAGGTTCAGGTCGAAGTCCACGGTGTTTCCGAAGCCCTGGCAGCGCGGGCAGGCGCCGAAGGGGTTATTGAAGCTGAACAGGCGCGGCTCCGGCTCGCGCCCCGGCCGGTGGCAGTTCCTGCATTCATACGCAGCGCTGAAACGGAACCGGCGCCTCTCTGCCGTTTCCTCGCGCGGGTTCGGCGAACCCTCTGGGCCGGACAGGTCTTCGTCGGTGGCGCGTGGAGCTTCTTCGAATATCACTTCGCCGGCTTCGCGATATGCAATCTCCACCGCGTCCACAATGCGCGGGCGATTCTCCAAACTGACCGCAATTCTGTCCAAAAGAACAAACAGTGGAGCGGAGAAGTCGAGATCGATCAGTGACTCCGGCGTGGAGAACTCGAAGATTTTCCCCCGCTGCCACAAGCGGTTGAATCCGCTCCCGCGCAGCTCCGCCAGTCGCGCCTTCAGCGTCTCTGCGTGCAACGCCTCCGCGCTTCCAGCAGCCGGCGCCTTGATCCTGGCGGTGAGTTTTTCCGGGCGTCCACGCTTCACGGCCTTGGCTACCGTCGGTTCAGTGGCCGGCGTCGCCGTCTTCGCCGGAAAAAGCACATTCAACCGCGTTCCCTCCTCCAGCGCCAGGATCGCCTCCGCAATTTCGTCTACGGAGTCGCGTTTCACCAGACCATCGCAGTAGACGCAGTGCACCACGCCGCAGCGCGCATACAGCAGGCGCAGGTAATCGTAGATTTCAGTCGCCGTAGCCACCGTGGAGCGCGGATTCCTGGTCGTGTTCTTCTGCTTGATGGCAATGGCCGGAGCCAGCCCGTCAATCTCATCCACATCCGGCTTTTCAATCCGCTCCAGAAACTGCCGCGCGTACGCCGACAGCGACTCCACATAGCGCCGCTGCCCCTCGGCATAAATGGTGTCGAAGGCCAGCGAGCTCTTGCCCGATCCCGATACCCCGCTGACCACCGTCAGCTTGCCGTGCGGAATCTCGCAGGAGATGTTCTTCAGGTTGTGTGTCCGCGCGCCGCGGATGGTAATGGAGTCGTTCAACAGGAAGGCACCGGGTGAGATGAAATCGTCCGGCGGCGCCATTGCCTCCTCAGGGAGGCTCAGGATGCAACCGGCCATTTTTCAGTATAAATTGGCCGCCTGCGCACCCATCGCGCACATGCCAAAGGCCGCCGCGCAGCCAGTTCCGGCGCGCGGCGGTTTCTGTTTGCAAATTATTGAAAGAATTCAGGCTGCCAGCGACGTTCCCTTGCGCCCCACGCGCAAAGAACGCGCATAGCTGATCTGGGCTTTTTCCATGGGCTGCTCGCGATTCAACACTCCGGCCAATCCCATCAACGCTTCCGAGGCGCAGGCCGGGCATTGCTCCGCGCAATTCCCCACGCAATGGCAATCCTCGCACAGATACGCAGTAGATAAGGGAATGTGCTGCATCGACACAAAAGTCATCTGCTCACCCCGAAGGTTGCTGCGCTGGACATGAGGGCGCATGGAATTGTCTGCTCTAGGCGAGATGGACCCCGATTGCTCCTGCTGTAGTGGATGCTGGACCGGGCAGCGAAGTTGTATTTTTTCGCACTCCCTGTCAGGCTTTTCCCCTCATGATTTCTTTGGCATTTCCCGTGCGTCGAATGGGTTGCTGGGTATTTCCTTGGATTCAATGGGTTTTCGCGACGCGGCTGCGGCGCGTGAGGCAATCATCCCCGCCACGCTGTCTGTCGCGCTTTGGGCAACGGTGCTGAACCCCGGCGCTGAACGGTGACGATGACCGTAGCTTCCCGTATAAACTTGCGCGGGGCTCACCCAAGGCACAGGACATTTGCCGTTAAACTGTTAGCTTGAGGTTTTTTGTGCGTAGTTCTGCATTCCTGCTCCTGTTTTTTTCGCCGCTGTCTTTCCCCGTGCTGGCTGCTGCACAAATATCTCCTTCTGTTGCCGCCGGGCCGGCTCCTAATCCCCTCCCGGTCACACAGAAACAGGAATCCGTTTCAGCGCAGGTTTCGGAAGCGGAAGCGTCCATTGCCAATACTGACTGGAAGAGCGCCGAGGCCACCCTTGATTCCTGGTTGGCCGCGCATCCCCATGACGCGCGCGCCCTCTTCGATGCCGGCTACGTGGCCGATGTCCAGAATCGTTCCGCCGACGCGGAGAGCCTTTACAAGCGCGCCATCCAGTCGGATCCCGATAACTTCGACGCCCGTCTTCTGCTCGGCGTTCTGCTGGCCCGCGAGGGAAAGCTTCCCGAAGCCCGCCCCCAGCTGGAGCGCGCCACACAGCTTGATCCCGGCCAAGGCGGACCGGAGCTGAAGGCCCGTGCCTGGCGCGCACTGGCCCGCATCGACAGCAGCACCGACCCTGCTGCAGCGTCAAATGATCTACTCCAGGCGCTTAAGCTCTCTCCGGAGACACCCGACGACACCTTGCTGGCCGCCGATCTGGCCGTCAAAACCGGCGACCTGGCCGCGGCTGAATCCGAATATCGACGCGTGCTCGCCAAAGATCCCAATTCCGAGCCCGCCAATGCCGGTCTGGCCCACCTGCTCATCAGGAAGAAACAGTATCCCGAGGCTGAGATTCTGCTGCGCGCGGCTTTGAAGCACGACCCCGATGATCCCGCCCTGACCGCGCAACTGGCCGCGGTGCTGGCCGCGCAGGACAAAGCCGAAGCCCTGCCGCTTCTCGAAAAGCTTTACGACGCTCATCCCGCCGACAGCGCTATCACCCGAATGTTGGCTGAAGTAAAGGCCGACGCCGGAGATTTCGCCGGCTCTGACGGACTTTATGTCAAGCTGCTCGCCGTCTCGCCTCATGACCCCGAGCTGCTGGTTGGCCACGGGCAGAATCTGCTGCGGCAGATGAAGTACGCTCCGGCCTTCGATGTGTTTGAAGAAGCGACCCAGCTCGATCCCGCCAACGCCGACGCCTGGAGCGGACTGGCCTTTACCGCATCCAAAACCGATCGCCCCTCGGTCGCGCTGCACGCCCTCACCATGCGCTCCCAGCTCGAGCCCGAAAACTCGTTCACCTATTGGCTTTGGGCCCTTTCCTATGACTCTCTGCACCAGAAAGCGCAAGCAGTGGCCTATTACCACCACTTTCTCGACACCGCCGCGGGCAAATTCCCCAATCAGGAGTGGCAGGCCCGGGAACGGCTGAAGATCCTTGAAAAGTAAGGCGACGGACCTATTGTGAGCCAGATCACACATCGGCACCACTTCCTGCAACTTTGGCGTCAGGTTCCCTCGACCTGCTCGGGCGCCGGAGCTGGTTGAATCTCTGCTGGTTCTGCGTTTGTCTGCCTTCGGTCCCTGTTTCTCGTTTTGACCCTCTCCGCAAATTCCCGCATCTTACCCCTTGCGGTTCGTTGCTGAATGTGACTAACATGTCAGTCACAGTTGTGAGGTCGAGCCGCATCCGAGGAGAATCCTTATGCGGATCAGCGCTCCATTTGCCGCGCTCCTGGCAGTGAGTTTGACTGTGGCGCCGGTGTGCGCCTTCGCTTCTCACAACAGCACCCCCGATGAACAGAGCATTGCCGCCCTCGAGGCCAAGGCCAGCCAGGCCCAGCCCCGCGACCAGTGCTTCCTTTACGCGGAACTGGTCCAGCAGATGACCGAGTTGAGCGTCCGCCAGTATGCCGCCGGAAACGTGACCAAGGCCGACGGCCTGCTGAAGCGCATCCAGACATTGGCCTCCAAGATTCATCTCTCCCTGGCCGGGAAAGACAAGCGCCTGAAAAACGCCGAAATCCTGCTCAGCAATACTGCCTTCCGGTTGAACGAAATGCTTCATGCCAGCGACTTCGAAGACCGCCCGCTGGTGAAGGAGACTCTGGCCAAGGTCAACGACGCGCAGGACGAGGCCATGATGCAGGTCTTCCAGAAGTAGCTTGGCGCGAACCGCTTCGACGCACAGGGCATCGCTTCTTATCCATACGCTCCCGCTGCGTCATGGCGAGCGTCTAAGCAATCGCACCGGTTCTGCCGCTCACCTTCGCGGCGCGGAGACCACCATGCTGAATCTGCGTTTGCTCCCTGCCCTTCTGCTCGTCTGCTCCTGCTCTTTCGCTCCTGCGCTGTGGGCGCAACGGAACCAGCCCGAGCCCCTTACCGAAGCGCAGCAGGAGGCCATCGCCGAAGCGGGCATCGACCCCGCAGCCCGCATCGACCTCTATGTCAAGTACCTGAACCAGCGCGCCGATACCATCAAGCGGCTTATCCCTCGCCCCGAAGCGGCGCGCGGCCGGCGCATCGACAACGAACTCCAGAACTTCTCCGAACTCATCGACGAGCTGGCCTCCAACCTGGATGAGTATGGCGGGCGCAAGGCCGACCTTCGCAAGTCCCTCAAGCCGCTCAACGAGTCCATCGCGCGCTGGCAGACCATTCTTAAGAGCTTGCCCGATGATCCCACCTACGAAATCTCCCGCAATGACTCCACCGACTCGGTGAGCGACCTTGCCGACCAGGCGAAAAAGCTCACCGCCGACCAGGAGGAATATTTTAAGGAGCACAAGAACGCCAAAGGCCAGCAGCGCGAAGAGCCGGAGTAGAGACAGTCGTCAGTTGTCAGTGATCAGTTATCAGAGGATCGAGACTCGTGATGGGTTTGTGGATCGCGAGTCGCGATTCGCGGACCGTGGTCGGTGACGACTGACAACTGATCACTGACAACTGACAACTGTCTTCAGCACCGCCATGGCCGCATTGCGGCCGTTGATGCCGATCACGCTGCCGCCCGGGTGGGTGCATGCGCCGCACAGGTACACGCCCGGCATAGGCGTGCGCGCCGCCAGCCGGTTGGACCACATATAGGGTGGCAGGCATTCCCCCTGGAAGATATGCCCGCCTGTCAGTCCCACCTTCTGCTCGATGTCCGGCGGACCCAGCACCTGCGCATCCATTACGGCGAAATCGATATTCGAACAGAACCGCGCCAGCGACTTGAGAGCCAGCCTCCGCACCTCGTCGCGGCGCTCGTCCCAGCCTCCTTGCGCCAACCGGTAAGGAACGTACTGCGCAAAGACGCTCATGCAGTGCTCGCCCTCGGGCACAACGGAGCAATCGTGCACGCTTTGGAAATAAAGCTCGCACCACAGATGCTCAGGCAGCTCGCCGCGCCGCGCGGCCGCGAAGCCGGCCTTCCATTCTTCCTTGGTCAGCGGCGTATTGATCTGCCCGTAGTGATGCGGCTGATCGGTGCCCGGCCGCGCTCGAAAGTTGGGCAGCTCGCGCAGGTGCACGTTCAGCTTCACGGTGCAGCCTTCGATCGGCATCCGTTCCACCTGCCTGCGCCATTCCGCATCGGCAGCCACTCCCAGCAGGCGCAGCGTAACGCGCGGGTCGGCGTTCGAAACCACCGTCCCCGCCGTAATGCGTTCACCGCCCTCCAGCACCACGCCTTCGCCGGGCACAATCTGCGCCACGGGCACGCCTGCGGCTACCGTTGCGCCGGCCTCGCGGGCCGCATCGCAAAGATAGAACGACACCATGCCCATGCCGCCGCGCACGTAGCCCCACATCCCCGGCATCCCGCCCAGCCGGCCTGAAGCATGATGAAACCGGATGGAAGCCGTGCCGCGGTCGAACGGGCTGGCATTGGTGCCAATCACGCCCTGGCCGAGATAGGCGATTTGCAGGCGCTCGTCGCGTAGATACCGCTCCACAAATTCCGCCATCGACCAGTCGAAGAGCAGCGCCCGCGCCTCGTCGTCGGCGCCCAGCCGCTCTTCGATCTGCGCGCGCGTGGGCGCTTCGCCAATCCACAAATCGTGCTCGCCAACCGGTCGCAGCGCGTTACGCAGCCGCGCAAGCACATCGTTCATCGCGCGCCAGCCGTCCACATCGCCGGGCGCCAGGTTCAGCACCTCAACCGCGCACAGGTCGTCATCGTCCCAAAGCTGAATGCTGGAGCCGTCGAGAAACGGGACAAAAAGCCCATTGACGGCTGGGATCCACTCGAATCCGCGCCGCGGCAGCTCCAGCTCTTCGATCACCAGGGGGTGCAACAGTCCTGCCAGATACGCGCACGGCGACATGCGCACGCCGGGGAACGGCTCCTCCAGCGTGCAAGCCCCGCCCACGCGCTTGCGGCTCTCCAGCACCAGCACGCGCTGCCCGGCGCGCGCCAGGTAAGCCGCGCAAGCCAGGCCGTTGTGGCCGGCACCCACCACGATCGTGTCCCATGTTTGAGCAGCCAGTTCGCGGATGGGCGCTGGAAGTCCGATCTCCCCGAGCGCCAAGGCAGTAGGCGATTCCATACCGCTTACAGTAGCACTCGCGCTTTATGAATAGCGACGGCGATGCGTGCTCCCAGACACCCGAAATTGAGGCTTTCGGCGCTCGCTGCGAGCTCTCTTGCGGCAGGAGTATCCTTTACGTCGGAAGCACAGCGTTTTTTGTTTTTTCAATCGTTTTTGCAAGGAGACGATCATGTCGAAATCATGGATATGCACGGCGCTGTTTATGGTTGCGCTCACCAGCGCAGGAGGTCTTGCTGCCGATGGGCAAACCGATGTAGCCGCAAGCCTCTACGGAGCATTCAACGGTTCCACCAACAGCAACGGAACGGTAAGTCCATCCAACGCGGCGGGAGCCTTGCTCGAGGTGCGCCACATCAAGAACCCGCTGGCCGGCTTCGAAGTTACCTACTCCTACAACCGCGCAAACCAGGCGGACTCATTCACTGTGTCCCCTCCATGCCCGGTAGGCGGCACGCAGCCGTGCGGACCGACAACAACCACCGCTGCAATTTCCGCCAATGCGCACGAATTCACGGCTGACTGGATAGCTTCGTTGAAGATTGGCAATCTCAGACCTTTTGCTCTGGCCGGCGGAGGCGCGCTCTTCGATGTGCCCACCTCCAACAGCGTACCGGCGGCCAGCACGGTTTGCCCCGCAACGACGTCTTGCACCACGACCGCGGCCAGCATCTCCACCAGCGCGGGAACCAAAGGAGTCATCGTCTACGGCGCCGGCATCGACTGGGGACTGCTCCCGCACCTGGGCCTGCGTCTGCAATACCGCGGCAATCTCTACAAGATGCCTGCCCTGCTGGCCACCTTGACCTCTACGAAATCCTTTATGCAAACGGCGGAGCCGATGATTGGAGTATATTTCCGCTTCTGAGGCCGCTCTCAGACGCTGGTCAGCTGCGTCAGCGTCGGATAGTTGTAACGCGCTTTTGCAATTGGTGCGCCCACCACCTCAATGCGGCTCAAATCGCGCGTGCCCAGGCCCAAATGCTCGGCCAGCTTTAGCGTGCTGTCGCATTTTTCGAACGGTGGCGTGCCGCGATCGGCCATGGGATCGAAGCCCATCACCGCCATCGCCACTGCATCGGTCGACACCGGGTTCAAGCCCGCAATCAGCACCCCCGGATGCACGGCGCGATGAAGCATCTCCGGCTCCTGGTTGGGCAGTTCGCCGCCGGCCATCGAGTACACGCCGTCGACCACCGCCAGATGAATCGGCCGCGCCGCCACCAGGTCCGCGGTAATGCGCGGCACGCGGAAGCTGGGATCGTGCGAGGTCATATTCACCGCCGGCGGCGCGCTCCTGGGCGGCACGCGCGAGCCCAGGTGCATGGCCATGCGGAAGCCAACCGGAACAATGCTTGGCTCGTCCTGTGGCGCTTCCTGGCTGTAAATCGTGGCCGGCGTTATGCCAAAGCAGTTCTTCATCGAGAGCGTCACGCCCGCGGTGCGATGCTCCTTGAGCTTGGCCAGCGAAACAAATACATCGCAATCCCGATAGGAGTGGTTCAGGTCAAAGCCCGCGTACATCATTCCGCCGCCGGGCACCATCAAGCGCGCATAGCTCTTGCCGCTGCCCAGGTAGTTGGTGTTTTCGAACTCCACGCGCCGCGCCGCGCTCACGAACTCCTGCGGCTTCCATCCCGCAGAAGCCATAAAATCCTCAAGCGGCCTGATCCCTCCCGGAACACTCTCCAGCAGCCGCACCCGCTCAGCGCCCGCCCTGCCCAGCAGCGCCACAGTTGCGCCAATCACCTGCGGATGCACCCAGTGCGTCATCTCCACCGGCATTCCGTTCAACCGCATCTGTGGCCCGCCGGTCATGTTCAGTTTGATAGCCACGGTTTTGCCGCGCACCAGCCGCTCCAGTCCGCCCAACTGGTCGAACATTGCTGCCAGCGTCGTCTCCACTTGCCGGTCGTACTGCGGGCAGAGCCCGATGGCCACGCGGCCAGCCGGCGCACGCTCCGCCCGGAGCCGCCTGGGCAGCGCCAGATACGCACCCGTCGCCATTCCAACTGCGCTCAGAAACTCCCTGCGGGAACAGTTCCTCATAGCTTGAAATCTCCCGTGTCCGGGTTGCGTTGATACGGCTGCATTCAAAAAAGGGAAGCCGAAACCTGCCTCATTGTACCCTCGATTCGTTCCACGGGCGTGAACAATTGCGTTTGACCTTTCTGACCTCTCTGAGGCGCTTCCCGACCGCAAACTCGGGTCGGCCTCGGACCAAAACCGCCCCGATTTTCACAGCCTCCGCAAAACCGGGAAAGCGCGATACTAGGTGCATGTCTGCCATCACCTGCCAGGGACTCGAAGTTCTTTATTCCCGCCACCAAATCGCCGAGCGGGTGGCCGAAATGGGCGCGCAGATCAGCCGCGACCTCAACGGCGAAAAGCTGGTCATGGTGGGCGTACTCAAGGGT
Source organism: Acidobacteriaceae bacterium (assembly GCA_030037545.1). Lineage (GTDB taxonomy): Bacteria > Acidobacteriota > Terriglobia > Terriglobales > Acidobacteriaceae > Telmatobacter. The sequence goes on along the minus strand of JASHRF010000107.1, from coordinate 15,249 downwards.
GCGGCGTTTTTTCTGGTCGACCTGTCGCGCGCCATCCAGGCCGACGCCACATTCGACTTTGTCGCCACCTCCAGCTACGGCCAGGGCCAGCGCTCTTCCGGTGCCGTCAAGCTCATCAAGGACCTCGACCAGCCCATCGAGGGCAAAAACGTGCTCGTCGTCGAAGACATCCTCGACACCGGCCTTACCCTTTCCTATCTGCGCAAGCTCTTTCTCCAGCAGCGCCCTAAAACCCTCCGCATTGCCACGCTGCTCGACAAGCCCTCGCGCCGCATCGAGAAAATTGAAGCCGATTACGTAGGCTTCTCCATCCCCAACCTGTTCGTCATCGGCTACGGCATGGATTACGCGGAGCGCTACCGTAACCTCTCTGACATCTGCATCATGGCCCCGGGTCACCCCGAGTGGATTCCGCCCTCCTCCGTACGATCTTGAATCTTCTGTTTCACGCCTCTGCCCGATTCTGCCAATTCTCGTCTATCCATTTGGCCCGCTGCCGGGCGAGGCAGTTGGCCTCTCCGAGCGGCTGGTTCTATACTCAACAGCCGGTGACCGGCGCGAAGCCCGAAGCATATCGGGCCGCACCCCGATAGTAAGGAGTCAACCTTTGGTCAAAGTTCCCCTGCCCATCCAGGAAACGGATCTCGAATTCGATCACGGCACTTTTGATTCTGCAGCCTTTACCGCGCGCGCTCTCGCCCATTGGCAGTCGCTGGCCGCCATCCTCGATCACACCCTGCTTAGACCGGAAACCACTCGCCGGCAGATCGAAAATCACTGCGCCGAAACCCTCCGCTATCGCTTTGCTGCGGCCGTGGTCAACCCCGTATGGGTTGCAACCGCCGTGAGCCTGCTGGCCGGAACCGGCATTCCTGTGGGCGCCGTCATCGGATTCCCTTTGGGCGCCTCGCTTGTCTCCACGCTGCGCCAGGAGGCCGCGGCTCTGCTGCGTCTTGGTGCGCGCGAGCTCGACATGGTGATTCCCGTCGGCCCGCTCAAGAGCGAGAATCATCACGCCGTGCATAACACCATTCATGCGGCGGCCCACCTGGCCCATCATCACGGCGCGCTGCTGAAAGCCATCCTCGAAACCGGCCTGTTAAGCACTGAAGAAAAGCTCCGCGCCGCTGAAGTCGCCATCCAGGCCGGCGCGGACTTTCTTCAGACTTCAACCGGCTTCTCCACTGGGGGCGCATCCGTGGCCGATGTGGCGCTCATGCGCGGCGTGGCTGGCAGCCGCTGCGGCGTCAAGGCTCTGGGCGGTGTTCATACCCTGGCCCACGTTCAAGCCATGCTCGATGCCGGCGCCAACCGCATTGGCTGCTCGGCTTCCGTAGCCATTGTCCGCGAGCTGGGAGCGGCGTAAGCGGCATGAATCGGACCCCGGCAAAGGCGCATATCGTATCTCATAAATCATTTATTCACTGACGCTTACCGCCTTTACATCAAGCTTCAATTCACCTTTCACGCACCCGCTGGGAAGATCGATCCCATCGTTTCCCGTAAACTGGAAGAGACCAAAGTGACTCCCCAGCTCTCAGCCATTATGGAAAGTCTTCCCTCATCGCCGGCGCCCGGCTCCGACCTCGAGGGCGATTACCGTCCCGCGTCCGGCGATGCTTCCCTGGACCCCGTCAACATGCGCATCGAGCCTGCCGATTTGGCCTATCTCATGCGCCTCACTGACGCTCTCAACACCACGCTCGATCTCGATACCCTGCTCAGCCGTACCGCTGAACTGGTGCGCTCCCTCATCCCTTACAAGATTTTCGCCATCCTGCTGCTCAATCACCGCACCAACGATCTGCGCATGAGGTTTCAGATCGGCCATACTCCCAAGATGGCCCGGGCACGCATTGCCCTGGGCAAGGGCGTCTCCGGTCAGGTTGCGCTCACCCGTCAGCCCATGCTCCTGAACGACGTTTCCGGAGAGACCAACTATATCCCCGCCAATCCCAGCGTTCGTTCCGAGCTGGCCGTGCCGCTGATCGCCAAAAACCGCCTCATCGGCGTAATGGACCTGGAGAGCGAGCAGCCAGGCTTCTTCCGCCCCGAGCACCTTCACGTGCTCACCATGACTGCCTCGCGCATCGCCCAGGCCATCGAGAACGCGCGCCTCTACGCCCGCGTCTCGCGCCAGGCGCAGCAGCTCGAATTGCTCAACGAGATCGCCACCGAGCTGGCCTCGATCCTCGAGCTCAATCCCCTGCTCGAGCGCGTCGGCCAGCTCCTGCGCCGCCTCATCGACTATCAGATGTTCTCCATCATGCTCCTCGATGAAAAAGGCGAGAACCTCATCACGCGCTATGCATGGCGCTTCGGCTATGCGCATGCGCCCATGCGCCGCGCTCCCGTCAATAGCGGCCTCGTGGGCGCCGCGGTGCGCGAGTGGCGCGCCATCAATGTCCCCGACGTCGAAAAAGATCCGCGTTACCTGCCCATGAATCCGGAGACCCGCTCCGAGCTCATTGTGCCCCTCTTTTACAAGGGACGGGTCATTGGCGTGCTTGATCTGGAGCACACCCGCGCCGGCTTCTTCAATGAAGAGCATGAGCGCGTGTTAACGACGCTGGCCGCGCAGATCGCCATCGCCATTGAGAACGCGCGCCTTTACCAGGCGGTGCGCGCGCAGGAGCGCCAGCTCGAGAAAGATATGGCCATGGCCCGCGAGGTGCAGCTCCGCCTTCTCCCCGCCGCGCCGCCCGCGCACGCCAATGCCGAATTTGCCGTGCGCTTCCTGCCCGCGCGCTCCATCGGCGGCGATCTCTACGATTTCGTCGATTACGGTCCCCGCCGCACCGCCATCGTGCTCGGCGACGTCAGCGGAAAAGCCGCGCCGGCCGCGCTCTTCGCCGCGCTCGTCAGCGGCATCATGCGCTCCGCCGCCCAACAGCAGCACCCCGAGCCCGCGCGGATGCTCGCCCTGCTCAACGATGCGCTCCAGGAGCGCAAGCTCGACTCGCAATACGTCGTCATGCTCTTCGCCGTCTGGAACGACGAGAACCGCACCCTCCAGGTGGCCAACTCCGGCGCCGTGCAGCCCGTCTTCTGCCGCGCCGGCGAGTCCGTGCCCGTGCGCGCCGAGGGTTTCCCGCTGGGCATGTTTCCCAACGTCGCCTACGAGGAGTTCAACGTCGCCACCCAGCCCGGCGACGCGATTGTCTTCGTCTCCGACGGCATTCTCGACGCCGAAAACGCGCAGAACGAAATGTACGGCGAAGAGCGGCTTTCCAGTCTGCTCTGCGCCCGTCGCGGCCTGCCTGCCCAGGAAATCGCCGACGCCATCCTCGCCGATGTAACTCGCTTCCAGGAAGGCTGTGACCGCTTCGACGACGAAACCATCATCGTGCTTCGCGTCCGCTGAGAGATGCAGTCATCAGCCGTAAGCTGGCAGCTTCAGTTGTCGGTCGTGACCCGTTGAACCGGCTGCCCCAGGTCCCGATCCTGAACCCTGAGGTGCCAGGCTCCTCCCGGCTCAACTGGAACATTCGATAAACTCAAATGAAACGCAATCCTTCCGGAGCCCTCTTGTCCATCGTCGCCCAGGAACGCCTCATCCGTCCCGCCCGTAACATCTACGGAAGCCTGCGCCTGCCCGGCGACAAGTCCATCAGCCACCGCTACGCCATGCTGGGCGCGTTCGCTGAAGGCGTCTCGCGCTTCACCAATTTCTCCACCGGCGCGGACTGTGCCTCAACCCTGGCCTGCATGGAATCGCTGGGCGCAAAAATCAGCCGTCCCGAAGACGGCGCGCCTCAAAAGGACAGTATCGAAATTACCGGCGTAGCCGGCCGCGTCACGCCGCCTGACCATCCCCTTGACTGCGGCAACTCCGGCTCGACCATGCGCATGATCTCCGGACTGCTGGCCGCGCAGCAGGGCCGCTTTACGCTCATCGGCGACGCATCGCTTTCGCGCCGGCCCATGGAGCGGATTCGCAAGCCGCTCGAAGCCATGCGCGCGCGCCTCACGCTCACCGAAGGCCATGCGCCGCTGACCATCGAAGGCGCCCCGCTCAAGGCCATCGACTACACCACCCCCGTGCCCAGCGCGCAGGTAAAAACCTGCATCCTGCTTGCAGGCCTGCAGGCCGAAGGAACCACCACGGTGCATGAGGCCGTCCGCACCCGCGATCACAGCGAGCTGGCGCTGCGCGCCTTTGGCGCGCGGCTCACCCGCACCGCGGATTCCGTTTCGATCTCCGGCTTGCAATCGAGAACCGAGCCGCCCGCGCTGCACGCTATCGAAGCCGCCCTTCCGGGCGATCTTTCTTCCGCCGCCTTTTTCCTGTGCGCCGCTGCAATATTTCCGGGCTCCAACCTGGTGCTCGATTCCGTCGGCCTCAACCCCACCCGCGCCGCGCTCCTCGACGTGCTCACCATGCTGGGAGCCAGAATCTCCGTCCTCAATCTAGAGGAACGCCACGCCGAGCTGGTCGGAGCGGTGCGGATTTCGGCGCTGGAAGACGGCCTCGGTTCCACCGCCATCACCGGCGCGGTGTCCGCGCAGCTCATCGACGAGTTGCCGGTGCTGGCCGCTATCGGGCCATTTACCGGTGGCGGCATTCGCATCCGCGATGCAAAGGAATTGCGCATCAAGGAGTCCGACCGCATCGCCCTGGTCGCAAAAAATCTGCGCGCCATGGGTGCCGAGGTCGAGGAGTTCGAAGACGGTCTCGATGTGCCCGGCGGCCAGACCCTCCACGGCGCTCAGATTGACGCCGGCGGCGATCATCGCATCGCCATGGCCTTCAGCGTTGCGGCCCTGCGCGCCGAAGGCGAAACGCTCATCCATGGCGCGGAATCTGCCGCCATCAGCTTTCCGGAATTTTTCGATCTCCTCGACAGTATCGCCGAGCGGTAGGCAATTTAGCTAATCTGCGAAACCCTGCAGGTGTCCCATCCTTTCCGCGGTTTCATCGCGGAAAGAATGGGAGGCCAAAAAACGGCCACGCGCCCGCTTACTATTGCGGCGGCTGCCCTTGCCCCGGCTGCTGCGGCGCCGGCTGCTCGCTGGTCGCGGGCGGCGCCATCGACGGCTCCTTTTCCGGCTGCGCGGGCTGCACACCCGGCACCACCGGCTCGGTCGGCACCTCGCCGCGTGCTGAGTCTTCCAGATTGATGCCATAATGCTCGAGCGTCACCGCCAGAATCTGATACAGGTTGGCGCGATCCTTCGCGTACTGCCCGTTGGCCGCGATCAGGTTATCCTCCGCCGTGGCCAGATTGCGTTGCTGCTGCAATACATTTGCCGTCGTCGATGCGCCCAGATGCAGCTTCTTCAGCTCCGCATCCAGGCTCTGCTGGTTGTAGTCCCGCGCCGCAATCGCCGCTCCCACCGCCGCGCGGTCATTGGTGAGCGCGTACATCTGGTTCACCACCTGCATGCGGATTTCCGTGTAAAGCTGCGCCATCCGCAGCTCCGCCTGCCGGTATTCCATCAGCGACCGCTCCTGCTGTGACTGTGCGTAGCGATTGCGGACGGGAATGTTCAGATTGAACTCAACACCCTTGTCCGGCGCCGTGCTGTTCGCAAGATCGGAGAGCACGCCGCCGAAGGTTCCGGGCACGGTGCTTACGCTGCCTGTGGGCCAGCAGACGATGCCTTCGAAGTTGCACTGTAGATTGGGAAGACCGCCCACCACGTTGGCCCCGTAGTACCCGCTGACATTCAGCACCGGCAGCAGCGCATTGCGCGCGCCTTTCAGCGTGATCTCGTCATTGCGTAAAGTAAGCTCTGCTTCTTCCAGTTCCGGCCGGCGCTTGAAAGCCTCGTCCACCAGCGCTTCCACCGGCTGGCTCTCTTCCTCGATCGGCGCCACGTTCACGCGATCCGTCGGAATCACCGGAGCCGCGGAGAGCGCAGGATCGTTCAGATTCCGCGCGATCGCCTGCTTGATGATCTGCTGCTGGTAATTGAGTGCATTCTCGGCGCTGATCAGCGCCTGCTTGTCGCTGGCCACCGTCGACTCCGCGTTCACCACGTCCAGCGGTGCCATGGTGCCGATCTGCAGCTGCTGCCTGTTTTCGGCCAGCAATTCGCTGCTCTGGTCCAGCGCGCGCTGCTTGGCCTGCACGTCTTCATACGCCTGCACCAGGCCCCAATAGATCGTCTCCACCTGGTCCACGGTGTAGAGAAGCTGCTGCCGGAACGAAGCGTCGGTGATGCGCCGGTCGTTCAGCGCCTGGTACATGTAGCGCTTGTTTACCCAGATGCCCGCCCCCTGCAGCAGTTGCTGGGTCACAGTGGCCTTGAATCCCGAGGAGTAATCAGGCAAATAGAAGGTGAACGGGCTATTGCTGGTGACGCGGCTGTTGTTCCAGGTGACAGCCAGAGCGGTTCCCGTGACAAAGCCCTGGTTGTAGGTGAAGTTATAGGTGTTGGTGTTGGTTGCAGCCGCGGGGCTGAAAAGACCCTCATTCTGTATCCGGTCCCGGTCGAATTGAGCGCTTCCCGTCAGGGACGGATCGAGAGTCTCGGGCGTAGGTCCCGCGCCGGCCGTGGTCAGCGTCAGGCCGCTCACACCGGATCCCGCGCCGCCCGAGCCCACAGTCGTTCCGCCCGGACCGCCGCCCGTGGCAAGAGTTGAAACCGACCCGCCCAGCGTGCCCGTAATCAGTCCTGAAGGCGCGCCCAGAGGCGCCGCGCCGGTGCGGGTGCGCAGAATGTCCGTCTCGGCAATGTCCAGATCGTAGCGCGCAATGGCAATGTCGTAATTGTTCTCGATGGCGAGCGCAATCGCGTCCGACAGGCTGAGATAGATCTTGCCGTTCTTGAGCAGATCGTCCAACCGCACCGAGTTCTCAAAACTAGCCTTGCCGATCATCGTCGGCGCATACATCTTCCAGGGCAAGTCCCTGAAGTTAGCGTAGGCTTTCGAGTAATCCTGGTTCGAGACCTTCAGCGGCGGCGTGGGGACCGGCACCGGCGCCGAGGGAAGGCTGGACGCCGCCTTCTCAGGATGGCTTTGCCCCGCGCCCAATTGCCCTTGCTGCCCATAGCTCGCCGGCATACACGAGGCCAGCGTCAGCATCGCCGCCGCAAGGCTCCGCAGCCGGCTGCACGCCGTTCCCCGATCGCTTCGCGTCGCCGCGCGGCCCGTGGTCAGGCCATAGTGCGCCATCGCGCCGGGGCGCGCATCTTCCTGAGCCATCAACACACGATTGCTGAACAAATGCATGATTTTCTCCACAAAATTGTCGCCACAACTGCGTTGCCTGAAGTACGGTTGTTGCTACTCAAATCGGCCAGGGGTTTCCCCGGAGTGGATTGGCTTGTGACTGCAAGCGCCTGGGCTCAAAAAGATCGGCCCTGCGAGGGTTGATCCCCTATTATTACGCGAACCACGCCGTACCCGTTCCCGGCACTCACCGGCGTCCAGGGCAAACGCATTTGGATTTCGAATTGCCGACAGAAGCAGCTTTGAAAGGGCACGGCTTAAGCCGTGCCAAAACATAGCGTGAGAAACGGTCCGGCTTTTAGCCGCTGAGGGATGCTTTTGGGGGGGATGAAAGCCCATCCCTCAGGGCCTAAAGGCCGGAGACATTCATCCTCCTGATATTGGCACGGCTGTAGCTGTGCCCCCTTTCAAAACAGAATCATCCCGCAATCTGAAATGCGTTTGCCCTGCCCCGGCGTCAGCGAACGCCCGGCGTGAATCTTTGCAAGTGCTTAACTAACCAGTTAGTAAAATAATCCCCATGACCGTATCCTGGCAACCCCGCCTCTTTGTTTTTCCTTCCTCCATGTTGAGAAGCCAAAGAATGCTCTGTCTCACCCAAGGGGTTCACCCCAAACCGCTGTCAAATAAATTGTCCTCGAATTTCCCCGCCATCCTTTCGGTAACCATCTACTATCCGGTCACTTATCCCCGGAAAAATTTTCCCCGCCCCGCTTGCAGGTAATTTCCCCCTTCCGGCGCACAATGGCCCCAGGGTCGAAGCGATGAACAAGGCCGCATCGGAAATCGTTCCTGAAGCAGCAGACGATGTGGCATGGAAGCTCCAAATCCTCAAAATGGGCGATGTTGCCTCCACAAAACCCCCGTTTGCACGCATCGCGCATGGCATTTTCCTGGCGGTCTTCGAGAGCCCTCAGGCTTCGCAACTCCTTCATGCTGCGCAGGTTGCCTCCACTCTCGAAAGCCGGAGAGGAGCAAAATGACCACCCCCCTCCCCCCACCCTGTGAGATAAATCACGTCTGCAGCGATTTTCCTAAACCTGTCCCGCAGGCACTTCGAGTAGCCTTCTACCAGCACCCATGACCGATTCCGCCCAAGCCGAGTCCGTCTTCCGCACCTGGAAGCTAGCCCTGGCCTACGATGGAACCGATTTCCACGGCTGGCAGGCGCAGCCCGGCAAGCCCACCATCCAGGGCGAGTTGCAGGCCGCTCTCGGCCGCGTTACCGGTGAAGCGCCTCTGCCGCAAGGCTCCGGCCGCACCGATGCTGGCGTCCACGCGCTGGCACAGGTGGCAAGTTTTGCCCTGCAGGCGCCCATCCCTCCGGAAAATCTGCAGCGCGCCCTCAACCGCACCCTGCCCGAGTCCATCCGCATCGCCGAAGCCAAAACGGTGCGAAGCACTTTTCATGCGCGGCATTCGGCCATCGCCAAAACCTACGAGTACCGCATCTTCCGCGGCCAGATCTGTCCTCCGTTCCTGGCGCGCTACGTGTACGCCTGCCCGGGGCCGATCGATCTCGAAGCGCTCGCCGAATCCGCCCGCGTTTTCGTTGGCGAGCATGATTTCCAAAGCTTCGCCGCCACGGATCCCGATCTAACCACCCGCGAGCTTGCTGCCGCCGAAAACTCCGGCTCGGAGCCCGCCTTTCGCCCCACCATCAGAACCATCTTCTCGTCGGGGTGGGAACAGGATTACAGCCAAGCCGGCAACCTGCTCATCTACCGCGTGCGCGGAAACGGATTTCTGCATCACATGGTGCGCAATCTGGTGGGCACGATGCTCGACGCCGCGCGCGGCCATTTGCGCGTGCAGGACCTTTCAGCCATTCTCGCCGCGCGCTCACGTCCCGCTGCCGGCCCTACCGCCCCTGCGCGCGGGTTGTTTCTGCTTTCGGTGGATTACGGCGCGGTCGACGGCGCAGCGCCCGAAAACTAAGCCGCGCCGCAGGCGCGGCCGCCGCCGTTTCCCTGCTACCCTGATTCAGTCCGCATGCCTCTCCTCTCCCGCAATTCGGCCTACTCTCAGGTGACAGCGCTCGCCGGACGCCGGCCGGTTCATGCGGCCTTCGCCTGGCTGCACGGCAATCCCAAAGCGATCATGGATTGGCAGGCGGCGCTGGTCGCCATCCCCGCTCCACCCTTCGGCGAACAGGCCCGCGCCGCGTGGCTTGCCGAGCGCTTCCGCGACGCCGGCCTGCGACACGTGGAAACCGACGCAGCCGGAAACGTGCTTGGCCTTCTTCCGGCCCCGCATCTACCGTCAGAGAGCACCGGGCCGGTGGTCCTGCTCTCCGCCCATCTCGATACCGTTTTTCCCGCCGGCACGCCCATCCAGCCCATCCTCGATGGCGATCGCCTGACAGCTCCCGGCGCATCAGACAACGCTGCCGGGGTGGTCGGCATGTTAGCCATCGTCCACGCCCTAATCCGCGCTCGAATCGAGCTGCCTGCGCCGCTGGTCTTCGCCGGCAACGTGGGTGAGGAGGGCGAAGGCGATCTGCGCGGCGTGCGCCATCTCTACCGCGAGGGCGCGATTGCCGGGTCCCCAAATGAGAGGTCTTCGTCATTGGGGTGGTTCGCCGGCCGCATCGCCGCTCACATCGTGCTCGACGGCGCTGGCACCGACTCCGTCGTCACGCAGGCGCTGGGCAGCAGCCGTTTTCAGGTCTCCATCACCGGTCCCGGCGGCCACAGCTTCACCGATGCAGGTACGCCGAATCCCATCGCCGCCCTCGCCTTTGCCCTCGCAGCCGTGGCCGAGACGCCGCTTCCCGCCGATCCTCTGACCACGCTCAACCTCGGCACCATCCACGGCGGCACCAGCGTCAATTCGATTCCGGAGAGCGCGCAGGCTACTTTCGATTTCCGCTCCACCGGCCCTGTGCAACTGGTGCGGCTCGAGGCCGCGCTTCGCCGCTCTGTGGAAGACGCCGTTGCCCACGTCAACTCCCATGCAAGGAGCGGCGTCCCGGCCAAAGCCGCCAATTCGAGGACCCGCGGTCCGCTCTCGTTCACTATCTCCAAGATCGGCGACCGTCCCGCCGCAAACCTGCCCGACGATTCACCGCTGCTGGCCGCTCTGCGGGCCGTCGACCGCCATCTGGGCCTGCGCACCGACATCCGTCTCGGCTCGACCGACGCCAACATCCCACTCTCGCTGGGCGTTCCGGCGCTGTCGATGGGCGCCGGCGGCGAAGGCGGCGCCGCGCACACGCTGGCCGAGTGGTACTCCGCCAAGGAGCGCGAAACCGGCCTGCGCCGTGTCCTCCTGCTCACGCTGGCCATGCTGGAATGGGCTGCGGAGCAATAGACTCTGCTAAACTCCGCCCATGCGCGCTCATGTTCTTCTTCTCGCCGCCGTCTTGGCCGCCGGGCCTTTCGCGCTCGCGCAGGAGGTTCCAATGCAAACGCCGCCTGACTTGATCTTCCTCAACGGCATCATCTACACCGGCCAGGGCTTCGCCGAAGACAAGCCGCAGACCGTGCAGGCGATCGCCATCGGCAGCGGCAAAATCACAGCCATCGGAACCGACCAAGAGGTTCTCCGCCTGAAAGGCCCTAAAACCCGCATTCGCGATCTCGACACCGCTGCGACGGGCGTCTATCTCTTTCCCGGCTTCGACGACGCTCATCTCCACCTGGGCATGGCCGCAGGTATGAAAATGAACCTCGACCTCACCGGCGCAAATTCATTGCCTCAGTTGCTGGCCGAGACCTCAGCGTTCGCCCGCGGATTGCCGTCCGGCCACTGGATCACCGGTGGACACTGGGACCAGACGCGCTGGCCCGATAAAGCTCTGCCCACGCGCCAGGAACTCGACCGCGTCACCGCCGGCCATCCCGCGTTCCTTTCGCGCGTAGATGGCCACATCGCCATCGCTAATACCGCCGCGCTTCAGGCGGCCGGCATCACCGGCAAAACCCTTCCGCCTGAAGGCGGCGCCATCGATCTCGACACGCAGGGAAACCCCACCGGCATCATTCGCGAATCGGCGCTTTCGCTGGTCGAAAAGGCCGTCCCGCCGCCCACTCCCGCCGAGCGCCGCCGCGGCATCGAGCTGGTCATCGCCAACGCTCTGGCCAATGGCGTCACCAGCGTGCAGGACTTCAGCGACTGGCAGGACTTTCTCGTCTACGAGGAGCTGGAAAGGGAAAATAAGCTGAATCTGCGCATCGCGGAGTGGATTCCCTTCCGCGAGCCGTTGGCCCTGGAGGAGCAGCAGCGCGCCCACCATAGTCCCAACGATCCCATGCTCCATACCACCTTCCTTAAAGGCTTCATGGACGGCTCGCTGGGCTCGCGCACCGCCGCGCTCAAACAGCCCTACACTGACGATCCCGGCAATACCGGCCTGCCACAGTACACGCAGGCCGAGCTGAACCAAATGGCGGCCGAGCGCCAGCAGGCCGGATTTCAGCTCGGCTTCCACGCCATCGGCGATCGCGCCGTCTCCATGGCGCTTGACGCCATCGAGCAGGCGGAACGCAACTTTTACCATGTGGACAATCTCGAGCAGCTCGAAGATGCCCTGCGGTCGCCGCCCTGCTGGCACGCAGGCGAGCCGTATGAGATATGGGACGAGAAGTTCAAAGTTCCTTGCGATCAAATGTCAACGCCGCCTAGCGTATCTCCGCGTCCGGTTTCAACGCCGCTGAAGCTTTCGGCAGAGATGGCATACATAGGCCCCCGCAACCGCATCGAGCACGCCCAGGTCGTCGACCCCGCCGACATCCCCCGTTTCCGCGAGCTTGGCGTCATCGCCTCCATGCAGCCCTGTCATCTGCTCACTGACATCAATTGGGCCGAAGCCCGGCTCGGCCCCCAGCGCGCCCGCTACTCCTACGCCTGGAAGCAGTTCCTGGATGCCGGCGTGCTCCTGGCCTTCGGCACCGATTACCCGGTCGAACCCATCTCACCCTATCGGGGGTTGTACGCCGCCGTAACACGCATGAACGAGGCCGGCACCAAGAGCTATTTTCCCCAGGACGCCATTACCCGCGGACAGGCCCTCTACGCCTATACGCAGGGCTCGGCCTACGCCGAATTTGCCGAGCACACGAAGGAATTGCTTCTGCCCGGCTATGACGCGGACTTCATCCTGGTCGATCGCGATCTTTATACCGTTCCCGCTTCCGGCCTGCTCCACGCGCAGACGCTGGAAACCTGGGTAGCCGGTCAACAGGTTTACCTGGCCAACGTCCATCTTCAGTAGCGGAGTCTTTTCGTAAGACCAACAAAATTCGCTGCTGTATGACACTTTTCACCTCAAAGCATCTAAGCTCCAGAGGCATTTCGCGGCTGACGCCAGGAATGCCAGTGAAAAGGGAATCTAACCGCCAAACGGAATTACCTCCGGCTGGCTATACTTGTATCTGGTTCTAGGCGTAACTCCGGCCACATGGCCGGCCGCTTCGTGAGGTCATTGAACGCATGAAATCGCTCCTCGAACGGTGGCGCACACGCCGCCTTGCTTCGTTTTATGTACTGCTCGCTACGTTTACCGTTGCGATTGTCGCCGGTTCTTATGCTGCTCACGGGGTACGCGGGCAGGAGCAGCAGAACGCCGCCTCCGATGCCACTCCGCTGCGTGTTGTGAATACGCCCATTCAACCCAACCAGTTCACAGGCATAGCCAAGGAAGTAGGGCCGGCGGTGGTGAACATCAACACCCAGACCCTGCCCAAGCAGTCTGAGAATAATCCCCGGCGCTTCCACGGCCGCGCTATGCCCATGCCTCAGAACCCCGATGGCGACGACAATGGCGACCAGGGACAGGGACAGGGCGAAGACGGTTTCCAGGACTTCTTCAACCGCTTTTTCGGCGGCCAGATTCCCGGCGGGCCGGATCAGGGCGACCAGGACAATCAAGGCGTGCAGGAGTCGCTGGGCTCCGGCTTCATCGTCGATTCCAAGGGTTACATCATCACCAACGACCACGTGGTCGACAAGGCTGACAAGATTTACGTCAAGCTCTCCACCGACCCCGACAGCCAGGACCTTGGGCGGCCGGCGCGCGTCATCGGCGTCGACAAGGCCACGGACCTGGCGGTCATCAAGATCGATACTGACAAGCCTCTGCCGGTCGTCAAGCTGGGTAACTCCGACAATGTGCAGGTAGGCGACTGGGTGGAGGCCATCGGCAGTCCATTTGCGCTCTCCCAGACCGTGACCGCCGGCATCATTTCCGCCAAGAACCGCACCATTGAGCCCGGGGCCAGCGGCCAGTTTCAGCATTTCCTGCAGACCGACGCGGCCATCAATCCCGGCAACTCCGGCGGACCGCTGCTCGACATGAATGGCGACGTGATTGGAGTCAATACGGCCATTTACACGCAATCGGCCGGCTACGAGGGCATCGGCTTCGCCATGCCGTCGAACACCGTGGTCTCGGTTTACAACGACCTCATCGGACCCGGACACAAGGTGGTGCGCGGATCGATTGGCATTCAATTCCGCGAAGGGCTATCCAGCGCCGTTAATCGGGTCTACGGATTCAAGAACGGTGTGCTCGTCCAGGAGGTGCAACCGGGCGGTCCGGCCGACAAAGCCGGTTTCAAGCCAGGTGACATCATCGTCAGCGTGGACGGCCGCGGCATCAAGGACGGCGACGATCTGGTCAACGACATAGCCAGCCGCCGCCCGGGCTCGACCATCACTCTCGGCTTCCTGCGCAACGGCAAGCAAGATCAAGCGACAGTCACGGTCGGCGACCGCGACCAGGTCTTTGCCGATCTGAATAACCCGCAGGCGCCGTCGAATCCTATGCCCGGTGTGGACGCAGGTGAAACCAAGCTCGGCCTGGTAGTTCAACAGGAATCTCAAGCCACCCAGGACAAGCTCAAGACGCCGGGCGTGGTCATTGAGTCGGTCCGCACCGGATCGTTCGCTGACCTGCAGGGCCTTGAGCCCGGCTTGGTCATCACGCGCGTCAATCGTCAGCCCACGGGCACTAAGGAGCAATTCGACGCCGTGGTGGGCAAATTAAGGACGGGTGACGATGTGGTCTTTGAGGTCATGGACCCGCATAATCCCCAGGAAGGCATCAACGTTATCGGAGGGACTTTACAGTAATCCGGCCGTGCGGCTGTGGTTCCTCGGTCGGCGCCGGATTCCATTTTTGATTCGAAACCGGGAGAAATCTGAAAGTCCCGATTGCCACAATGCGGGATTTTCAGTACACTCGGCGAAAGACTAATTTCTTAAATTCCATTTTGGGCGGTAGCAGACGTGCTGTCTTTACGGGCCAATCTTGGCATCCTCTTCACGGCGGCGCTGCTCGTCTCGCCCGCATTTGCCTCCCATGTGCATCGTTCGCCCACAGCCGGGACGGCGCACCACACCCGCAGGCTGGTCCATCGCCGCTCGCATCGCATTCGCGGCCAGCAGGCCATCGAGCCGGAGCGCGTGATGCAGATTCAGCAGGCGCTCATCAAGGCGCACTACCTTGCAGCCGAAGCGAATGGCAAGTGGGACGCGACCACTATCGCCGCCATGCAAAAGTACCAGGCCGACCACGGCTGGCAAACCAAGCTGACACCCGACAGTCGCGCGCTAGAGAAGCTGGGCCTGGGCCCCGATTATTCCAACGCTATCAACGCCAAGAACTCCACCTTCGCCGCTCCGCCCGCTGGCAGCGCCATCCCCGCCGACCAGCAAGCCGGCTTTACCGCCGCGTCGGGCATAGATCAGTAGTGAGGCTTAACGCCCCGTCATCCCGAGCGAATGCGAGGGATCTGCCCTGAAAATTCGGCCCGGAGAACGAAGAATCAACAAGTTACGGCCGTGCCGAATTTTCATGTTCTCCGGGAAGTATCTCTGGGCGCTCCCAAGCCAAAAACGGTACCCTCACCGTAGGTGCTTCAGAGCCGGTGGTAGTGTCCAGTTTTTTTCGCACTTTCGATCTTCCTTGGAGCTCAGGAAGGTTGTTGGGTTGAGGTTGTTTGCCACTGGCCCCCATGGGGGCCAGTGGCAAAGCGACTCAGGCGATGGCGCGAACCTCGGCCAGCCGGTTCATCTGCAGATAGCGTTTTGTTCCCCACCTGGTTGCGGCTACGTGCCTGAGTCGG
>JASHRF010000010.1 GCA_030037545.1 Acidobacteriaceae bacterium | reverse complement strand
GCCGGCCCCGGATTCTCGAGCGGCCACGAGCGCCTGGGAACGTTTCTTCACAGCATAACGGAAGGGCGGAATTAACCCGCAACGAGCAGCGAAAATATATTTCCCGCCGAATGAGCACGATGCGGGCGATGCGGCCTTGGCAAGGGCTTGACTTGCAAGGCGGAGGAGGGGAGTCCTTCAACAGGATGGCTGGTTCTTGAAGTGCGATTGCCCTGTCCGCTTGGGTTCGGGAGCGATCGAGGAGGCGAATTTCATACGCGGTCGGGAGATGCCCCCGGGAAGGCCGGAGGCATCTCCCGATGCGGGTTTCAAATCAGAAGTAGAACTTGCCGCCAAGCTGGATCTCGCGCGGGTCGTGCGTCCCGGTGGCCACGCCAAAGCTGCTTGATGCGTCGACGTCGGTGCCAACACCACTAAAGCTGTTGTGGTTGAAGGCGTTGAAGAACTCGCCGCGGAACTGGAAATGGGCGTGTTCACCAACCTGGATGTTCTTCATCGCGGAGAGGTCCCAGAGATCCAGGCCGGGGCCGACGAAAACGCCCTCGCCGGAGCTTCCGAAGTGGCCCCAGGCGTCTGCGAAGGAACTGGTGGAAAACCAATTGTACTGCTTCTTCGCTTTCGTGATGGGCGCAATCAAGTCCGGGCGAGGAGCGATGTCGCTCGCATCGATGTTGATGCCGCCGGGATAAAGATTGGACTGGGTGCAGGTAGCGCCGGTGATGGCAGCGCAGTCACCGCTGTTGAAGTTATCGAGAGCCTGAATTACGTTTTGCGACATCCCGGAGAGAAACTGCGAGATCCCGGAGATCTCCCAGCCGCCGAGCAGGTGCCCCGCGGCTCCCTTCTGATTCTCGAAGAACGGGAGATCGTACACGTAGTTGGCGACAAACGTCTGCGGCTGATTGAAAGACGCGGGCCCGTAATCGAGGTTCGGGTCATAGGTATCGTAAGTCTCCGGTATACCGCGATCGTTGGACTGGTTGGTCATGGTCTTGGCCCACGTATAGGCAATGCCATACGTGAGGCCGTGGTAATTGCGGGAGTTCAACGATACCTGCAGCGAATTGTAGTTGCTGTTATAGCCTGGAATCCTATCTTCAAAGGCCGCATAGCCGGTATAGGGGACGACCGCCGTGACCCACGCTGTGGGATTTGCCGCCCTGGCGGAAAGTGTCGGCTGATTGACCTCTCTTTCCCCCAGAAGCTGCCGCCCGATGGTCCCCACATAGGCGACACTCAAGACGGTGCTCGGCGCCAACTGACGCTGGATGGTGAGGTTGAAGTCCGCGTAGTTGGGGGTGTTCATGACCGGCGTGCCGGTGGCGGTAATACTGTTGGGATAAAGAGGGGGCGCGGCGGCAGTTCCCGACAACGGATAGTCAAACGAGTCGAATGTGTCGGATAAAGAGCCATAAATGGTATCCGACTGCAGACCGGGCGATTCCTGGAATCCATTCTGTTCCCAGATGCCGTTCAACATGCGGTCAAAGAAAATTCCATACCCGCCGCGTAGGGAGGTCTTGCCATCTCCGAACACATCGTAAGCAAAGCCGAACCTGGGTCCGAAGTTGTCGTGTGGGTCCGGATTGACATGGGCCCCATAAGGCGAGCACGTGGCCTGGGATGCATTTACCTGTTGCGCGAGACTACAGTCTGCCCCATCTGGATAAATCAGGCCGTTCTCGTAGGTCCCTGGCGTTTGCGTGCCGGTAAAGTTTCCGGAGGCCGGGTCGATGACGGGAGCGTTGGTGGGAACGAAGAACTTGGGATCGAAGTTTACCAGCGTATTGAGAAGATCGGCGGGAGACGGGAAATAGCTCCAGCGCACTCCAAGGTTCAGCGTGAGCCGGTTCGTTACCCTCCAATCGTCCTGGATGTACGTCTCAAAGTTGGTGTAATGCAAATCGGGGACGGTGTCGCGGCTGAGCTGCGAGTAGTCGTAATCGTTGCCGAGCAGGAAGTCCTGGAAGGTGTTAAACGAGAAGGAGGCAGCGCCGCTGTCGCCGTTTTCTGTTTTGATCATCCCGGAAACAGTGGCGCCGGCGCGCAGCGTGTGATGGCCCAGAGTTACCGAGAAGTTGTCAAAAAATGTGTTGTCGAGGTTGCGCTCGAAGTAGGGCGTGCTTCCGTTGCCATACCCGGTAAGATCGTTCCTGAACGTGACACTGGGGATGCGGCCATACGGGTCCTTATATTCCGTGTCGTTGGTAAGCGCTCCGGTAACGGCAGGGTTGAGGGTGATGGAACCCGGCGTGAAGGTGGAGGAGATGGTGCCCTCGGTATATGCGTATTCCGCCTCGTTCACCATGCGCGGGGAAATGGTCCAGGTGAGATTGCCGACAACGTTGTCCCCTGGGGCGTTGACGGCGGAGCCGGCAGCGCCGGGAAAGTCGCCTCCCTCAAAAAGTTGAAGGGGATAGTTCTCCGGCGTTTCGTCCCGCATGGCGCGGCCGAAGAAGTGCAGTTTCTGGCTGAGCTGTGCGTCGGCGCGGATGACGTCTTCGCGGGTATTTGCCAAAGCCGAATAGCTCTGGGTGTATTCGTCCGTAAGCCCGTCGTGAGGGTCATACGTGTTTGCGGGGAACTTGTCGTAGTAATTGGCCAGGTACACTTTGGCGTTCTGGCTATAGCAGCTCGGATTGACCGTGCTGTTACCGGTAGTCGCGTCGTAGGTGACACAATTGTTCGCGGTTTGCGTCGCGTTCTCGTCCGACACCGTGCTTCCGGTAAACACGCCACCCAATTGGGCAGCGGTGGGCACAGGATTAAATACGGCCGTCGCAGGAGCGCTGACCTTGCGCCACTCTTCCGACCAGAAGAAGAAGAGCTTCTTTGTGGCCGGATGGTAAACCTTGGGAAAGAGGACGGGGCCGCCGATGGTGAACCCGAAGTCGTTGTAGTGCTCGATAGGCCGCGGTTCGATGGGGCTGGCCTGCTTGTCGAAGAAAGTATTGGCATTCAAAACCGTGTTGCGGTCGAATTCGTATGCGTCGCCGTGGAACTGGTCGGTTCCGGCTTTTGTCTGGACAAGAATCTGGCCGCCGCCGCTGCGTCCGAAGCCGGCATCGTAAGTGCTGCGCTCGAGCGTGAACTCCTGCATGGCATCGACGCTCTCTATGTTCAGCAGCGTGGCGTTCGAACCGCTATCGTTGACGTCGGCGCCATCGATCGTCCAGTTGTTAGCGGTCTCACGGTCGCCGTTTATGGAGAGGCCGGAGACACTGCTCAAGCCGAAGCCAGGCTCGTCGCCTAAACTACTGACCACACCGGGCTGCAAGGTGACGAGCTGCTCGTAGTTACGATTGTTCAGCTGCAGTTCCTCTACCTGGGTCCCGGAGATTGTGCCCTCGACGGCGGCGCTGGTTGTATCCACCGTTTCCGCATTTTCCTGGACCGTCACCGTGGTGCTAACCTGCCCAGGGGAGAGCGCAACATCGACCGAACGCGACTGCGCGACAAACAGGGTAACGCTGTTCGCCTTGTAGGTTTGAAAGCCCTCCTTGGACACAGTCATCGCGTAGGTGCCGGCCAGAAGGTTGGTCACCGTGTAGTTGCCGCGACCGTCGGTCAGAACCACGCGAGGAGCGCTGGTGCCGCCCACTTGCACAACCGTTACCGTGGCGCCGGGGATGAGGGCACCCGTCTTGTCCGTGACCGTGCCGCTGATTGTGCCCTGAAGTTCCTGGCTGTGAAGTGAGAGACAAGGGGATATGAGCAGAAGCGCAAGGGTGGCGGCGAAAATCCGGATTCTTTGCATCATGAGTCTCCTTACAAAAAGTGATTGCTTTCCAGTCTTGATTCTTTTGGATCGCCTACAGCAATATGCCCTCGCTGTGAAGGCGAAATCAGACAAGATTTATGCGCCACGATCCTGCCGTGACGTGTATGCTCAGGAGCCGTATCGACCCTCGATCGAAGATGAAGCGACCTGCAAAGAAGAACATACCCGCACGAATACTTCCTGCATCCGTTCGCGAGCCGGGCGAATTCATTCATCGCCAAATGCTTCCAGGTGGAACGCCGTTATACTCTCATAGTCATCTAGATTTGTCAACTGTGTGAATATTTCGACCCCAAATGGACAAAATTGGAATTGCTAAAAATTGCGGGCAGGGGACCGGCAGCTTTCCGTTGAGAGGACGCAGCAGACGGGCGATTCGGGCGCGCATTGCCGCCTCGGCGCGGGGTGACGGCGACGGGCCCAACGGCGGCGCTCAACCAGGCATGACATTTGCCGGGACTGCGCGACGCTATATGATCGATCGAGAGGCGACTGTGGTATTGGGCCGCCGAGATGCGATGATCCAGCCGGCTAAACGGCGTCATGCCATAAGGATAGGGAACCTGTTGCCCGTGTTGGGGATGCTCATCTTGTGCTTCGCAATCTGCGCCCGGGCCCCCGGACAGCAGGGAGCTGAGAATGCCTCGAAAGTCCGCCAGGAGTTTTTGCAATGGGTTGCGCAGGGATCGCAGGCCTTGCAACAGGGAGACAACCACGCGGCCGAGGAGGCATTCCGCCAGGCGCTCAAGCTGGACCCGCAGTCGGTGGAACTGCTCAACAACCTTGCCATCTCGATTGCCCGCCAGGGACGGGACGACGAGGCCATTTCACTTTACCAGCAGGCGTTGAAGCTGAGGAAAGACGACCAGATTACGCGACGAAACCTGGGCGTGGCCTACTTTCGGGCGCATCGCTATCATGAGGCGCTGCCTTTGCTTCGCTCCTTCGCCGCGGCCACTCCGACGTTCCAATCGCTCGACCTGACGGGGCTGGACCTTTTTGCTCTTGACCAATTCCGCCCGGCGGCAGACTACCTGGAGCGCGCGAGCCGGTTGCAGCCGAACGACCTTCCCACTCTCGATATTCTTGGGAAAGCTTACTGGAGAACGAAGAACTACTCCGGCGTGACCGGGGTGTTCGATCGCATCATGGCCATCGATCCCAATTCTCCTGAAGCGCATTTCATGCTGGGGATGGCCTATGACGTCGAGTACGAGGAGCCGAAGGCATTCCAGGAGTTTCAAGCGGCATTGGCAGCCGACCCGAATTTTCCGGCAGTTCATTCCAGCCTGGGCCTGGTCGATTACAGGGAGCACAAAGTGCAGGAAGCAGAAGCGGAATTCGAGCAGGAACTCGAACGAAATCCCCAGGATCCTATTTCGAATTATATGATGGGCCGCATACTGCGGGATCTCGTGCAGCCGGCTAAGGCCGTTCCCTATCTCACGGCTGCTGTCAAGGCAAATCCATCGTACCGGGATGCGCTTTTTCAATTGGGTCAATGCTATCTGGCATTGAATAAGCCCCAGGATGCGCTGGGTCCACTCCAGAAAGCTGTGGAAGTCGATCCTGATTTCGGTGCGGCGCACTATATTTTGGGCAAGGCCTACCGGAAACTTGGCCGCCGCCGCGAAGCGGAGAGGGAGTTGAACATCTGCGAGCAGATCACGGCCCGAAAGAATGTGCAGCCCGCCCCTACGGAGTGAATGCTTCTGAATCGAATAGGTGACGCGGCTTCAGTATGCCAGCGCAACCGCGTCGGCACGCATCTCGCTGCCCGCGGCGTATACCCGGTCTGAACTCTCCATGCGCAGCTCAATGCCTTCGTAGCGGCCGAACCCGCCATCGCTGGGGCCCATCGGCCAGCCCAACGCAACCAGCGCTTTGCGCGTATCCGCGGGAATTCCGGCCTCCAGATGCAGTTCGCCCAGCGGCCCCAACCCCGGTTGGTCCTCGCCCATCGACTGCGACGATCCCTCGTGGTGCCATCGCGGGCTGTCGGCTGCGGCCTGCACATCGAGCCCGTAATCCACGCGGTTGACCACAATCTGCGTCTGCCCCTGCGGCTGCATGTCGCCGCCCATCACCCCAAACGACATCCATGGCTTTCCATCGCGCATCGCGAAGCCCGGAATGATGGTCTGGAACGGACGCTTGCCCGGCGCGTAAATGTTCGGGTGCCCGTCCTGAAGCGAGAAAAGCTGGCCGCGATCCTGGAACATGAAGCCCAGGCCGTCGGCTACCAGCCCCGAGCCCATGCCGCGGAAATTTGACTGGATCATCGACACCATCATGCCGTCCTTGTCAGCGGTGGTGAAGTAGGTGGTGTCACCGTGGCTGGGCGCCTGGCCCGGATAGACGTGCGGGTTGATGGCGTCCAGCCGGATCAGCTTTGCGCGCTCCTGCGCATACTCCTTCGACTGGAGCCACGCGATCGGAATTTTGGCAAAGTGAGGATCGGCGTAGTAGCGGGCGCGATCTTCATAAGCAAGACGTTTGGCCTCGGCCTGCACGTGCAGCGAGTGAGGCGACTGGAACCCGAATCCGCGCAGGTCGAAGTTCTCAATGATGTTGAGCATCTGCAGCGTAGCCAGCCCCTGCGTATTGGCCGGCATGCCGTACACATCCACGCCGCGATAACCGGTCACCAGCGGCTCGACCCATTCCGCGTGCATCTCGCGCAGGTCTTCAGCCGATAGCCACCCGCCGATGCGCTTGAAGTACGCATCGATGGTCTGCGCGATGGGGCCGTCGTAAAATGCATCGCGCCCGCCCTCGGCAATCATGCGATAAGTGCGCGCCAGATCGGGATTGCGCCGGACGTCGTACTCGCCGGGCGCCACGCCGTTGGGCATGTAGGTGTGAGCCATGTTCGCGGTCTCTTCAATCTCCGACTTGAGGCGGAGAAAGGCCATGACATTGCGCTTGATGTAGTAGCCGATGATCTGCGGCGTGGGATCGCCATTCTCGCAGGCATAAATCGCGGGCTCGAACAGCTCGGCCCATTTGAGCTTTCCGTAGCGCTGATGGAGGGTCCACCAGCCGTCCAGGCATCCCGGCGTGGACACGCTGATGGCGCCCAGCGCCGGAATGTGGTCATTGACGGCGTGCGCGCGCACCGTGGCGAGAGTGAGAGCTTTGGGCGAACGTCCGGAGCTGGCCATCCCCGCGAGCTTGCCAACTTTTGGATCCCAGACGAACGCAAAACAGTCGCCGCCCAGCCCGGAGCTGACCGGCTCCACAAATCCCAAAACCGCGTTCGCAGCAATCGCCGCGTCCACAGCGGAGCCACCGCGCTTGAGCATCTCGATCGCCGTCTGTGTGGCTAGCGGATGCGCGGTTCCCGCCGCGCCGTTTAACCCCAGCGCCGGCGAGCGCGAGGCAAAGCTGGCGCCCGACGGCCGGTCTCCGGCATGCACATCGGGACGGATGAAGCGCTCTTCGCCCGGTGCCTGAAATGCCGGCAAAGCACGATCGGACGATGCGTCGGCGGGACTGCCTGCCGCGGCGCCTGTCGTCTGCGCACTCGTTTTAGCGGAAGTTTCAGCGGGTGCCGCGACGGCAGCTCCGGCGGCTGCCAGCGAGAGAGTCTGCAGGAAAGTACGGCGGCGCAAGGTGATCTCCTGGGAGCTGGAATGAAGCAGCAGCGTCTCCGCCGCAGTATAAGCGGTTAGAGGAAGCCCGGAAAAACACTTTTTCGATTTCCGCTTCGAAGGTGTTGTTCAACGCGCGTCAATTTTTGCGCCAGGCAGGAATGGCCTCAGGGGAATAAAATTACGCCACAACAGTAAAGTATCTCGGTCCAATATATTCTGGAGTTCGCCATGAATGCGCTTGAGGTTCTCACCGCAGCCGAAATGCAGGCCTGCGACCAGGCCACGACCGAGCGCTTCGCCGTTCCATCCATCCGCCTGATGCGGGCCGCGGCCACGGCGGTTGCGGATTTCGCCCGCAGCCAGTTTCCCGGAACGCGGCGCATAACGGTTCTTTGCGGGCGCGGCAATAACGGGGGCGACGGTATGATGGCCGCGCGTCTGCTCGCTGCCTCAGGCCTCGAAGTGACCACGTTGCTCATCGGCGCCCCCGGCATCCTCGCCGGTGATGCCGCGGAGGCCTGGCAAGAGCTGACCAGCCCCATGCACGGCCGCGTTCACGTGGTCACCGGCGCCCAGGATCTGGAGCGCCATAAAGAAGCGCTCGACGCCGACCTGATCATCGACGCGCTGGTGGGTACCGGATTCAAGCCGCCGCTCAAGGGCCTGGCATTGGCCGCGCTCGAATGGGCGCGAGCCAGCCGCGCGCCGGTTCTGGCGGTCGATCTGCCTTCCGGTTGGCCGGCCGACGCCACCAGCGCAACCATTGAGGGCTCGGTATTTGCCGCTGATGCCGTAGTCACCTTCACGGCGCCCAAGCCGGCGCATGTTTTTGGACAACTCACGCGCCACTGGGATCAGCCCATCGTGGTGGCGCCCATCGGCTCGCCCGATGCCGCCATCGTTTCCACGGCGAAACTTGCGTGGGCCGGGTCTTCGCTCGCCGCTGTCCAGGCCCCGCGCGCCACGGCCGCCAACAAGGGCAACTTCGGCCATGTGCTGGTCGTTGGTGGAAGCTTTGGATCGGCGGGAGGAAAATCGGGGGCGCCGGCCATGGTCGCCATGGGCGCGCTGCGCGCCGGAGCCGGTCTGGTCACGGCCGCAGTGCCCGAGCCGGCGCTGGTTCCGGTAGCCTCATTCGCGCCGGAGCTGATGACCTGGCCGTTGGCCGCAAGCGCCGAGGGCGCCATTTCCTCAAAAAATCTTGCGCCCGAGCAGCTCGCCGCCATTACGGCCGGGAAAACGGTTTTGGCCATCGGCCCGGGGCTGGGCCAGAGCGCGGAAACGGTAAAATTCACCACCGGCCTGCTTTCGGCCACGCAGGTGCCGGCGGTCATCGATGCCGACGCCTTGAACATTCTCGCGCAGAAGCCGGTTTTGCTGGCCAAGCTTGCAAAGACACGCACCATGGTGCTTACGCCGCACCCCGGCGAGATGGCGCGTCTGGCCGGCATCGGTACCGCCGAGGTGCAGGCCAACCGCTTGGAAACGGCCCGAAATTTTGCCCGGCGCATGGGCGTGATCCTGGTGCTCAAAGGCGCGCGTACGCTGATGGCTCATCCCGATGGCCGCGTAGCCGTGAACACCAGCGGCAATCCGGGCATGGCCAAGGGCGGCAGCGGCGATCTGCTCGCCGGCATCATCGCCGGACTGCTTGCCCAGCACCCGGACGACCCCACCCGTGCTGTTGAAGCAGCGGTCTGCCTGCACGGCCTGGCCGCCGATTTTGCCGTGCGCGATGCCGACGAGCACACCCTGCTCGCGACAGACAGCCTGAAGTATCTCGCGCAGGCATTTCGGTACCCTGCTTTCCACATTCTCAAAACCGCTTCCAGCAGGTATGTTTGCTTGCAGGGAATCCTGCGGACGGCCCAATAGAGTCTGGCGCATGCATTGCATCTAATTCGGTGCGTTGCGTCTAAACCTGTGGGCAACGATTTTGCGGAGGGCAGGGAATGACTGACGCTGCACCGGTTGCGCAAGGTAGGGTTCACGAGTTCAACACGCACAGCGGCGCCCATACCATTGAGGTCGGCCACCAGCTTGCCGCTCTGCTCAAACCGCCGCAACTGCTGTTGCTGCGCGGCGAGCTGGGGACTGGTAAGACCACGCTGGTCAAAGGCATCGCGCAGGCGCTGGACGCGGCCGAGGCCGATGAGGTCACCAGTCCCACCTTCACGCTGATCCACGAATACGAGGGCACGCGCGACGGCCATCCCGTGAAGCTCTATCACCTGGACGTGTACCGTCTGGAAAGCGAGCGCCAGTTGGAGACGCTGGGCCTCGAGGAGCTGCTCACTCCCGATGCCCTGGTGCTGGTGGAATGGGGCGACAAATTTAAGAGCATCCGCAAGCGCGCCACCGGCGAGATTGTCATCACCTCGGAAGGCGGCGACACGCGCAAGATCACGGTCACTCTCAAAGAGAGCTGAAGCGCGCGCCGCCAGCGTCTATTCTTTTTGCATGGATCTCCGCCGCCTTCCCAAGATCGAGCTGCATCTTCATCTCGATTGCTCCTTGAGTTATCGGGCCGTCTCGCGCCTTGCTCCTGCGGTCACGCGCGAGGAGTACGCCCGCGATTATGTTGCACCCGCGCGCTGCGCCAACCTTGCCGACTTCCTCAAGCGCGCGCTCAAGGGCTTTCAACTCATGCAGTCGGAAGACGCGCTGCGGCTTGTCACTGAAGATCTGTTCGAGCAACTCGCCAACGATGGCGTGATTTACGCGGAGATCCGCTTCGCGCCGCTTCTGCACTGCGAACAGGGAATGTCGCCGGCGAAAGTTGTGGCCGTGGTGGAGCGCGCGGTCGAGCGGCAAAGGTGTGCCACCGGCATCGAGGCGCGTGCCATCCTGTGCACCTTACGCCACTTCACTGAAGAGCAGAGCCTGCGCACGGCGCGGCTGGTGGAGCAGTTTCGAGGCAGCCGCGTGGCGGCGCTCGACCTGGCGGGAGACGAAGCCGGGTTTCCGCTGGACGCTCACATCTCCGCCTATCGCTACGCCCGCGAGCAGGGGCTGTTTCGCACCGCACACGCCGGCGAAGGCTGCGGACCGGAGAGCGTGTGGCACACGCTGCGGCAGCTCGATCCTCAGCGCATCGGCCACGGCACGCGCAGCATCGAGGATCCGCGGCTGGTAGAGCATCTGCGCGCGCAGCGGGTTCACCTGGAGCTTTGCCCGTCCTCGAACGTGCAGATTATTCCGTCGATCGCGGGCTGGCCCGCGCATCCCATCGATCGGCTCTTGAAAGCCGGCGTTTCGCTCAGCGTAAGCACCGATACGCGCATGTTAACGCCGGCCACGCTGACCGGCGAGTACGAGGGCCTGCAACGAACGTTCGGCTGGGGCAGGGAGGAGTTTCTGCGCGCCAACCTGATGGGGATGGATGCCGCGTTCGCTGAAGACGCGGCAAAGGAACAGATCAGGAATCGCCTGGTGAAGGAATACGGCGCCTTGGAGCCGGATGCCTGACCGGAATTTTCCGGCGAACTGAACGGCTAGAATCCCATGATGTTGTAGCCGCAATCCACGTAGATTGTCTCGCCGGTGATGGCGCTGGACAGATCGCTGGCCAGGAACAGCGCCGCTCCGCCCACTTCAAGCTGGTCCACGTTGCGATGCAGCGGCGCGCGATCCGCTGCCGCCTTCAGCATGTCGCCCATGGAGCCGATGCCGCGTGCCGCGAGCGTCTTGATTGGTCCGGCAGAGATGGCGTTCACGCGAATATTTTTGGGTCCGAGATTCCAGGCCAGGTAGCGCACCGTGGCTTCGAGCGAGGCCTTGGCCAACGCCATCACGTTGTAGTTGGGCACCACTTTCTCGGCGGCGTAGTAGGTGAGCGTCATGATGCTGCCGCCTTCGGTCATCAGCGGCGCAACGGCGCGGCTCAAGGCGATCAGAGAATATACGCTCACTTCGTGAGCAATGCGGAAACCCTCGCGGCTGGTATTGATGAACTCTCCGCGCAGATCCTCGGCCGGCGCATAAGCGATGGCATGCACGAGAGCATCGATCTTGCCGTACTTCTCCCGGAACGCCGCAAAAACAGTTTCGACCTCCTGGTCGTTGGCAACGTCGCACTGGAAGCCGGTTGCACCGGGCAGCTCGCGGATCAGGTCCTCGGCTTCCAGCTTCATGCGCTCGTTCTGGTAGCAGCCGGCCACGGTGGCGCCAGCCGCGTGCAGCTTTTGGGCAATCGCCCAGGCAATGGAACGCTTGTTGGCCAGCCCGAAAACCACGGCCGTCTTGCCCGCCAAATCGATCATGCTTTCTGGAAGCCTCCGGGAATTCGTTGCAAAAGGGGGGAACAGTGGAGCTGTCGTCAATTTTGAGAATACCAGAGCGAAACTGCGCAGGATGCAGGGTCAGCCACCCAGGTCGACCAGCTCGACGGGGCCGACCGGCTGGCCCAGAAACCGCGATCCGAGGCGCTCGAACTTATCCACCGAGTCGGTGGCAAAGCAGCGGACCTGCGCCCGCGCATCTGCGCCCGTGCCCGCTCCCATCGCCCCTCCGTCAAATCGCCGCGCGGCGGCTTCGGCAGTGGATTCCGCGGAGTCGATCACCTGCATGGCGGCGGGAGCAATGCTGGCCATGATCTGTTCGATCATGGGACGCAAGAGCGGGTAATGCGTGCACCCCAGGACCAGAGTGTCGGGCGTAAATCCGCCGCTCCGTGCCGTGGCCAGCAGCTCATCGAGATAAATGCGAATCACCTCGGCGGTAACGGCATGGTTTGTCCAGCCTTCTTCCACCAGCGGAACCAGGAGCGGGCAGGCCATTTCAAAAGCGCGCAGCCCCTGGGCAAGGCAGGCAGTGGTATAGGCGTGGCTCTGGACAGTGGCGTCGGTGGCCACGACCAGCACGTCGCGGGTCTTTGAGGCAGCATGCGCCGCGGCAGCGCCCGGCTCGATGACGCCCAGCACCGGCACCGAAGGCACCGCGTCCTGAATGGCGTCCAGCGCCAGCGCGCTGGCGGTGTTGCAGGCAATCACCAGGAACTCCGCGCCCTGCTCGCGCACCAGGAAGCGCGCGCTCTGCGCGGCGTAGCGTGCGATGGTGCGGCGCGATTTCGAGCCGTAGGGCAGGCGGGCCGTATCGCCCAGAAACGCAAACCGCGCTTTCGGCAGCCGGTGCAGAAGCGCGCGCAGCACCGTCAATCCGCCGAATCCGGAGTCGAATACGCCGATGGTTGAGGGCATTTCTCTCAGTCTAATCGTTTGACAGGAACCCGTTCCCCGCCGCTACGTTTATGGAACCGAAGTAGGCTCCCTCACGCCGCCTCTTGCCAGGTACGCATTCAGATCCTCGCCAGGTTGCGGAGCTGTGCAGGTTCCTGCGCGCTCCAGCAGGCACACCCCACTCCAGCATTGCGATGGTGCGAACCCGGCAGGAATGCCGCGTGAGTCGCGCTTCGCGATCAAAGCGTTGAACTGCGGAGCGTCCTGCGCAAGTTGCGCGGCGCTCTCCACCGGAATGATCGGCACATCGCGATGGAGGTATGAGTATCCTCCGGATTCCCCCCAAGTCGGTCCCTCTCCTTGAGTCGGCGCGTAAATCCCCACTCCGCACAATCCTGAATTATGGCTGAGGCGAGCGAAGGCCTCCTTGCCCCATCGCGCTCGATACCAGCCTGTACACATCGCCGCCAGCAAAGCCGAAGAGATCAGGAAGAACGTCACGCCGGTCGCCACAACCCATTTAGGATCGGCGACGAGCCTCGAGCGCCCCTTGATTTCGTCGAGAAGATCCGCAATTCCCATCGCAGCCAGTGTGATGGCCGGTGCAAGGACCGGATAAATAAACCGAATTTCCTTGTGCGGAATCGCGCTATGCGAAATGACGATGATGGCGCAAAAAATGGCCAGGAACGAGCTACGCCTGGCGCCGTGAAAAAGCAGCAGGACCGCTGGGCCGACCAGGGCCACGAGTGCCAGCATGTACCAGTACCACGGCTGAACCGGGAACAGCCTGCCGACACCCCGAATGTTGGCCGCATAATACCGGAAAAACGACTGCCACGGATATGACCACGTGATCCAATCCACCACCCCGAACAGAAGCACAGGGACCGACACTCCGGCCGCCACGGCGGGAATTCTCTGGCGCCATCGAGGATAACAAAAGTACACCAGCGCAAACGCCAGGGCAGGCAGTAATTGAATCCGCAGACATGCAGCCAGCCCGCAAAACAGCCCCGCCAGAAAGAGCCGCCTCCTTTCTCTCCGCTCCCGGCCATAGACGCCCAGGTACAACCCGGGCAGCATCACGTGCGCGGCAACCACTTCGCTGAGCGCTTTAGGGGCGAAGTAAACCAGCCCGAAGTAGAAGGAGCAGGCCACAGCCGCAACAACTGCCGCCGGCGTGCCGCTGGCGCGCTTGGCCCACGCATATCCAAACCACACCGCCGTCAAGGAAATTAGCGACAGTACGATCGTCGTCCCCAAAATGTATCCTGAAGAACCCGGCCCCAGCCACGCCGAGATGCGCATGATTCCGGCCAGGAATGCAGGAAACACCCAGGAGCGAATCCCCAGCCTCCACTCCCAGGAAATTATGCCGTACCCAAACGCCAGCCTGTGCGCCGGCTCCAGGGTTTGAAAAATCTCATCGGGGTAAAAGATGTTGGGCGAGGCCAGAGCCAGCCCGATCCGCAACGCGAGAGCCGAGCCGAGCAACGCCGCCCAACCGGAAATCCTCTTCATTCGCGTCACGGCTGGTCGCCTCCGGCCGGTCCCGTGGGCTCGCTGGTCAAATAGGTGCGGGTCAAGTCGGCGTGGCCGGCCAGTGTGGCGCGCGGCTGGCCGTCAACCAGGAATCGCACTTCACTCACCTGTGGCAGGTTCGCGCGCAGTGTCGCGCAGATGGAGAGAATCGTCAGCGCCTCGGTTTCAATGCCGCTGGGATGACTGCTTGCGAACGCTCCGGTCAGGTTGACCACTGCAAGCCCCTCGCCGGAAGCGGGACGTGACCCGCCGCCGGCGCTTGATTGAGCGTCGGAGCTGTGTTTCGCGGGCAACAGGAAAACATCTGCGATCGCTTGTGCGCCGCCGGGAACCGGATGCGCAGCGCCGGCCGCGGCGTAGAGGTCCAGAAGCCTGCCCAGCACGGCGCGCGCGCGGCCGGTCGGCCCCGCAGGGAGTGGCAGCGAGAGAATGCGTGTCTCGAGCGAATCGTCGGCGTCATTGGCGACCATCAGCGTAGCCTGCTCCACGGGAGCCACTTCCGGGGCGCGCGTGGGCGCCGAATCCTCGCCCGCAAGCAGCCGCTGGTGGGCGCGGTCGCGCAGTTGCCATAGCACCGCCCCCATCACCATCGAGGCCGCGAGCAGAATGACGAAGAGCACGGTTTGATAGCGGGGGATCATGGATTCTGTCCCTCCGCGGGAGTGGTCGCGCGCCACTCCAGCAAACCGGCGGCGATGGCCTCAGCTACCTGCGCCTGGTACGCGGAGTCGCCAATGCCGCCGGATGGCCCCGAGGAACCAGCCGCCTGCTCGGGCGCAACCTCCACGGCAACCGCCGGGCAGGTCATGCTGTCGATCATAGTCAGTGCGGTACGGCCAATCGTAACCTTCAACCCCGAATGCGCCAGGGCGGAGTTGAGCATGCCGGCCAGCGCGATGCTGCGCGGCGTCCACGCGGCCTGCGCTGTCTTCCAGGGAACGAAGGTGGCGTGCTGGGCTGGAGACAGCGAGGAGATAAACAGATGAACGCCGGAGCCGCTCATGGCTGCGTGCAGCGAAAGACAGGCCTGCGCGCCGGCATGGTTCGCAATCTCGGCGCGGCGCTGCGCGTCGAGTGTAACGTCGGATTCGCGGGTCGTCACCACGCTGATGCCGCGAGCCGCCAGCAACGAGCGCAGCCGCACGCTGAGCGCCAGCGTATAGTCCTTTTCCAGCTCGGCGCTGCCATCCGGGCCCAGCAGTTTTGCCCCGGCATCGTCGCCTCCATGGGCCGCATCCAGCACCACCACAAAGCGGGAACCGGGAGCGGGCGGAGACTGCGCGAGCGCCACAGCGGGGATCACTGCAGCTAGCACCGCCCCCAGCCTACTCCAGCGCATAAATGGCCAGGCCGCTGAGGAGCTTGGGATAAAAATCGGTGGATTTCTGCGGCATCACTTCCCCCGCGAACGCCACTTCGCGAAGCTGATCCATGGTGACCGGATTGGTGAGGAAGACCAAGTCGGCTTCACCTCGTTGCACCTGGTCGACGGCCTCCCCGGCGTCGCGCAGGTAGCGGAGATTGGTCTGCTCGCGAACCTTCTCGGCATCGAGCCCCAACACCCGGTCCAGAAGGAGCGCGTGAAGCTGCGTCAGGTCCAATTTGTGCTGGCGCTCTGGAATCCCGGCCAGAGCGGCGGCTACGGCGTTGGGTCTTGCATGAAGCAGGAAGGCGCCGGTTCGACTGACAGCCACAAATGCGGTCCCCTTTTGCGCCGTCAACGTCTCCATGCAGGCCGCTGCATCCGACACCGGTAATTTCTTAACGGTAAAGAATTCCCCCGCGGAGCCCGCAAACGCTGCCGCGTCGAAATCATCGAGCCCATGAACCACTCTATGTGTAGGCAGGATGACAAGCCCGTCGGAATCCATATTGACGAAGGTCATCATGGCTGCAGCCTCGGGAAATGCCGGTTTCGCCAGATATCCGGCGCTGTATTCGCCTTTGCCCGGGATTTCCGAACCATTTCTGGCCGCATATTCAACCGCGTATGGGCGCGAGTAATTCAGCGCCGTCTCGTAGCGATGGTGGCCGTCGGCAATGATCAGCTTCTTGTCCGCCATGGCCGAAGTGAGCAGGCGGAGAGTCGCAGGATCGTTCACTCGCCAAAGCCGGTGCAGAACGCCATATTCATCGGTCACTTCGGCATCCGCCGGGCCGCTGGACTCGAAAAGAATCTTATCCACGCTGCCCGCCGGATCGGAATAGAGCATGAAAATCTGGCCAAAATGCGCGCGTGTGGCTCTTAGCAGGTTAAGCCGGTCGCTTTTGGGTTTGGAAAGCGTCTGCTCGTGACGGAAAACCACCTGTTCTGAGTACTCCTGCAGCTTGCCCAGGGCAATGAAACCGCGGCGCTCCTTGACGATCGCAGTTCCCGGGACCGTGAAGCGCTGGGCATAGGCAAAGATGCACGGCTCAACCTCCTGAACCAGCACGCCCTGCTCGCGCCAGGCCCTGAAATCCCGGGCTGCGCGGGTATATACGCTTTCTCCCTTTTCCGCGTCAAAGAGTTCAGGCAGGCCGAGGATGATCCGGACCAGGTTATAAGGGCTTCGCTGGTAGTAAGCCTGCTGCATGGCCGGAGAGATTTTGTCGTAAGGCTGGGTGACCACGTCATCCAGGCGGACAGCGGAAGGATGATAGCGCCAGGCGAGAAACGGATAGATGCGGGCCATGAAGGCGGTCTTGCTCTCCGATGCAGCGAATTTGGCTCCGGTTTAAGCTCCGATCAAGATGAGGCCGGCGCCTTGTATGCGATTTTTCCCAATTTCAGTTTCCCAGCGGGCTTGTTCGTTGAATCCCGCCCTGGAAAGTAAAGGCGGCACAGTGGCTTTCACGCATGGCCGACCGAATAACCGCTCAGGGTCGATTGTATCCCAACGCTCGCTGGGCAACAGGCCGGGCAAACCCGGTATGCGGGGGTTCCAGACAGGGTTCCGAGGTGTGCCGAAGGTGCGCCGTTCGTGGTACTATCGCCTTCAACCTCAGGGTGCAGCGTCATGACGAACCTTCCCCTCCAGCGCGTCGGGCCCCCAGGAGGCGGACACGGGCGTTCGCTTCTTGTGCTCCTGTGGATTTGCGTGCTGGCGCTGTTTGCGGCCGCAACGCAAGCCTCCGCTCAGGACCAGCTGAACCAGGTCCATGTCAATCCGCCCGGCACTACCACTGCGCCCGCCACGGAGCCGAAGGACGCGGAAGCGCCTCCGGACACCGGCGCAGACGCCCTCCGCCTGCATCCTGGATCGTTCATCCGCATGAATGCGGACCTGGTGCTGGTTCCGGTAACGGTCACCGATCCCATGAACCGCCTGGTCACCGGCCTCGAACAGGAGGATTTCCAGGTCTTTGAGAACAATGGACAGCAGAAGATCACCAGCTTTGCCTGCGAAGACGCGCCCGTCTCCATCGGCATCATTCTTGACCTTTCCGGATCCATGTCGTCCAAGCTGGTACGCGCCAAGGAGTCGATTCTGCAGTTCATCAAGACCTCCAACCCTCAGGATGAGTATTTTGTCATCGGGTTCAACGACCGTCCGGAACTGATCGAGGACTTTACCAGCTCGGTGGATGAAATCGGGGCGCGGCTGGCCACGGTGCACGCCGGCCACCGCACCGCGCTGCTCGACGCCATCTACTATGGCCTTGTGAAAATGAGGGAAGCCAGGCACGAGCGCAAGGCGCTGCTGATCGTTTCCGACGGCGGCGATAACCGCTCGCGCTTTACCGAAGGGGAACTGCGCGCCAAGGTCCGCGAGTCCAACGTGCAGATTTATGCCATGGGCATCTTCGACCCCTATGCTCCCACCCCTGAAGAGCGCATGGGACCGCAGTTGCTCGAAACCATCTGCGAAGAGAGCGGCGGCCGCATGTTCCAGGTGGACGATATCGACGAGCTGAGCGATATCGCCGAGAAAATCTCCACCGAATTGCGCAACCAATATGTGATTGGCTACCGGCCCAGCGACCTGGCCCGCGACGGCAAATGGCGTAAAGTAAAAGTAAAGGTAAATCCGCCGCCTGGGCTGCCCCCGCTGACTGTTTATGCACGTACTGGTTACTATGCGCCTCTTCAATAGATTCAGGCTTTCTACCGGTGCAGCGCTACTCTTACTGTCGGCGACGCCGCTGCTGCGGGCAACCGCGTTGCCGCAACAATCCGCTGCGCCGGGCCAGGCGGCGCCATCGCTTACCGTCGATACCGACCCGGTGCGGTCGCCCGATGCCGCACAGCCGGCCCCCAACGTTCCTTTGCAAAAGCAGGGCGTCCAGGGCTTCGTGCTCAAAACCAATGTCGAAGAAGTGGTGCTCAATGCCACCGTGGTCAGCGGCTCGCAGTTGGTCCAGAACCTGACCAAGGACGACTTTGAAGTCTACGAGGATGGCGTCAAGCAGAACATCCTCAGCTTCCAGCACACCGATCTTCCGGTTTCCATGGGCCTCATCATCGACAATTCCGGATCCATGTACAGGAAGCGGCCGGCGGTCAACAAGGCGGCCCTTGATCTGGTCGAAGCCTCCAATCCCGGCGACGAAGCCTTCGTGGTGAACTTCTCCGACGAGGCATTCATCGATCAGGATTTCACTTCTAATATCAACAAGCTGCGCGACGGGCTTTCCCACATCGATTCCCGCGGCGGCACGGCGCTCTACGATGCGGTGGCGGCCTCGGCCGATAAGCTGGCCGCCGACGCCAAGCGTCCCAAGCAGGTTCTGATCGTAATCACCGACGGCGAGGACAATGCTTCCAGCTTGAACCTGGAACAGACCATCCGCCGTGTCCAGGAGCTTTCCGGCCCGACCATCTACTCCATCGGCTTGCTCTTCGGCGATGAGATGGACCGGGGCGAAGTGCGGCGCGCGCGCCAGGCTCTGGAACTGCTCTCCAGCGAGACCGGTGGCATGGCGTTTTTTCCCAAGAACGTGGAGCAGGTAGATCAGGTGGCGGCAGAGGCGGCGCGCGATATCCGCACCCAGTACACTCTCGGCTACCGGTCGTCCAAGCCCATGACAGTACCCGGATTCAGGCGCGTCGAGGTCATCGCCAAAGCCAAAGGAATGGGCAAGCTGGAAGTCCGCACTCGCACGGGCTATTTCCCCTCGCAACGCCCGCGCCAGACCGCTCAGGCTACCGAGCCGTAGCTCCGGAGAATCCCTCCAATCATGACGCGCCATCCCGCCTGAGTGATCATCATCCGGCTCTTGCCGGCTCGGAATCTCCGGCGGATGGGGAGGATCGCATGTGGACGAAGCGGAGCGGAAGGCCAAATCCATGCTCCCACCCACCACACGCTGTCATCCTGAGGCGAAGCCGAAGGATCTGCGGCTGTCTTTCATGAGTTCATTCGGTCGAGCGCTCTGCGGTAGTCGGCGGGCTCTACGTCGTACCAGTCCCGGCTGAGGTCGGCCCACGTCGGATTCACTGATTCGATCAGTGCGATTTTTCGGGCTCGTCTCCAACCTTTCAGCTCTTCTCCCGAGCGATGGCAGTTTGCACATCCTGGTGGCTCTCAAACCAGACGAGGCGATCGCAGTTAGGAGACCTCATGCATCGGCCCCATCGTACACTGAGACGCCGGAACAAGATGTGACGAAGAACAACCGCAGATCCTTCGGCTTCGCCTCAGGATGACAGTCGCTTTCGCGACTGTTTTGGTGTAGGTTCAGGCATTAATCTCCCGGCTGCGCCGCCAGCCACTTCTGCAAATTCGGCTCCTGGCTCGACCGCAGCGCGATGCATCCGTCGATGCGCTCGATGGCGTGCTTGAGAGAGATGCTGGCTGCCGCCACGGGATGGACTGCGAAGAAGCTCTGCACGTCGTCACGCGCCGCCGCGGAGCAGAAGGCGCCCGTCGATCCCACCAGAATCTCGCCCATCTCCGGAGTCAGCTCTGCATGCACCTGCTCCCAGTGGCTTTTGATGAACTTCCACGCTTCCTCCCGGGTCTCCGGAACCTGCAATGCGATGGCAAGCTGAATGGCGGCATCCTGATTGCGGACCTTCCCCGACACCGCGAAGTTGAGCGCGCGTTCTTCGAGCGAGGGATTCTCGAACTCTGCCAGCAGCCGCAGCGAAGTGTCCTTGAACTCCGGGTCGGTTGAAGTTTCGTAGGCGCTCTGGAGGTTGTCGAAAAGCTCCGCGTTGCCCTTTTCGGCCGCAACGGCAAGCGCGGTCTGGGCCAGTGTGGGATTCACTGATTCCCGATTCCGCAAATACTGGTTGGCAAGCTCGCGGGCCTGCGCCAGCACGGCTGGATCTTCGCCCATGTACCCCAGCAGGCCGAAGAGGTGCGAACGCAGCTCCTGCTGGTTGGGAGGCGCACCGGGCAACGAAGGACCAAGCTTCGCGTACGCCGGCGCGAACGTCCGTCGCACCCATGCGGCCAGCTCCGCTCGCTCCTGGCTGTTTGAGGCCACATCCTGATAAATGGTGCTTATGGGAGCGGTCGCGTTGGAAATCACCTCCGCATCCTCATCGTCTTTGAGCGCCGTCACCAGGTCCAGGTAGTCGCCAACCGGGGCTTGATCGGCATGCACCCGCGCCCACTCGTCGCCGGTAAGGCTGATGCGCTCAGCGGGCGTAAGCCCGGGTTCGGCCGCGCCCACCAGCGCCTTGTACTGCGCGGGCTGGTAGGCGCTGCGGTAGTAGCCCTTGCCGCCCGCATTGGCGAAGAGCAGCCCGCCGGCCGGTACTTTCAGCCGCGTCGTATCCGGTGTCAGCACCTCGCAATCCTGGCTGCCGTTACCGGTGGCAAAGCACACCGGCAGCGTCCACTTCTCGTTAGCATCGGCATGATCGCCAGGATCGAGAAAGAATCGCTTCTGATCCACCGAAACCTGTCCATTGGAAGGGGCGCCAAAGGTCAGTATCGGCTCGCCCGGCTGGACGACCAGCGACTCCATGATCTTGTCGACGGGTTTGCCGCTTGTGGCTGTCTGCGCGTTCCAGAAATCCTGCGCCGTGGCGTTGGCGAATTTGTGTGCCTCAAGATACGCATGAACGCCCTTGCGGAACATCTCTTCGCCCAGGTAGTTCTCCACCGTCAGCAGCACGTCGCTGGCCTTGCCATAGCTGATGCCGTCGAAGAGCTGATTGATCTCGTCGGGCGTGTTGGCGAGGGGCGCGCGGATGGGATGCGTAGTCGGCTGCGCGTCCAGATTCAGGACGCTCTGCTCGTCTGCCGCTACCATCTGCGGCATGTGCCACTCCGGGTGCATCGCTCCCGTTGCCTTGTTCTCCATCCAAGTCGCGAAGCCTTCGTTGAGCCAGATGTTGTTCCACCACTCCATGGTCACCATGTCGCCGAACCACTGGTGCGCCATCTCGTGCGTAATATCCACGGTTACATTTTCCTGATCGCCGATCGAAGCGGTTTTGGGATCGAGCAGCATGGCCGTTTCACGAAACGTAATGCAGCCGAAGTTTTCCATTGCTCCCGCCTCGAAATCGGGAATGGCGATCAAATCCAGCTTCTTGAGCGGGTAGGGAATTTGAAAATAATTGTCGTAGTAATGAAGGGCCCACTTGGCCACGTTGAGCGCGTAAGGCGTGTATTTGACCTGATCCGGCGTGGCGCAGGCGCGGATCGAAATGCCGTCCGAGGTCCCGCCCGTGCACTCGAAGTCGCCCACCAGGAACGCGACCAGGTAAGTTGACATCCGCGGCGTCTCGCTGAATTCAAGCGTGTGTTTGTTTTCGCCGGGGCCGGGCGTGTCGGCCACGATCTGGCCGTTCGATATGGCCGTATCGTGTTGATCCACCACCAGAATCACGGAAAACCTCGCCTTGAAGGCCGGCTCGTCAAAGCACGGAAAGGCGCGCCGCGCGTCTGTGGGCTCGAACTGCGTGACCGCATAGTCGCGGCGGGCAGTCTTGGAGAGATAGAAGCCGCGCAATTCGTTGTTGAGAATGCCCGTGAAATGAATCTCGATGGTGGCGCTGCCGGCGGGGATGGTCTTCGGGAATGTCAGCGTGGCCTGCTGCTTGTCCGGATCCAGCGAAACCGTCCCTGTCTCGCGCGCGCCATTGGGATAAATGGCCACCGATTCGAATTTGATCTCGGCCGCATTCAGAGTGATG
This sequence comes from Acidobacteriaceae bacterium, assembly GCA_030037545.1. Classification (GTDB taxonomy): domain Bacteria; phylum Acidobacteriota; class Terriglobia; order Terriglobales; family Acidobacteriaceae; genus Telmatobacter. Next base: position 68,868 of record JASHRF010000010.1, on the reverse strand, counting down.
GAGGTGGTGGGCTCTTTGATATTGACGTCGATCTTCTCGCTGCCCGTAAACGTGGCAGTTTTGAGATCGGGCGCGAGCTTGAGGGTGTAGTGGGTAGGGATGACGTTGGTGGGCAACCGTTGCGCGCCGGCGGGGCTGATCGGAATGAGAGACACGCAGGCAATCACGATGGCCGCGCAAAATGCGCGGCGCGCAAAGAGAGAGCAAAAGCAGATATGCATGGATTCCTCCCGGATCGATCAGGTTTATCGGGCAACAGCTCGCGTGACGCTTTGAGTAGAATGCCGGATGGGGCCCCCATAAGGATACTGTGCCGGCCGCGTCTTCCGACCTGAATATTGTAGGCGCATCGGCGCCTGGGCGCTTCTTACGGCGCGCTCTTCCTATGCGGCAGCAGCGAATCTAGAAACAGCAGGCACGCTCCGACGACAATCGACGAGTCGGCGATGTTGAAATCCGGCCAATGGTACGTCACGATGTGCACCTCGATAAAATCCACCACCGAGCCATAGACGATGCGGTCGTGGACGTTGCCCAACGCGCCGCCAAAGATGAGCGCCAGCGCCACAGTGGTCGGCGTGATGCGATTGCCGAGCCGGATCAGGCCCACCAGCACGGCCAGGGCGGCGATCAGCGTAAACACGATGAGCCCGACACGGACCGCGTGCGGCGAAGCCGAGTTGGCGAAGAGCGAAAAGGCCGCGCCTTCGTTGGTCCAGTGCGTGATGCGCAGGACGTGGTCGATGACCGGGATGGCGCTGCCGATGCGGATGTGCGCGCTGACCCAGTCCTTGGTGAACCGGTCGGCGGCAATCACAGCGGCGGAGATCGGCAGAAGCCACGGCAAACGGCGCGGTGCGGGCCAGCTCACGGAGTGGCCTCCGCGATTTGTGGCGGCTCAATCCCCATTTCCACCAGCGCCGATCGGCAGCGCGCGCACACGTTTTGCCACCCGCCGTACCAATTCGTGTCCTCTGTATAGCGCCAGCAGCGGTTGCATTTTGTCCCCGGCGCTGTCGTGGCTTGAGCGCGCAGCTTTATCGCTGCGCCGCCCTCGGCTGCCGGGCCTGTGCCGCGCACTTCCACCGCCGAGACATTGAAGAATTCCGCCAGCGCATCGCTCGAGAGCGAGCTGAGAAGCGAAGCGTCTTCAGGAGCCGCAAAGATTTCAACCTTGGCGTCCAGTCCCTTGCCAATCTTGCCCTGCTTGCGCTCGGTTTCGATTTCGGCAAAGACTTCGTCGCGTACCGCAAACAGCCGCTTCCATTCTTCCAGCAACTTCGCCGGATTCTCGGAGAAAATCTCCTCGGGTTTGGGAAACAGAGCCAGGTGCACGCTCGCCGGCCGGCCCTCCACGGCGGGCAAATACTCCCAAACCTCGTCGGCAGTGAAGCTGAGAATCGGCGCCAGCAGCCGCACCAGCGTTTCGGTGATCTGCCACAGCACCGTCTGCGCCGAGCGCCGCGCCTGGCTGGCCGGCGCAAAGGTATACATGCGATCCTTGAGCACGTCGAGATAAAACGCGCTCAAGTCTACCGTGGCAAACTCGTTCGCCGCCTGGTACACGCGATGAAATTCGAACCCCTCGTACCAGCTCAGAATCCTCTCCGTCAGGTCGCGAGTGCGCGCCAGCATGTACCGGTCCAGTGGCAGCACCTCGCTCTCTTTTACCCTGTCGGTCGCGGGATTGAAGCCGTGCAAGTTGCCGAGCAGGAACCGGAACGTGTTGCGCAGTTTGCGGTAGAGCTCGGCGCAGCGCGCCATCAGGTTTTCGCTGGCTGCCATGTCTTCGCGGAAATCGACCGACGCCACCCACAGCCGCACGATCTCGCCGCCCATGCGGCTGGCGATGTCCACGGGATCGACGCCGTTGCCCAGCGATTTCGACATGGCGCGGCCCAGCTCGTCGAGCGTCCAGCCGGCCGTGGCCACGTGCGAGTATGGCGCGCGCCCGCGCAGTGCCACCGAAGTCAGCAGGGAAGAGTGGAACCAGCCGCGATGCTGGTCCCCTCCCTCGAGATACAAGACTTCCGGGCCATGGTGCTGCGCCACGCTTTGGTTCTGGAAAGCTTTGTAAATGGGCGCAAGATCCGTATCCGATTCGCACACCGCCAGCCAGCTCACGCCGGAATCGAACCAGACGTCGAGGATGTCGGTTTCCTTGCGGAAGCTCGCACCGCCGCAGTGCGCGCATATCGCGCCCCCAGGCAGCAGCGCGGCCGCATCGCTCGTATGCCACGCCTCCGCGCCCTCGCGCTCGAACAGATCGACAATCTTGCGGTTGAGGCCGGCGTCGACGATCGGCTCATTGCACCCCTCGCACAGGAACACGGCGATGGGTACGCCCCAGATGCGCTGCCGGCTGATGCACCAGTCCGGCCGCGTCGCAATCATATTGGTGATCCGCTCCTTGCCCCACGCCGGGTCCCAAACCACCTTGTCGATCTCCTCGATGGAAAGCCGCCGGAAGGTCGTCTCCGAGCCGTCGCCGCGTTTCATCTCAGTTTCAAGCGAGATAAACCATTGCTCCGTGGCGCGGAAGATCACCGGATGATGGCAGCGCCAGCAGTGCGGGTACGAGTGTTCCAGCTGTCCGCCGCCCATCAGCGCTCCGTTCTCTTCGAGCATGGCCACGATAATGGGATTCGCCGCCCACACCTTCTTGCCGTCGAAGGCCGGCGGCGCGGCAAACGGCCAGGCCGCGGGATCGACCTGAATATGCCCGCCCGCATCCACGCGGCAGGTGGGATCGAGCCCGTACTTCTGGCCGGTGTAAAAGTCGTCCGCGCCATGGCTGGGCGCGGTGTGGACCGCGCCGGTGCCCGTGTCGGCGGTCACGTAAGTAGCCAGCACGCCCAGGATGCTGCGCTCCAGGAAGGGATGCTTGAATGTCACCCGATCGAGCACCGCGCCCTTGAACCGCGCGATCTCCCGCGCATCCGGAAACTTGCACGCCGCTTTTACGGCAGCGGCAAGCGCTTCTGCAACGATATAGATTTTGCCGTCGGCATTTTCGAGCGCTACGTACTCGAAATCCGGGTGGAACGCGACTGCCAGCGACGCGGGCAGCGTCCACGGCGTTGTGGTCCAGATGATGGTATAGACCTCGCAACCGGCCAACGCCCGCGCAATCGCCGCCGGATCCGAAGTCAGCCGGTAGCGCACGTACACCGATGGGCTGATGTGCTGCTCGTACTCCACCTCGGCCTCGGCCAGCGCCGTGCGGTCGTGGATACACCAGTAAACCGGCTTCAATCCACGATAGACGAACCCCTTTTCCAGGAATCCGTAAAACGCCTCCAGCGTCCGCGCCTCGTACGCGCGCGACATGGTCTTGTAGGGCGCGTCCCAGCGCCCGAAACACCCGATCCGCTCAAATTGCGAGGTCTGCAGATCCACATACTTCTGCGCATAGGCCCGGCATGCATCCAATACTGCGGGAGCCGGCATCTCTAGCTTTTTGTGGCCGAGCTTTTCGTCCACCTTGATCTCAATCGGAAGGCCGTGGCAGTCATAGCCGGGCACGTACGGAGCATCGAACCCGGCCATCGTCTTGGATTTGACGACAAAATCCTTCAGCCCCTTGTTGAGGGCGTGCCCCAGGTGGATGGGTCCGTTGGCGTAGGGCGGGCCGTCGTGCAGCAGGAAAGGCGGGCGTCCATGGCTGGTCTTCCGGATTTCCTCGTAAAGGCGCATCTGGGCCCAGCGGGCCAGCCGTCGCGGCTCGTTCTGAGGCAGATTGGCCTTCATCGGAAAGCCGGTCTGGGGCAGGGAAAGGGTCGCCTTAAGCTCCGGCGCTGAGGGCATCTTGGCTCCGTGAAATCGTCAAAAATCGTTCATCTTTCAGTCTAAACGGTGGGCCAACATTTTTTGGTAACAACAACGTAGGAGTGTCGTCTATTGTTTATGGGAGCGCTCAACAAGCCGAGCTATGACTCTTTGGAGACTGGGACTCCAGATGATCAGGGTAATTTCGTCGAGACAAGCGCGGGCTCCGTCAAGCATAATGGGGCAAAGACCCTAAACTCGGCGGAGGACCTGATTTCAGCCCCGATTTCAGGCACGCCCGGTGGTCCGGAACGGCCCCCGCACGGGCAAGCGAAGGAAAACGAGCCAGTAATAGCTATGCCAAACGATATCCTGACGCAGGTTGATTCTGACTCCCAGGGCGTGGCGGCCATGACCGGGCACGAATTGGACGCGTTCCTTGGCAAGGCGTTCGAGGAAAAGCCCATCTGGACCGGGCTCTGGGAGAGCATCCGGGACGTGTTTTTCCCCCTCAAGCTCCCACCCCTGGAGCTGACCTCGACCCCTATCCCGGTCCCAGACCGCATGGCGGTAAGGCGGAATCCATGGGCCATCGGGATTTCGACCACGGTCAACGGGGCCATTCTCGTGGTGCTGCTCGTTTTTGTGGGCAGGCAGGTGATCCAGAAAATCGAGCAACCCACCACCCTGACCGCGATCGATGTGGGAGCGTACAAAGCACCGGCAATGAAGGACTTGGCCGGAGGCGGTGGTGGTGGCGGCAATCACAGCATTATCGAGGCCAGCAAGGGCAAGCTGCCCAAGATCGAACAGCAGCCGGTCGTTCCACCCCAGCCGCAGGTCTTTGACAAACCCAAGATTCCCATGCCCGCGGCCATTGACGTCCAGAAAAACATTCAACTACCGGACAATCCGAACATGCCCCTGATCGGCATGAAGAACGGACCCAGCGTGGTGCTCTCGCAAGGCTCCGGGAGCAACGGCGGCATGGGGTCTGGCAGCGAGGGCGGCCTGGGTTCCGGCACAGGTAACGGCTACGGACCGGGCTACGGCGGCAACGCCGGCGGCGGCTACTATCATGTAGGCGGCGGCATCTCCGCGCCCATCCCCATCTTCCAGCCCGAAGCGGAATTCTCTGACGAAGCCCGCCGCGCCAAGTATCAGGGCGTCTGCCTTATCTCCATGATCGTGGACGCGCAGGGCAATCCCCAGAACCCGCGCGTGATCCGGCCGCTGGGCATGGGCCTGGATGAAAAGGCTCTCGAAGCCGTCCGCAAATACAAGTTCAAGCCCGCTATGAAGAATGGCACAACACCGGTTCCGGTCATGGTCACCGTGGAAGTGAACTTCCGGCTGTATTGACAGACGGATTGGGTTTGAACGTAAGAGCGAAGCGCACTGGCGCTTCGCTCTTTTGTTGAGCGAGCGTTCCTCAATACGCGCGGGCCGTGGCCCCGGCTATGCGCCGAGATTCGTGCGGAGGCGGATTACCGGCCGGCTGCACATCGGATGCGCGCATCGCGTGGGGTCAGGAGAAATCGACGCCGGCGATTCACCACCCTTGAGCCGGGGCAATCGCACTTCAAAGAACCGGCAATCCTCTTGAAGGACTCCTCTTCTTCGCCCTCTTGTCAAGCCCTTCAAAAGCCCAAATCTGCCGCATCGCGCTCATTCGGCGGGAAATATATTTTCGCTCTTCGTTGCGGGTTAATTTCGCCCTTCCGCTATGCTGTGAAGAAACGTTCTCAGGCACTCGTGGCTGCCGGAGAATCCGGGGCCGGCAGGCGCAAAAAAGCGCAAGAAAGTCGCTCTAAAACGCCTGAAAACGCACATATACCACACCCAAAAACGCATTCAACCATCAGAAAACAAGGAGCTTAATGGAAGAATCTCACGCACCCCCCCGGGGGGGTACGTATGAATCTGAAATCAACCCTGCCGGCGCGCCTTTCCAAGTGCGATGGCCCTGACTCTTTAGCTTCGACTTATGGACAGAAGCCAGGCCGAACAATAGAATTGTGTTCGCTTTGAGGGCAAACATGAAAACGCCAATATATACGAGGCGGGATTTTGTGCGTCTGGGCGGGGCTGCGGCCGTTGCGGGCGCGGCAACCAAGGCCATGCTGCTGGATCCGCCGGCGCTGGCCGGCCAAACGCCAACGGGCGGACGAAAGATTCGCTTTGTTTCCATCGGGAGCGGAATTCGCGGCTGCGATCTGCTCCGCTCGGCGCGCAAGGTGCCGATGGGAGAGCTGGTGGCCACGGCGGATCTTTACGAAATGCACCGAAAGGCGGGCCTCGAAGCCTACGGCGCCGACGTGCCAACCACCGGCGATTATCGCCCGTTGCTCGAACGCAAGGATGTCGATGCGGTAATTGTGGCGGTCTCAGACCATTTGCACAGGGCCATTGTCATTGATTGTCTGGCCGCCGGCAAAGATGTTTATTGCGAGAAGCCGATGTCGCACAACGTGGCCGACGGATTCGCCATGGTGGAAGCCGTGAGGGCAAACAAGCGCGTCTTCCAGGTGGGCAGCCAGCGAGTGAGCAACATTGTATATAAGAAGGCGCGGGAGATTTTCGCGTCGGGCAGGCTGGGTGAAGTGACCTATATCGAAGGCCATTCCGACCGCAATTCGCCGTCGGGAGCATGGGTTTACCCGATTCCGCCGGATGCGAGCGAGCAGACGATCGACTGGAAAGCGTTCTTGCGTGACGCGCCCCAGCGTCCCTTCGACGCAGTGCGGTTCTTCCGCTGGCGGTGCTTTGCCGATTACGGCGAGGGCGTAGCGGGCGATTTGTATGTGCACTTGTTGTCGGGGATCCAGTACGTAAGCGGAATCAACGCGGCGCCGAAGCGGGCGCAATCCAGCGGCAGTCTGACCTGTTTCAAGGATGGGCGCGATTTCCCGGACCTGCTGGCGACGCTTTACGAATACGACGGCGCGACCGTGAACCTGCACTGCAACCAGAACAATGCGGCAGGCGAGCCGATCATCTTCTACGGCAAGGAAGCCACGATGACCATGAACGGCAACACGCTGTCAGTGGCGCCGCAGGATACGCGGCCGCAGCCGGAAGGCTATGCACTGAATGGATGGACTGCGGCGGCCAAGAAGCAGTATCTGGACGATTGGAATGCGGCGCATCCGGCGCCGCCGGCCGCTCTGGCCGAGGTGGAGACGTACTCGGCGCCGCCGGGCTACGACGACACCGCGGACCACCTCGCGAGCTTCTTTCGCGCTGTCGAGACGCGCGAGCCGGTGGCGGAAAACGAGGTCTTCGGCAACCACGCGGCCATCGCTTGTCACATGGCAAACTACTCGTACTTTCATCGCAATGCGGCTACATGGAATGCGGACGCCAGGACCATCGAGGGATGAGTTCCGATTTTCACGGCCGCGGCATAAATCCCGCCGCGAAACAAAAGCCATCAGGCTTCCTCGGCTCCCACATTTGGCGACGGCGTGAATCCAAAGCCGGCACGACGAAGATGTGCAAGGCGTACATCCGGAGGATGGCGGCCTCGGTGGGAACGACGCCGCCAAAGACGAGAAACGCGAGATACGGTCCGATAAAGGGAACGGAGAGAAGGATGGCATAGCCGATGCGCATCCCCGCGCCGGAAAGCATGTCGTCGCCCAATGAGTATCCAAAGAAGCCGTTGGCCAGGGCCAGAATCAGCAGGGTGAGCCCGATAATCCAGTTGATCTCGCGCGGTTTTCGATATGCCGCGGTGAAATAAAGGCGGGCCAGGTGCGCCACGATGGCGCCGATGAAGATGTCGGCGGCCCAGTGATGCATCTGTCGCATTAACAGGCCGCCGGGAATATCGAAGCTGATGTGGAGCAGGGACCGGAAGGCCGCCGACATGTGCACGCCATCGAGGGGACGGTAAGAGCCTTCATAAATCACGTCTCCTTTACTGCCATTGAAGAAGAGGGCGATGAAGATTCCAGTGAGGATTGCTGCCGGCGGAGAAGATGCCCATGGCGATGTCCGACATGCCCACCGTAAACATGTGATGGAGCCAGACGGCGAAGCCCACCACGCCGGTGAGGACTGTTGCGATGGCAATGTAGTGATAACCAACAATGGGGTGCCTTGAAAATACCGGAATGATCAGCGAGATCATTCCCGTGGCGAGAAGAAAGATCACATAGACCCATGGATGTTCGCCAATGCCATCGCCGCCTTCTGCATAAGTTCAAAGCTAGCGCGCCCCGGAGAGCAAAAGAAGCCGATCCTGCAAAGACAGCTCATCCGCTCCCTCAGCTTCGTTTATCGATCTTGATTGAATCCAGCACGGACTGCTATCGGCCGGATTAATTTTGGGGCGAAGTTGGTCGATTGGTAGAACGACGGTGCAAACGCTGATGGGTTCGGCTGGCTTGCGGTTGGAGATGCTTTAACTTATCAAAACAATTGATTCCGGATGAACTTTTGCAGGATACCCAGGGTAAGGAACCCAAATATGAGCCACGCATATCCCCATCGACTGAAGTTGCTGGCGTACATGAAGGTCTCGTGATAGTGAACACCCAACGTGAATATAGCAGCAAAGGCTGCTCCACCCAATACGAAGTAGTAGGGGGTATAGAAAAAGGTGAAAACAGCAAGAACGGTCAGTCCGGAAATTACCAGTGATGTCGCTGTGACCGCTTGCCCGGTACAGGTGAGATAGATAGGGTATAGGATTCCAGCTTCAATTAGTAGCGGAATGATGAGAGCCGCTTGCGCCATGCTTTTTGCAAATCGGATAGGTGCGCTCGCCACATTCATCGCTTCGTAATACGGTTCCTGAGGAGTGCTCACAGTTGGGCCCTTTCATGGACTAACACACTAACCTGCTCTCGGCGATTTGCTCATAACACTCTGACGCTCGGATCAATGCACATGACATCAGGATCGACGCGCATACCGTCCGAGGCCAACTTCCCCAGGTAAAGCTTCTGCCTTTTTCAGTCTTCATCCCTAAACCTCCTATCTTTCACGCGGTTTTTCAAATTCACTCCAGGATGATGGTTTCCTTGCGCTTGTCCTTTACAAGAGCAATGCCGACGCCAAAAGCGGGAGGTTGCGGGAAAACTTGTATTCGTATGAAACATAAAATGCTTACCTACAATAGTTCCGGCGCGGTTTTCGCCAAAAAGACCCCTGTAAACCCCAGTTGCCGCGTAAATTGTTCACGTTTGCGTACTTTCTACCGTAGTGCCAAGGACGACGGCCAAAGCCGGGACCGGCGAGGATTCCGTCTGAATGATGCGAGGGTTTTCCGACTGCCAGGGCCGTCGGCCAAGCAAGAACAAATACGACTAGCTTAGTCTCTGAACCCGTTAAAAACCTTCGCTGGTCTTCGCATCAATAAGAATGCCGCCTGGGTTTAAGACAAGTCGCCGAGTTTCAAATCGACCGTCTGTGATGCCTTTTGAAGTTCCGATGAGCATTTGGCTCTGCATGTCCTAACTGAGTCCAGATGATTGGTTGGGTGTGAATTGTTTACCGTTACCAAGCTAAGTGGCCCGATTTACTGTGATCTAGATCACGGCATATAGGAAGCTGTCAGCAGATGCTGGATGCAAGGGTTCGGTTTAGACTATGCCTATGGGCAGAAAAGGCGCGATTTTAATGCTGGCGGTTGCGGCCCTGTGGGCTGCGATTCCGGCACTCGCCTGCCTGGCGGCTGTGCCCGGCCACCCATGCTGCCGGGCGATGAAGATGATGGGGATGATGGATTGCGATTCGGCAATGATCTCCGCTCATCCTTGCTGCCAGATGCAGTCTTCCAATACCGCCTTGCCGCCAGGCCGGGCCGCAGTGACCAGCACTCCTACGGGCTCGTCGCAGACGCTGGCTTCCATAGATCTTCCGGCCCTTTCCCTATCGACGAGACGAGGCCCAAGTCCGTCCAAGGCGCCACCTCCGCGATCACTTTCGGGCGCCAGTACCATCCTTCGAATCTGATCATCCCCTCGATTTCTGATTGAGGTTTCGTGATCGAAGTGTGCTTTGCGCGCTCACGAACACGCGTCCATGTCATGAACCGGCCTCATAAGCCGGAGGATGGATTCGAGGGAGGAATGAAAACTCTATTCGCAGTACTTTGCTTATTTGCCGTTTTTGCTGACCGCAGCGAAGCGCAAGCTCAAGGAGCGAGTGACCCACTGGCTGGCTTCAGCGCCATTGTTGATGCACCCAAATCCCCTGAGCAATTAACGCCCACGCTGACTCTGGACGAAATCGAACGCATCGCCCTTGCCGAAAATCCTGAGATTCACGTCGCGGCGCGCAAAGTCGCTATGGCTGAGGCGCATGTGCCCACTACGGGCAAGCTGGACGATCCGCAATTCATGCTGCGCAACTGGCAGGTCCCACTCAGCAAGCCCTGGGACCTGAACGCAGCGCAGAACATGCTGATGTTGGGCCAGTCGCTGCCGGGCCCGGGAACGCGACCTCTCCAGGCCAGCATCGCGCAATCGGACGTGACCGTAGCAAAGGACGAACTGGAGTCTGTGCGCCTGCGAGTTCGCGTCGAAGTGCGCAAGGCGTTTTTCGATCTTCTGCTGGCGCAGGAGGAGATGCGGATCCACGACCAGCACGTAGACATCGCACGCCAGGCCATTGAAGCAGCGCGTATCAAGTACACGGTTGGCAAAGTCCCGCAGCAGGATGTGCTAAAAGCTCAGCTCGCGATGACCCGCCTTGAGGAGCACATTATCCGTTTCGAGCGCGACGCCGAGGTTGCGCGCGTCCGAATGAACACCCTGCTCGGCCGCGATCCGGCGACTCCCATCCGTGTGCAGGGCGACTTTGGAATCGGCACGGATCTTCCGGCCGAAAAGCAATTGCAGCAACTCTCGCTTCAGTCGCGCCCAGACTTACTTGAAGCACAGGCAGCGGCCGACAGGAGCCGTAAAGAGCAATTGCTCGCGGGCAAAGCCTACGTCCCCGACTTCAGCGTCGCCGGCGGATACATGCTGATGCCCACTGGCTCCGACCCGCGCAACAACTACATGTTCGAGGGCTCAATGACGCTGCCGTGGCTCAACCGCAAAAAGCACGACGCGGAAATGAACGAGGCAGCAGTGAAGGTAACAGAGCAGGACGCCGAAGTGGGCGCGATGCGCAATGCGGCCTTTGGGCAGATTGACGAAGCACTGGCCGAGGCTCGTTCGGCGCAGCGCCTGGCGCGCATGTACCACGAGTCACTTGAGCCGCAAGCCGAGGCCACGCTTCATGCCGCAGTCATCGCCTACGAGAACAACCAGACCGATCTTCTTGACCTCATCGACAGTCAGATGACGGTCATCGACGTAAACCTCGCGTGGTTTCAGTCGATGGGCGACTTTGCAACAAGTATGTCTGATCTTGAACTCGCCGTCGGTGCACCAATAGAGCCGACGGTACAACAGCCAAATGCAGCAACGCAGGAGACAAACCAATGAGCGACCGCCTATATCGACAAGCATTCTTTATGACTCTGACGGCATGTGTTGCACTCGCAGCGGGAGTTGGCTATCTGCTCCTGCATCGCAACCATCCAATGCCTACCGGTGAGACCGGCGACCCGGTCGTAGCACGTGGCCCGGCAGCCTCGGACGCGGCAATGGGTCAAAACGCGCCCAGCGGCCCACAAGGCACGGTTCCTCCAGGCACAGAGCCGCAGCTCGCTCCATTCCAGATTTCGCCGCAGCGCCTGCAGCAGATTGGCGTAACTACCGCTGCCGCACAGGTGAAAAACCTCAGCGACAAGCTGGAAATTCCCGGCAACGTGGATATCGACGAGCAGAGTCTTTCCTATGTTCAGACACGCTTTTCCGGATGGATTCAGAACGTCTACGCAAACGCAACCTACCAGTACGTGAAGAAGGGGCAGTGTCTATTCACGATCTACAGCCCCGACCTGGTGAGCACCGAACAAGAGTACCTGTTGGCCAAACAGAACCAGAAGGCACTCGCTCCCAGCCCGCACGGAATGGCTGCGCAGGAGGGCGGCTGGTTGCTGGATGCCGCTGAAGAGCGCCTGCGTCAGTTCGGCGTTCCGGCGTTGGAAATCACTTCGTTGGATCAGAGCGGAAAAGTTCAGCGAGAAATTGCGGTCGAATCGCCTGCATCTGGATTCACCATCGAGCGTAACGCGCTGCCCAACGCATACGTGCAGCCTGACACCAAGCTCTACACCATCGCCGATCTCTCCACCGTGTGGGTCTACGCCAACGTCTTTCAGGACGCGGTGGGCCGCCTGAGACCCGGAGATCCGGCACAAGTAACTGTCGATGCGTATCCGGGCCGTGCATTTAACGGCCGCGTCGATCAGATTCTTCCCCAGGTCGATCCTGCCACGCGCACCGTGCGCGTACGCCTCGTCTTCCGAAATCCCGGCGTCGTGCTCAAGCCTGGCATGTACGTGAACGTTGGCATTAACGTCCCGCTTGGAAAGCAGCTCGTGATTCCTGCATCCGCCGTCTTTCAGTCAGGCTCGCGAACCATCGCCTTCATCGATCACGGCGACGGCAATCTTGAGCCGAGCGAGATTGAAACCGGTCTGCAGGTAGACGACTCTATCGTGGTTGTCAAAGGCCTAAAACCGGGCGACCGCGTCGTAAGCTCGGCGAACTTCCTGGTCGATTCCGAAGCACAGCTTCAGGCAGCGCTCGGATCATTCAACCCTCCGCAGCAAGGCGCAAATCCTGCATACGCCCAGGCGCAATCATCTAGTGTCCCTCCCGAACAGATCAAGATCGAAATGACAACCGAGCCTACGACCCTCCAGAAGGGCAAGAACACAGTGCGCATCAAGCTTGTTGGCGCCGGCGGAAAGCCAGTGGACGGAGTCCAGGTGTCGGCCACGTTCTTCATGCCTGCCATGCCTGGGATGGGAATGGCAGCCGAACGCGCAGCTGCGTCACTCGCTGCAAAAGGCCGAGGCATTTATGAAGGCCCTCTTGAACTCGACTCCGGAGGCACTTGGCAAGTGACTGTCACCGTTCAACGCGCCGGCGCTGTCATTGCGACTCAAAAGCTCACAGCCGACGCCACGGGAGGAATGTGATGATCTCGCGAACGATTGCATGGTGCGCTCGTAATCCGTTCCTCGTTTTCACAGGCGCGATGCTGCTGACGATTGCCGGCATCTGGTCGCTCCGGCGCGTGCCTCTCGACGCCCTGCCGGACATCAGCGACGTGCAGGTCGTCGTCCACACAAACTGGCCAGGCGAACCACCCGATGTCGTCGAAGACCAAGTTACCTACCCCATCGTTACGGCGCTTCTCTCCGCCCCTCACGTCAAAAACGTCCGCGCCCAAACCATGTTTGGTGACTCCTGCGTCTTCGTCATCTTCGATGACAGCACCGATCTTTACTGGGCGCGGTCCCGCGTCTCCGAATACATGCAACAGCTCGCGGGCCGTCTGCCGGCTGGGGTGAATCCCGTCATCGGTCCGGATGCAACCGGCGCCGGCTGGGTCTACGAATACGCCATCGTCGACCGCTCGCACCAGCACAGCCTCGCCGATCTGCGCACTTTGCAGGACTGGTTCCTGCGCTACCAGCTTGAAACGGTTCCGGGAGTGGCCGAAGTGGCCAGCATTGGGGGATTCGTGCGGCAGTATCAGGTCAACCTCGATCCGCAAAAGCTCTTCTCCTACGGCATTCCGGCTTCCACCGTGATCGACCGCGTAAGGCAGAGCACCAACGAAGTCGGCGGCGACGTACTCGAGATGGGCGGTGCGGAGTACATGATTCGCGGCCTCGGTTATCTGCGCAATGTCGCGGATCTTGAAAATGTTCCCGTCGCGAACAAGAATGGAACACCCGTGCTGGTACGCGACCTGGGCACCGTTACCCTTGGCCCCGACGCGCGGCGCGGTGCAGCCGATTGGCAGGGAGAAGGCGAAACTGTCGGCGGCATTGTGGTCATGCGGTATGGAACGAATGCACTCAATGTCATCGACGGCGTAAAAGCCAAGCTCAGGGAGATTGGTCCTTCATTGCCTCCCGGCGTCGAAATCGTCACCGGCTATGACCGCTCCTGGCTGATCAACCAATCCATTCATACCCTCAAACGCGACCTGATCATCGAAGCGATCATCGTCAGCTTCGTCAGCATCTTCTTCCTGTTCCACTTCCGCTCAGCCCTCGTGCCCATCATCACGCTGCCCATCGCGGTTCTGGCCGCGTTCATCCCTATGTACTATTTGCAGGTCAGTTCGAACATCATGTCGCTGGGCGGGCTGGCGTTGGCCATCGGTGTGCTTATCGATGCGGCTATCGTGATGGTGGAAAACGGCTACCGCCATATAGCCGAGCGCAATGGCGACCATGAACTTGATGGCCCGGAACGCCGCCGCGTCCTTGTCGTCGCAGCGCAGCAGGTCGGCCCCGCGCTCTTCTACTCGCTCATCATCATTGTCGTATCGTTCCTGCCTGTCTTTCTGCTCGAAGCGCAGGAAGGCCGCATGTTCCGTCCACTCGCGTGGACAAAAACTCTCGCGTTGATCTTCTCTTCGCTGCTTTCGATCACCCTGGTTCCCGCGCTCCTGCCGATCTTCCTGCGCGGCAAACTGTTGCCCGAATCGAAGAATCCCGCAGCCCGCCTCAGCCAGGCGCTCTACCTCCCGGTTCTGCGCTGGTGCCTGTGTCACTGGAAAATCGTCGTCGCGCTCAACCTCGCTTTCCTCGCAGCAACGATTCCGCTCTGCTTTAAACTCGGCAGCCAGTTCATGCCGGCGCTCTACGAAGGATCTTCCCTCTACATGCCGAGTTCGCTGCCTGGAATCTCCATTACGCAAGCCGTCTCGCTCATGCAGCAGCAAGACCGCATCATTCACTCATTCCCAGAGGTGTCAACAGTCTTCGGAACTGTAGGCCGCTCCGACAGCGCAACAGACAATGCCCCGCTCGACATGTACGACACCACCATCATGCTCAAGCCGCGAGAGCAATGGCGCCCTGGCATAACCTACGACAAGCTCATCCGCGAGATGGACGACAAACTGCAATTTCCCGGTCTCACGAACGCGTGGACCATGCCGGTTGAAAACCGTCTCGATATGGAGCTCACCGGGATCAAAACGGCGATTGGGATCAAGATTCAGGGCAACGACTTGACGCGCATTCAGGACCTCGGTGCACAGATGCAGCAGGTGCTCTCTACCATGCCCGAGACGAGCAGTGTCTATGCCGAGCGCGTGTCTCAGGGTTTTTATCTCAACGTGGATGTGAACCGTCCTGCAGCCGCGCGCTACGGCCTTACCGTTGCCGACGTGCAGCGCGTTGTTTCCTCCGAGATCGGCGGCATGGACATTGCAGAGAACATCGAAGGGCGCGAGCGGTTTCCGATTGCGGTCCGCTATCAGCATGACTTTCGCGATAGCTCGAATACCCTTTCGCAGGCTTTGATTTCAACGCCCTCCGGTGAGCAGATTCCCGTGAGTGAAGTAGCCCGCGTCTACTACTCGCGAGGTCCCGCCATGATTCGCGATGAGGACGGCTCGCTCACCGGCTACGTTTACCTCAACCTGAAGACGAGCGATTATGGCGGCTTCGTCAACCGGGCAAATCGTCTGCTTCAGCAAAAAGTGACGCTTCCAGTGGGTTACACGTGGCGCTGGGCGGGAGAGTATGAATTCGAGATGCGGGCCAAGCAGCGGCTCATGATCATTTTGCCGATCGTCTTCTTCGTCATCTTTATGCTCCTCTACCTGGTCTTCAAATCAGTTGCCGAGGCTGCGGTGCTCATCTTCCCCACGTTCTACGCCATGTCAGGCGGGCTCTTGTTGCAGTGGCTGCTTGGATACAACTTCAGCGTGGCTGTGTGGGTCGGCTACATTGCGCTCTTCGGCATCGCTGTTGAAACTGGCGTGGTGATGGTGGTCTACCTGCATGAGGCGCTTGAGGAGCGAATGAAGCAAGACACGCCTCTGACCGAGGCCGACCTGGTGCAGGCCACCATCGCCGGTGCAGTCCAACGGCTTCGCCCCAAGTTGATGACGGTCACCGCAGTGATTCTCAGCCTTGCGCCCATCCTCTGGGAGTCGGGCATCGGCTCCGATGTGATGAAGCCGATCGCCGCACCCATCGTCGGCGGAATGATCACATCGACGATTCACGTTCTGATTTTGGTTCCGGTCTTCTTTCTGCTTATGAAGCGGCACGAGCTACGCAAAGAAAGACTCAGTTCTCATACGCTGAGAGAGAGCGAGAAAGAGAGGGTGGCGACAACGTAAGAGTGCTCTCAGAGTGCATGGCCTTGCTAGCCGAGTGACTGGTCGACAATTGGAGGCTCATACAGCATCTCGACAAGCAGATAATCGCCGACCTTTAAACCAATGGCATGTTCAGGTACCGGTCGGCTCGATGAGTGGGTTGGCCTGAATGCAAAATCGAATGTCCCGGGACCTGTGGTAGATGGAAAAGGAAATGGGGTGAGCGGCGGGCTGCGGCGCACTGCGGGAGGCTGAATCCGCCTTTCGGCGGGAGACTACTCTGGCTGCGCCGTGGAGACCGCAGAGCGCGGTTCGCCGCCGGGCTCGAAAGCAACGCCAAGAATCGGTTTGCCCGAAGCAAGAATATCCCGGATCTGTCCCCGGTTCGCGCCGTTGCGGTCCGAAGCCTCTTCCAGCAGCCGCAGCGCCGTAGCCGGGGTGGTTGTAGCCGGCATGCGGAAGATCCAGGGGACATTGGCCGAGGTGAGCGATTTGTCGTTGCTCAGCGCCACCACCGGGACGAAGCACTTTAACGCAAGCTGCTCCGACAAGTGGCCGGCATCTCGATCCAGAGCCACAATCGCCAGGGCATGTTCGTCCATCAGATCGTGAACCAGCTGTGTTGACGCCGCGCCCCAGTTCTGCCCGCTCTCCACGGGCAGCAAGATCCATTGCTCTCCATTCGGCGCTTTGGCGCGCAGCGCCGTCAGGATCTCCGGCGACTGCGCGATCCCCGCCGCGTTGGGCCCGAACAGAACCACACGTACCGGTCCCGGCGGCAGACTGGCGGTTCGCGGGCCTACGTAACACACTCCATCTTCGCCCACGCGCGCGTAGGGCGTCTGTGGCACCGCGGACGGCGCCGGCGCGTCAGAAGGGTGTTGCGCTGTGGGCGGCTTATCCATCGTTGCAAGCCGGTAGGCGACGGCGCCATTGTGGACGGTGCCCAGGTACATAGGAGCCACATTCTTCTGGTTGGGATCGAAGATCATGTGTCCGGTCACGCCGTCATACTCTTCGATGTCTGCGAGCGCGTCGTGAATCCGCGCGCGGTTCAGCCCAGCCTTGCAGATGGAGTCCAGCAGCATATTCATGGCGTCATAAGCCAGCGAGGCAAACTGCTCCGGCGGCTCGTGGAAGCGGGCCTCGAAGCGGCGGTTGAAGTCGAGCCAGCGAGGATCGTTACGTGTCGGGTCGTAAGGAAAAACAGCTTCAAATCCCTCGGCAGCGGTACCGGCTTGAGCCAGCAATTCCGGTCCCAGCGTGCGGTAGGCGCCGAAGACGCGCTGCTTCATACCCATCGCGCGCATTTGCTTCAGGATGCCGGCCGCCTCGCCTTCATCGGCCCATAGCACGACTCCATCGACGCGCGAGTCGCGGATGATATGCAATTCGCGCGTGAAATCTGTATCGCCGGGCAGGTACTCCTGTTCGATGACGACCGGGTGACCCAATCGGATCGCGGCATTGCGGAAATTACCTACGCCCATCCTTCCGTAGCGATTGCTCACGCGCAGGATCGCCACACGCTTGAGGCCAAGTTCGGTGTATATGCGCCGTGCGAGCGTGAGGCACTGCACGCGGTCGTCCTGGATGTCGGTGAAGTACCAGGGAATGTAAGTTTCTGGAATGGTGGGGTCGGTGGAAGCGGAGTTGACAATGGGAACCTCGGATTTCAGAGACACGCGCAAGATAATGTGCGTCGTCTCGGAGCTGATGGAGCCGAAGATCGCCCAGTCCTCCTCGTCATAAGCCATCTTCACGGCCATATCCGACGTCGATCCCCATATGCTTTTATCGGTCGGCCGATCCGGGCCGTAGACCGCGTTGGCCTGCCAATTGTTGTAGTCGTTGTGGATCATCAGCTTAAAAGGTATGCCGCCGTAGCCGCCGCGGGCGTTCCACTCCTCGACGGCGAGTTGGGCGCCGTGGAGCATTCGCTGTCCGAAGACCGCCTCGGGATTGGGCTCTACCGGAGCAGCGAAACCGATGCGGACCTCGGTGAGACCCTTGGGCTGGGGAATGTCGCGCCCCGCGCCGGTATAGATATTTGGAGTGATGTAGTTTTTGTAGTAAGGTTTTTCGAACTTGGTGAACGGACGCAGGTCCGCAGGCACCCCTGCATACGGCTCGACCGTACGGTCTTTGGGAGGGCCGGGCGGATGGGCGCCGCATTCGCAAACGTGTTTCACATCCTGCGCCGCGCAAGCGAGCGTTGCGCATAGCATGAACAAACCTGCACAAACCACCAACCATCCCTTAAGCATGGCCGCTACTCCTTGCTCTCACCGGACTCTTCCGTGCGGAACATGGCGATCGCCTCGATCTCGACGAGTAACTCCGGCCGGCAGAGGATCGCCTGAATGCCGGTGGATGCGGGCAGCGGGTCGAGTTCCTGCTGTTTAAAGAACGCTGTGCGCTCCTCGTTGAATGCTTCGTAGTCGCGCTCGATGTCTCGAAGGTAGCAGGTGGTGCGAACGATATCGTGCCAGGTGCAGCCTTCGCTGGCCAGCAAGCCCGTGATGTTCGAAAATGTGCGGCGCATCTGCGCGCGAAAATCGCCGCTGTGCACGCTCACGCCGTTCTCGTCGATCGACGCCGTGCCCGAGATCAGCAAAATCGTCAAGCCGTTCAGATCGATCCTCATGCCGCGCGAAAATGAACTTGGCTTTGCGTATGCGAACGCTTCGTTCAGCACTTCGTGATTCGTTATGGCGCGCTTCTTCACCGGCTTCTGTCCAAGGCTCGCGAAAATCTCAGCAAATGTGCTCATGGTTTTGGTTCCTTTTCTCTTATCGTTGACGAATTCCGTGGCTCAGCCCCTCGGCTGTGGCAACCCAGATGTCATCACCCTGAGAGTCAATGCCGAGAATATAGTTGTGCGCGGGTCCGGTGGTTGCGGGAATCTGCGTTACATTCCCCTCCCCGTCACGCACTGTCATCACGGGCTTGTGCGTTGTAAGCGAGAGCGTGTAGACGGCCCAGTTCACGCCGTCATAGTAGGCCAGTCCCTTGTCGGTGCAGAACCAGGCGTGATTCGCGTCAACACCTTTTACGAAGTTGGTAAAGTTCGATGGCAGACCGCTATCTTTGGTCAGAAAATTGTGCCAGTAGCGGCCGTCATAACGGCTATCACCGAAATATGTACCAACCCAGAGAATGTCGTCCACATAACTTACATTTCCGACGATCTCGTGCACCAGCCCCTGGTCTTTGAAGAGCACGATGCTGTTTTGGCCATCGGGATCGTCGTACCTGTTCCAGCGGCCAGTCTTCTGGTTGTACTCAAGCACCCCGCTGCCCCATATGGCGTAGAAGACCTTGGTCGGCGTTGCGGAAACGCCGTATGCCCATATCTCCTCCATGGGCGTATTGCGCTCGTTATAAAGAGACCACTCTCCGGTATGCAGGTTGAGTCGGCATGCGCCGGCCGCCGTCGCTACCCAGACGTTCTCGCCTTCCACCGAAACTCCATAAACCACGTCGTTGCTCAACCCGGAGTTCAATTGGGTGAAGCTGTCAATGCGCCCACCCGAAATGCGACTAAGGCCGCCCATGGTACCGGCCCAGACGTCGCCCGTGCGCTTGTCGAGGGCGAGCGAAAGCACGGCGCGATGGGCAAGCCCGTCGGCTGTGGTGTAGGTTTTCCACCTGCCGTTCTCGTAGAGCCCGAGCCCGTTATCGGTGCCGGCCCAGATGCGGTCTCCATCCACCAGCACCGCGTACACATGATCGTTGGGAAGACCATCGGCGGTTGTAAAGTTCTCAAAGCGGAAACGGGGCATATTCGGGCCCGATGCAAAGGCCAGGGTTGCCGCGGCCATTAGCAGTGCGATTGTACAGAGCCTCTTCATCACGCCATCTCCTATCGAGACCTGAGGTATTCGATCAGATCGTTAAGTTCGTCTTTGGTAAGGTCGTTGGTGCGGCCGTGCTTGTCGTCTGGGTTGTAGATGGTCCAAATTTCCTCAAGCGAACGCGCCGACCCATCGTGCAGGTAGGGCGCTGTGAGCACGATGTTGGTCAGCATTGGCGCCTTGAAAAGGCCCGTATTGTCGGTGGGCTTACGCGTCCCCACGTCGAAGATCTTCTGACTGGTGCCTTTAGGCCCGCTGTGGCAATAGGAGCAGCGGTTGGATTCCGGGATTGGCTTCTTGAACGTGTCCACGGAGCGCTCAAAGATGGCCTTGCCGCGCTCCTGTGCCGGAGTGAGCTCCCCATCAGGCGAGCGCCAGCGGTTGGGGCGGGGTGGCAACGAAAGGACGTACAGAGACAGATCGGCCAGCGTCCGGTCGTCATACTGCTCCGACCGCCAGAAATACTTTTCGGTGCGCGGTCCGCATTCGATGGCAACGCTCGGATTGGTGCCGGTCCACTTGTAGGGCTCCGTGCCATTGATGTCCTCAAGCAGCTTGTTGTCGACAATGCTGCGGCCAAAGCCGTCCGGCTCCAGGTTCCACGTAATGCCGTCGAAGGTGGAGTCGATATGACAACTGGAGCAGCCGATCTGGCCCTGAAACGAGTAGCGGGCTGTGTAGAACGTCTGCTCGCCGTGGCGCATAGCCGAAGGTGGCTTCCCGTCACCCAGCGCGATCATTGAAACCACGCGATTGCTGCGCGTGTCGATGACGCTGATGGTGTCGTCAAGCCGGTTGGCCACGAACACCGAGCGGCCGTCGCGGCTGACCGCGATCCCTCGTGGATTGGCTCCCACAGGGATGCGGGCAACAACATAATTGCCGCTGGCGGCAAGGTCGCTCTCAAACGAGTTGCTCGCCGGCCGTGGATGCGAGTGAACGAACTGCAGCAGGCGCTGAACGTCGATGGCCAGAACGCATTCCGATCCGGCAACTGAAACATAAAGTTCCCGTTTGTCGGGTGTGAACGCCACGCCGAATGGCTGCGATGCGTAGCGCTCGAGTTCGTCGAGGGGAACTTCAACGGGCTCACCTACATCGGCGCCAAAGAGCGTGAGCGTGTAAGCGAATGCGCCGCCGTGCTCAAGGTGCGCCAGCGGAATCATGTTCTTGGGGTGGTATTCGGCCACTGCGCCGAGGCGGCCATCGGGAGAAAAAGCGAGATGAAAGACGCCGGCGATCGACTTGAGTGGAATGCGATCGACTACCTGGGCACGAGCCGCATCGATGACCGTAATCTCAGATTGAGGAGGGGTACGGTTTTCGAGCCCGGTGCGAAGCGGCGATGGATTGGGATAAACGTGTGTCGCATAGATACGGCTGCCATCGGGAGACAAGACGAGGTAGCTGGCTCCGCGGCCGGCCTTCAACCGCTTTTCTTCAGCGCCGGTCCGCGCATTCAGCACGGCCACATCGTTCGAGATGCGATTGGCCACAAAAATCTGCTTGCCGTCTGGATCGGAGACAACACCCGAAGGCTCGGCTCCAACGGCCCAGGTTGCAACCACTGTCAACTGATGGGTATCGATCACCGAGAGCGTATCGTCCCAGGAATTTGTGACGTAAAGCCGATCTCCGCTGCGAGAGAGCGCGATGCCGCGCGGGACCTGGCCGACCGCGATGGACTTGATGAGCGCATGCGTTGCCGCATCGAGCACGCGAACTTCGCGGGCGTCCTGGCAAAGCACATAGAGCCGTGCGCCGTCAGGTGAAACGACAATTTCAAGCGGAGAAATGTAAGTCTCGATCCCGTTTTCGTCCTGTGCGGCATGAGTGGCAGGCACGAGCGACGAGAGACCGACCAGGCACGATCCGCATACAGCTAATGCGGCCACGGCCAAACGGTGCGGCAGCTTGCGCGTATTGGTGAGGACGCTGCTCATTTGGGCTCCTCGACGGTGATTACGCGATCGACGGCCTGGTTCGTGAGCGTCTGCACGCGCCCGCTCGGCCAATGCACGGTGATCCGATCGATCGATTCCGCTGCGCCTAGCCCAAAGTGCAGGCGCTCATCGTTCTGCGAGAGATAGCCACTCGCGGCAACCCGCTCGGCCGTTTGGCGCTTGCCGGCGGCGACGATTTCAACGCGCGCGCCGATTCCGTCACGGTTGCTCTTTGCGCCAGGTCCGGGTGCTGCTCCGCGATCGCCTGCGCGCATGCCGCCCACAAGCTTGATTTCGATCCAATGCCCGGCACCCGTTGAAACGTTTTTCAGCAGGGCCCCCTTTGCGCCGAGATTCACCATAAAAGCGCCAACCTTGCCGTTGTTCTCGTAGTCGGCAAAGCATGCGCCGCGGGCTACGGTGCGATTACTCAGCACGGGACCGGCGTCGCGAGAGACATCTTCGAACCGCCCGTTGCCGAGCCCCCGAAACAACGAGTGCTCCTCCGGGATGAGTTGAATGAGTCCGCCGTGAAAGATGAGGATGTCAAGCTGGCCGTCGTTGTCGAAATCGTAGACGCCCGTGCCCCAACTCACGTATTGCGCATTGGCCTGCGAAATGCCATTCGATGCGCCCATGTCCTCAAAGCTCTGCTTTCCGGTGTTTAGCAGGAAGCGATTGTAGTGGCCGTCCGTCACCCACAAGTCGAGCAATCCCCGGCCTTCGAAGTCGGCAAAGACCGGGCCCATCGACGAAGTCGACTCGCCATTCTGCCCGTAGGCCGTGCCCGTGTCGTTCCCAATCTCCTCAAAGGTTCCATCATGCTTGTTGCGGAAGAGGAAGTTCTCTGTCCGGTCGTTGGCCACGTAGATATCGTCCCAACCGTCATTGTCGAAGTCCGACGCCGTCACGCCCATCTCGCGTCCCACATATGCGCCAATGCCCGACTTGTCCGTCACATCGGTAAACGTCCCATCGCAGTTGTTGTGGAACAACATGTTCGTTTCGCCTTCGTAGTCCAGCGGGCCCGGATAATTGGTGGGCGCGTAAAAGGCGCGGTAGGCGGGGTCGAACTTCACGTAGCGTCCCACAAACAGATCAACGCACCCATCTCTGTCGTAATCGAGCCAGGTAGAGCTGATGGCCCAGCCATCGACCTTGATGCCGGCCTTCGCGGTGACGTCGGTAAAATGGCCGTTGCCGTCGTTGTGATAGAGAACGACTTTGCCGTAGCCCGTGACCAACAGGTCTTCATTGCCGTCATTGTCGTAGTCCGCGGCAGTAACGGCCACTGAGTACATGTCGGGGTTGAGCCCGGATTGATCGGTCACATCGGTGAAGTGGCCATTGCCGTCGTTCCGATAGAGGTGGTTATGCGGCGGAGGATTCGGCTTTACTTTCAGTGGAAACGGATGCATCGAATCGTCGAGCGGACGGCCGCTGACGACATAGAGCGATTGCAGTCCGGAATTGTTGTAGTCGAACCAGAGGCAGCCCGCGCCAGTGCCTTCAAGCAGCGAGCCCAACTTGGCCGAACCGAAGCTTTCGGTGAAATCGATACCCGAGGCGTCGGTGGCGTCTTCAAATTTGATGGTGGACTCTGTTGCCGATGGCGCCTGCGGTTCGGCTGTCTGCGCCTTAGGCGCCTCATCGCTGAGTGCCATCGCAATGGGATCAGCGAACTGAGCCGCTTCCGCAAGTTTTGGTCCGGCTTGAGCGACGGAATGCTGAGCCATCCCCAATACGCCGATCAACAAAAGTGAAAAGTGCCTCATGTCAGTTGCCCCTACTCGCCTGCGTTTGCGTGGCAGGCTTTGCGTTGGTCAGGTCGAATGGCGTAGTGGTGCGCATCAAGACTGCCGGTACGCGGTTTTCAGAGGCGCACTCCGGTCCTGTATGACAGCCAACGCAAATGCGCTGCTCGCCGGCGCGAATCCAGAACCATCCGCGTTCCTGGCGCACGGCTTTACCATTCCGATCAAGCAGAACAAATCGGATGGGCCGGTCGCCCGGAACCTGGACAAAGAAAGAGCCATCCGACTCGACGGGCGCTGTGCCATTGGAACGAATGCGGCCCTGCGGATCGAGGGTTTCAAGCCGGACCGATGCAGGAGCCGTCTTGAGATCGCCTTCGCGCGAGAGGCGCGAATCGAGCGACAGCATGTTCGCGTAGTTCCATGGATGCAGCGCTGAAGGGTGCCGGTGCGGCCGTGCGCGTTGCGCCACGAGCACCGGTTCGATCAGATCGCGATCGGAACGCGAAAATACGGTCCGCATTCCGGCTGCGCCCGGAGTAACGAGCCGAAGCGCGAAGTGCGCCTGGGCGTCCGGCCGCGTGCTCACCAGCCACTCGCCCGATTGCGTTTCCGCAATCGCGCCGGCATATTCGCCGTGCGGCGCGGCGACCGGCGCCTCGTGTGCAAGCGGCGACGTAAACCTCGCCAGCGATGTTCCGTGGGTAAAGATCACATCGCCCGAGGCAAGCTGATGGCCGCCCCAGCGCGCGCGGCCGTGATCGCAGCGATACGACTCGACGCCAGAGCCGTCGGCATAGACCAGGAACTCTTCGGGCGTCGTACCTGAGCCGAGCGGAAAGTACGACTCAAAGAGAATGCGCCCGTCGAGCAGCACATCGTCGGGAATTGCGCTGGCTGGGAGATAAGTGATGGGAAGCAGTTTTGCGCTCGCGTTGGAGTCAATCGGGGCGAAAGGATCGCCGGATTGCGTGCCGGCAACGACGATCTGAAATCCCGGCGCAGTGCGCTGAGCGAAGAAGAATTGTCCGGAAGAAAGATACATGGGCCGGATGGCATCATCGGATCCGGCATAAAGCAGGCGCAGCGAGCGGCCACGCAGTGTCATCTCCCAGATCTGCCAATGATCGGTCTGCTTCTGTTTGCCGGCGAACAGTACGCGCTGGCCGTCGAACGATACATTCGCATCGGCCGAGGCCCAAAGCTGAGACGCAAGCGGCTCGGCGCTGCCGTTGTGAACCAGGAGCAGTTGCGCTCCCTTCGGGAAGCGCTCTTTGCCGCTAAGAGCTGCCAGGGGCTGGTAGCCGGGCGCAGCGGTAACGATTACATCAGGGAGAGATAGCTGTGACGAATCCGCAGAGAGGCCGCACCGCACACTCAATGCAGCAATCAGGACCGCAATCGCACCCGCGCCGAGGGACAATCTCATCCCGCCACCTCCGCGACATCGAGATTGTTTTCCAAGCGCAACCGCATCTCGCCCTCGCGCAGCGCAATCCACGGCGCGAGCGAAACCATCATTGCGTCAAACTCGGCGAAATCGAGCGACTGGTCGCCGTCGCTCCACGCGGTATCTGGATCAGGATGAACTTCGACGATGAGTCCATCGGCGCCGGCAGCGACCCCGATGCGCGCCGCAAAGGGCACCAGATCACGGCGCCCCGTAGCGTGGCTCGGGTCGGCGATGACCGGCAGATGCGATACATGCTTCATGACCGCGATCGACGCTGCATCGAATGTGTTGCGCATCGCCGTTTCAAAAGTGCGGATGCCGCGCTCGCAAAGGATGACATTGGGGTTGCCATAGTCGAGCGCGAGCTGGGCAGCGCGAAAAAGATCGGCAACGGTGGCCACCAAGCCGCGCTTGAGCAGCATCGGCCTGCCTGAGCGCGCTGCCGCAACAATCAGCGAGTCGTTCTCCATGTTGCGCGAGCCAATTTGCAGAATATCTGCGTATTCGGCAACCAGGTCCACGTCGGTCTCAGACATGACCTCTGTGACGATAGCCAGCCCGGTCTCATGACGCGCGTGAGCCAGCAGCTTGAGCCCATCAAGACCGAGACCCTGAAATGAGTAAGGAGAAGTGCGGGGCTTGAAGGCGCCTCCGCGAAGAATGCGGGCGCCAGCGCGGCGAACACTGTGAGCAGTGGAGAGGAGCTGTGCCTCGGTTTCAACCGAGCAAGGCCCAGCCATGGTGATGAACTCGCTCCCGCCGATCTCAAAGTCGAGCACGGGCACGATCGTCTGTTCGTGACTCGCACCTTTGAGAACGCCGGGGGTTTCGCCAAACCGGCCTTGCCAGCTTTCGCGCACCCCGCGTACTCCTGTCTGGGGAAGCATCAGTGTAGGTCTGGCAAATACACGCTGCCTCAATCAAAGGGTGGAAAATGATGCGGTTGCAGCAAGACCTGTGACGGCGGTCACAAATGAGCGTTTTCTGGGCCCTTTCTTTGAGAAAGAGTGAATCTCTAATCGAGCGCGACGCGTTAACCTCGCGCAAGCGCGCGGCCGAAAAACCCGGTGCGCTGGCTCCGCCCTGCGCTACTGGATAAGAAGTCGTCGATGAAGTAGTAGGCTGACATCAGCCCCAAGTGTGTGCTCCAATCGACCCGCGAGCCTGCCTTGTCGTCGCGCACCGTTTGATCGTAGGAAGAGGTAGCGAAGGTCCCCGAAGCCGTGTTCGGAAAGGGAATGTATTCGAGCATCCGTTGCGCCGGGACTGACCATGCACTTTGTGGAATCGCCGCGTTTGGAAAGACGCACGTCGAGGAGGAAGTGCAGCATGGCAGGTAGCAGGGTTCTCCTGACACAACCTGATAGCCGATCTCCTGGGTGAGGATGTTCGCGAAAAAGGGGCCACTGACGAGGCCCGCCAATTGATTGCCAGCGGTCGCACGAGTATGAACGTCACGGAGTCACTTCGCTGTTTGCGCCCTGGACGTCGCCAGCGGCGTCACCATCAGCAACTGCTACCGTCGGCATCTACAGTGATTGCGGACTCCGCGGCCGACATCGGCGATATGTTTACCTGGACGTCGATTGACGGGCGCCGATTGAACCTGGTGATGGACATCGTCGCCCATCAGCAGGGAACTTTGTGGTGATATAGATCACTGCGGGTCAATTCTTGTAACCCACCAAAGAACTCAGTTCTTCAATGCTTTAACTGAATCGATTCGCTCGCAACGATCTTTTCATGCGAAACCTGCCTTGACATGTGGCAATGGTCGCGCTACTCTCCTGCCGAATTCAAAGATACCCTCTAAGGGCACGAATCTGAATCGCTCTTGTGCGCGGCGTCGTTGTGGGTTCACCTCCCTGGACTGCGCTGGACGAGTCGTGCGGGGTTGCAATTTATCCGTCCTGGAGAGACGCAAGGCCCGCACATCACCGCTGATCACGGTGGATGCCGCGCACGAGAAGGTACTGGCGTAGTGGTAGATCGCGGCACGGCCAGCACCTCATCAATCCGCGATCTCAAGCGAAAGGAAGAACATAATGAACCGGAAGAGAAGTCCTCGTTCTCTGTTCGGACCGGCTGCGCTTGCCTGCGCAGCCGCGCTCATGTCGTTCACATCGTTAGCGCTGGCGCAGCAAGCGACCCCAGTGCTGTCCAATAACGTCCCGCTCGCAGTGTCAAACGGGCAGGCGGCATTGGTAGCTCACCTATCGTCCACGCAACAACTCTACTTTTCGATCGTGCTGCCGCTGCGCAACGAGGCCCAGCTGCAGAATCTGCTGAATCAGCTTTACGACTCAAACAGCCCCAATTACCGCCAATTCCTCACTGTACCGCAGTTCACGCAGATGTTCGGCCCCACCGCAGACGATTACAACGCATTGGTAAAGTTCGCTCAAGCCAGCGGCTTCACTGTGACCGGAACGCCCGCGGATCGCATGAGCGTGCCTGTCCAGGGCACTGTAGCGCAAATTGAGAGCGCGTTTCATGTGAAAATGAACATCTACCAGCATCCGACCGAAAACCGGCTGTTTTTCTCTCTCGACCGCCAGCCTTCTTTGAACTTTAGCGTTCCGGTCCAGGCCATTTCCGGCCTGAACAACTTTTCGCCGCCTCGTCCGGCACTTTCGAAGGGCAATGGTCAAGCTAACGTAAACGGATCTTCCGGCGACAATGGGGCCTACCTTGCCAGCGACATGCGCGCGGCTTACTACACCAAAACTCTAGGGGCCACCGGCCTGACGGGCAACGGCCAATGCGTCAGCCTAGTCGAATTTGGTGGCTATGACATGACCGACAACCCTTCTTACTCGACCGGCGGCAACGACCTTACTCAAACGTTAGCGGGGCAATCCGGGGCAAACACGGCCACGTCGACCACAAACGGCAACGGCGGGTATAGCGGCAACACCGATTACCTGTTGTCATATACCACCGGCGGAGTTCAATACACCATACCCATCAACAACGTGCCGGTGAACGGAGGCAACGTTGGCACGTACGACGGCGATGAGCTGGAAGTCGTGATCGATATGGCCCAGGCAATCGGCATGGCCCCCGGCATGAGTCAGCTTCGCGTGTACATCGCGCCTGACGCAGGCGCATGGACCCAAGCCCCGCCCAGCGGAAACTACCCGTTTTACTACAACTTTCCGTCAAGCTCGGATGACTATGCCATTTTCGAGCAGATGATTAACGACTATGGAGCGGGCGTAGGTTGCAACCAGGCGAGTATCTCCTGGAACTGGGCTCCCGAGGATCCCCTCAACGATCCCGATAATTATGCGTTCCAGGAATTCAACGCGATTGGCATCAGCTTCTTTGCTGCCGCCGGAGACAACGGCTCCTGGAATTCGAACTTCACCTGCTATTACACGAATCCCTACCGATGCTATTTCTATCCCGAGGAGACGCCCTATGTTACTACGGTTGGCGGGACAGACCTGACAACCAGCGGCGCCGGGGGCTCCTGGGTGTCGGAAAGCGGGTGGAGCTACAGCGGCGGCGGCATCAGCCCGGACGACTTCCCAATACCCTCCTACCAGTCCGGCAACGCCTACCAGGAGCCATTGATCGACGACGGCACGCCCGATCCCAACGAAACCTCGACTAGCTACCGCGACGCGCCTGACGTGGCAATGGACGCGAACTTCGACAATTATGTCTGCTCCTTAGGCTCATGCACTGCCAATTATTGGGGAGGCACCAGCTTTGCTGCTCCACGCTGGGCTGGTTTTGCGGCGCTCGTCAACCAGCAGTCCGCCGCTAACAACCAACCCTCGATTGGGTTTCTCAACCCCTACACTTACACCATCGGCGAGGACTACATCGCCGGCGAGGTAGGTGAAAACAATACCACCTATCTCACCAACTTCAATGAGATTGAAGAGGGAAGTAACGGTGGGTATTCGGTCCTCACGGGCGAATACAACATGGTCACTGGATGGGGAAGCCCCAAGGGACAGGCGCTGATTGACACCTTGGCGCCTAGAGTCCTGCTCTCGGCCGACGGCCCAGTCGTGGTGACGGTAGGCGGTCCCGCCATCTTGTATCCAATCACGATCACCATCCCCAGTGGGTTCAGCGATCCTTCCGGGGTGGCCCTCAAAGCGTTGTCAATGGTATCATCGTCGACTTTGCTCCCCGTTCCCATCAATGAGATGAATGAGATCATCAGTATCCCGCTCTGCATTGGAGGTGAAGCGCCGCCAGGCACCTACACCTGCTACTTGACCATCGACGTCCCGGCGCCTGCAAATCCGGGCATTGGAGATTACACCGTTACGATCGCCGGGACGAACGGCAACGGCGTTCTCTCTACGACGGCATTTACGCTTGACGTGGAAAACTAACCGGTACGGGAGGATCGATCGTCCTCAGCACAACCGTCATGCTGACCGTGCTGAAACAGAAGAGGCCGTTTGGACCCGGTACGCCTTTCCATGGCGCGCCGGGTCCGGATGGTGGACGTCCGTAGCGCGTTTCATTAACTGCGGGAGAGTTGAGCTGATGTCGAGCCAAGCAACAAGAACGTGCGCCGATACCGCGTTGGGCTCAGGAGGATAAATCATGCTGCTACATGCTTCATGTGCGCGAGCCCTGCTGGCGGCGGGACTCATTGCGGTGTTGCCAGTTTGTGGTGCGTGGGCTGAAACGGCGAATTCGCTGACCGGCTCCTCGCACGCGTCAACGGCGCAGGTCGCTCAGCATTACGCGGAACTGCCCCTCAGTTTCGAGGCCAATCGGGGGCAGGCGGACGCAAGCGCAAGATTCCTTGCGCGCGGCAACGACTACTCGCTCTATCTGACGGGCGATGCGGCCGTGCTGGCGTTTTGCCATGCCTTGCCGGGCGGCGGGACTAGGCACGGTCTTACGCATTCCTCTGACCGCTTGCGGCGATCCCCAGCTTGCAATGCGGTGCGCATGCAGATTGAAGGCGCAAACAGCCGAGCGAAGCCCACCGGCGAAATGCAGTTGCCAGGCAAAATCAACTACTTCATAGGCAACGATCCCGCCCGGTGGCGCACAGGCATTCCCACCTACGCCAACGTGCGCTACCAGGACATCTATCCCGGCATCGATCTGGTGTATTACGGCAACCATCGCGAGCTGGAATACGACTTTGTCGTGGCTCCCGGCGCCGATGCAAAGCTGATCCGGCTGCAATTCGACGGAGCCGTGCATGTGCGGCGAGCGGCCAACGGCGACTTGATGCTGAGAATGGAAGGAGGCGGGGCAGTGCTCCGCAGACCGCAGATTTATCAATTAGTAAAAGGGAGTCACGCGCCGGTTACGGGTGAGTTTACACTGGCGCACGGCGGCGCGGTGCAATTCCGGCTGGGCCGCTACGATCACGGCAAACCGCTGGTGATCGATCCCACGCTGGTCTATTCCACGTTACTAGGTGGCGGCAACTCGGGCGGAGGAGACGCGGCCTATGCGATCGCAGTGGATGCGAGCGGCGAGGCCTATATCGCCGGCAGCACGGGGCCGAATTTCCCGGTTACTTCGGGAGTTTTTCAGCCACAAGACAACGACAGTGAAACGCTAATCCACGACACACTAGGCAACGGATTCGTCACCAAACTGAACGCGGCCGGAACGGCTCTTGTCTACTCGACCTACCTGGGTGGTAGCGGAACGACCGATTGCGGCGGGGACAGCATCAGCGCCATCGCCGTCGACAGCTCCGGCGATACCTACGTGACCGGCTCGGCCTGCTCGACGGATTTTCCCGTGACGCCGGGGGCCTTTCAGACGACGAACAAGGCCGCGGCCAACCAGGTGGCTACGGCCTTCGTCACTGAGCTTAATCCGACCGGCACGGCACTGGTTTACTCCACTTATCTCGGCGGCAGCGGCATCCTCGACACTGCTGTGGTGGGCTGTAGCGCCGCGACGAACAACTCAGCAGAGGTAAGCTGTGGCATCGCTGTGGATTCAGCAGGCGAAGCTTACGTGGCCGGCAGCACCGAATCGACGAATTTTCCGGTGACGCCAGAAGCTTTTCAGACCGTGTTGAATGGAGGGTCCAACGCCTTTGTCACCAAAGTGAATGCCACTGGCACCGCGCTGGTCTACTCCACGTATTTGGGTGGAAGGGGGGCCGATGCGGCGTCCGGCATCGCAGTGGACTCGGCAGGCAACGCGTATGTGACCGGTAAAACCTCCTCGACAAACTTCCCGGTAACGTCCGGAGCATTTCAGACGACCCTCCATCCAAGTGGAAGCACCTATGTCTTTCCCGACGCTTTTGTCACCAAGCTGAATCCCACCGGTACATCGCTTGTCTACTCCACGTATTTGGGTGGAAGTACGGGGGGCGAGGGCGATTCGGCCGCCGCCGTGGCAGTGGACGCCTCCGGCAACGCCTACATCGCCGGATCCGCTACATCCACCGATTTCCCCGTGACCGCCGGGGCGTTTCAGACCACAAATAATTTTGGCTTCCTCTCATCCCTCACCGGAACATACGCCATGTACGGTCCAAATGCCTTTCTCACCAAGCTCAATCCGGCAGGCTCGGCGCTGGTTTACTCCACTTATTTGGGCGGGAGCGGCGGGACGGTTAATTTTTCGGACTCCCTTTTCATGGTGGCCGGAGACCAGGCCACCGGCGTCGCAGTCGACAGCGCCGGCGATGGCTACGTGACAGGCTACACGGCTTCGTCCAATTTCCCCGTGACGCAGGGCGCGTTTCAGACGGTCAACAACGATCAAGTCCTGCCATACTACGGGAACAGCGTCGGCGGTTACAACGCGTTCGTCACCGAGTTGAACCCATCGGGAAATGAATTACTTTACTCCACTTTTCTGGGCGGGAACGGCGT
Source organism: Acidobacteriaceae bacterium (assembly GCA_030037545.1). GTDB lineage: Bacteria > Acidobacteriota > Terriglobia > Terriglobales > Acidobacteriaceae > Telmatobacter. Next base: position 37,050 of record JASHRF010000010.1, on the reverse strand, counting down.
CGGTTGGGCCGGTTGGGCCGGGGCGGGTACGGAAGCCGGATATGGCGACCAGGCTGTCGGTCTGGCGCTCGACAGCACCAACAATGTGTACGCAGCAGGGAACGCCGTCTCCGTCGATTTTCCCGTCACCAGCGGCGCATTCCAGACTGCGCTGCAGTGGGTGAATCCCGGCCCTGGCGTCCAGGGAAATGCCTTTATCTCCAAATTCGATTTGAGCGGAGCGGGGGCTCCTCTGATCGGCACCACGACTGTGTTGACTGCCTCCGCTACCTCCGCCACCAGCGGGACCAACATCACGTTCACTGCGACCGTCACTCCCGCTTCCGGGAATGCCCTGCCCACGGGAACCGTGACGTTCCTTGACGGCACTACCACGCTGGCGACGGGAACGCTGAACGCGTCCGGCCAGGCGAACTATTCGACCACGCAACTGCCTGTAGGCGCCGACAGCATCACCGCCGTCTACGGCGGCGACCCCAACTTCAATGGCAGCACTTCGCCGGCAGTGACGGTGACCATTTCCGCGCCTCCTCCGCCGGACTTCTCGCTGTCGATCAGTCCGGGAAGCGGCACGGAGACGAGTTCCACGTCGGCATCAACGACCGTTACCGTGACGCCGGTCAACGGCTTCAATGCCGCGGTGACTTTTGCCTGCTCCGGGCTGCCTTCCGGCGTCTCGTGCAGCTTCAATCCCTCCACGGTTACGCCGGCAGGCGCGCCGGCGAACACCACCGTTACGTTTTCGGGCACCAATTCGGCCATGGCGAGCCCTGATTCAAGTGGCGGCCGTGCTCCGTTGATTTTCGCGGCCCTGGGATTTGGTTTTTGGTTCTTCAGCCGCGCGCGAAAATGCCGCCGTATCTTTGGGCGGTTATCGATGATCGCCTTTGCCGTGGCCTTGGGAATTGGCGCAACCGCTTGCGGAGGCTCCGTGTCTAGCGGCCCATCGAGGCAGACCTCCACGGTCACGATCACCGCAACCTCCGGCTCCCTATCGCAGACAACGGCGTTTACCTTGACGAGCAGCAACTAATTTTTCGAGCTCGGTGACGCCACAACCGACCTTTAAGTTCATTATAAAATTGAACTTATATGGTGCGCCCGGAGAGATTCGAACTCCCGGCCTACTGATTCGTAGTCAGTCGCTCTATCCAGCTGAGCTACGGGCGCACACACGATCCTAAGTGGAATTAAAAGCCGCTTCCACGGAACCATTGACAGATTATCAGGGTTCGCACAGCGGTGCAATCACAGCGGAACCAGAGTAGGCGTATCCCGGAGGCACGCCCGCGAAGCGATATTTTTCATCAGGAAATGCCCTGAATACTCCCTGCAAGCCACGGTGACTCTTGTTCCGCTCTAATGAATCTGCAACTCGTTGAGCCAGTCCTGCATGTGCCCCAGCGCGCGCAGCAGGCTGAGCCGCGCCTTGCTCAACTGCAGACCGGCATCCAGAGCATCTTCGTACTTCGCGCGCTCGTCAATGCGTGCCTGTTGCTCGGCCTGGGGGCTGAGCGGCGCGGGAGCCCCCGGCCCGTTGCCGGCGCCGCTGCCCAGTTCCAGCTGCGTCATCACCGTCTTCAACTGCTCGCCGGCAATCTGCTGCTTCAGGCTGGCGATTTCCGCTTCCGTGTCCAGCTCGCGCAGACTGCTGTCCAGCTCCACGATCTGGACTTCGTTCTGGCGCTCGGCTTGTTCCGCTTCTACTTTGGCGCGTAGCGCATCGGCGGCGGACGCGCGAGCCTGGGCGCGCAGCTCGGCGTTAAAGATCGGTAGCTGGATGGAAATGCCGGAACTGAAATTGTTAGCCGGAAATGGCTTTTTCGGATTAAAGTAACTCTCAATATCGTTAAGCACTGTCGTATTGCGGTTATAAAGCACGCCAAAGCCCAACGTAGGCGTCCAGGTGCGCAACTGGTCTCCTTTGGCCGCACGTTCCTTCGAACGCGCAATCATCTCCGCGGAATCGAGCGCCGCGCTCTGCCGCGGTACTTCGTCGCCCGTGACGGCGGGAATTTCTGGAATGCTGCCGTGGTCGGGCACAATTGAGGCTGTCGGAAGCCCGGTCAGGACTGAAATCTGCTTGGCCAGCGCGGCGGCGCGCGTCTCCAGGTGCAGCCGCTTGAGCTTGATCTCTGCGGCCGTCAGCCGCGCCTGCAGCAACTGGCTCAGCGGGTCCACACCCGCCTCAGCGCGCTCCTGCTCAATGGCCACGAGCCGCGCGGCATCGTCTTCCTGCTCGCGCGCCGCCTCCAGCTCGCGATTCACCGTGTCCAATTCGATGTAGTCGTCGGAGGCATCGAGCGTCACCTGCTCCTTTGCGTCGTTGAGGCTGAGCTGAGCGGCCCGCAAACCCATTCGCGCTGCCTGAACGTAGCGAATCTGGCCCATGCTGAAGGCCAGTGACTGCACGTTCGCGTCCCAGATGGTCGGCAGGTTGCCGGTGAATCCAACCTCCGGAAATACCGGCAGCCCGGAACCGAAGTTGAGCGAGGGAACAAATACATCGCGGCTTTCAGACAAGTTTGCAGCGGCTTTCAATACATCGGCCTGCGCCAGCCGCACCGTGCTGCTGTTGCGCTGCGCCATCTCCACGACCGTGCGCAGTGACACCTGCGCCCACGCGGCGGCCGGAACCACGAGCAGGGCCGCCCCTGCCAGAACTCCCGCCAGCATCAAGCGCGAATTTTGCCCCGCCATCAACTCTGCATCCCGTTATCGTCTCAAATCCTGCACCGGGCGGTACTCGTGAGCCAGCCCGTATGCTGCGGACATGGCCACTTGCGCATTCGCCGCGTCGCCCTGCTCTTGTTGCAGCCGCGCCAGGCGCACGTAGGCCACAAATGCGGGGGCCTCCTCCGTCTTGTCCAGGCTGGCGAGGTATTCTTCAAGAAGCTTGATCGCCATCTTCGGATCGCGCTTGACCTTAATCAGCACCCCCGCCGCGTCAAAGAGCGCCACGGCCGCATGAGGATCGCGCGCCTCGGCCGCCTCGCAGTTGCCGACGGCGTTCTCCAATTCGACCCAGCGGCCGCGTGCCGCGTAGAACCTCGCCAGAGTAGCCCATTGCCGCGCCGGATGGTGGCTGATGGCAAGCGCCTTCTTTAAATCGGCTTCGGCCCCGCCATAATCGCCGCTTTCGCCGGCAATGCCCGCGCGCAACTCTGCCGCACGCACCGGATCCACGCGGTCCAGCTCTTCGGCCACGCTCGCGGCTTTTTCTAGACCCCCACCTACCAGGCCCGGCGCTTCCAGATAAAACTCGCCCAGGTCGGAGAGCGCTTCAGCGTTGCGCGGGTCGAGCTGCGTGGACCGCTGAAACTCCTCCAGTACACGTTTGCCCAGCGTAAATGCGTTCAGAAATGAGGATTTATCGGCCTTTTCGCCCAGCGCGCGCCCCAACCACAGATGGTTGTAGGAGTTCTGCGGATCGAGCTTGATGGCCTGCTGGCAGGCGCGAATCGCAGGCTCCCATTGCTCCATGGTGAACTCAATGCGGCAGGCCAGGTTTTCTGCCTCGGCATCATCGACACCACCGCCGGGCAGAGACTGGATCAAGGAAAGCGCCTTATCGGCCTCGCCGGCTTGCAGTGCGTCATTGGCCTGCGCCAGCGCGCCGCGCGCAGCCGCTTTGCCGGCGCCCTCCGCACCCCCCGAAACAACAGAACCGTCCCAAGCAGCCGCGGCCGCGCCCGATGCCGCAAGCGCGCCTGCCAACAGCCCTGCCGCCAGGCCGCGTCCGGTGGCGAAAATCCGCTTCACTGTTCAACCTTGACTGGCACGCCCTGCTGCAAGGGCTGGCCGTTGGTTGTTCCCGTTGCCACCCAGTCACCTTCTTTCAGGCCGGAAAGTACGGGCACCTGGGTCAGATTCGGAGCTCCGATGGTCACCGGAGTGCGCCGCAGTTGGTTGCCCACAATTTTGTAGACGTAGTATTGGCCATTCTCTGAGTACAACGCCTCGCGCGGCATGCTCAGCGCGTTGGGTTGGCTGGCGGTGGTCACTTGCACGGTTACATTCGTATCCGGCAGCAGGCCGTCCCTCGGCCCGTCGATCGAAACCAGCACCTCGCCTACGTTGCGCGTGGTATAAGTCACCACCGATGCCGGAAGGCGCTCAATATGCCCGTGCCACTCCTGGCTGGGCTTGGCGTCCCAGCGGATCACCACCTTCTGGTCCACCGCCAACCGGCCCAGGTCGGGCTCGTCAAAATAGGCGCGCACCCGCTCCAGCTTCAGATTCGCCATTTGCAGCAGCAGCTTGCCCTGTTCGGCAAAGTCGGAGGGCGCCGCATCCAGGGTGTACACCGTTCCCCGGATGGGCGCGACCATGCGCGTCTGCGCTTCCACGGACTGCGCCGCGGCAAGATTGGCCTCGGCATCGCTGAGCGCGGCGCGCGCGCGGGCAATCTCATCGGATGAGTAGCGGCTCTTTGAAGTCTGTTCGGCTGCGTTCAGGGCCGCTTCCGCGGTGGCCAGCCGCTGCTGCGCCACAGCCACTTCGTCGGGAGCAGCGGCGCCCGTAGACTCCAGGCGCGTCAGGGCATCGAGATCGTGCCGGGCCTGGTCGACACTCAACCGGTCCTGGGTAATCTCAGCCTCGGAAGCCTGCTGCTCGGCCTGGGTCCCGTTGTGCAGCACGGCGAAGAGCGCCGCCTGCGCCGCCTTGATTCCACTCTCTGCCGAAGCTACGTGCGCCCGCGCCTCCACGTCGTCCAGCACCACCATGAGCTTGCCGGCCGGGACCACGTCGCCCGGCTCCACATACACGGCCTTCACCGTGGTCGGAATGGGGCTATAGAAGTCGTAGGCTTTCTCGGGCTCGACGCGCCCATTGGTGCTCACCGTGTTAATAATCTGCTCATGCTGCACCTCCACGGCGCGCACCGTGAGCCGCTCGCGCAACAGAAAACGCGCCACGAAGAACACGGCCACCAACACCACCACGGCGCCCATCCAAAGCCAGCGCCGGCTCGTTTGCGTTCTTGCCTCAGCCATCCCGGTAACCAGTGTCAGTATATAGGACTCAATTACTTATGCCCGCGGCGCAGAGATTCTTGCTGGCGCAGCCAATTTTCGCGCTCGAATCATTTCGCGTGTTGAACCGTACTGCTCTTCGCTGAAGCGCGCTGGCCTTATTGCAACAAATCACCCGCGTCTGCCCGGCGCTTGCCCTACAATGGCTCTATTCGTGCGAAATGAGTTCATTCACTCCGCGCGCTAACCCGGGGGAATGCGATGCAAGATCGGCAATCGGAAAAACCAACCGCACCTCTCGAGAACCGCGCCTCTCATGAAGCCTTCACCAGACACGACAAGAAACTCTGGCTGGTCTACGTTCTGGCTGTGCCGCTGGGCTGGCTCGGCGTCCACCGGCTGTACCTGCGCCGGCGCGTCACCGGGCTGCTCATGCTCGTCTTTTCGCTCATCGCTCTGCTCATCGCCGGCACTGTTATGGTGGTAAAACCCGATTTGCTTCGCGCCATGCTTTGCGATGCCCTGGCCGGTTTGCTGCTGCTCGTAACCCTGGTCTGGGAACTGGTCGATTTGTTTCTCATTCCTTTCATGGTTCGCCGCTGCAACCTGCAATCAAACTTGAAGCAGAAGCCGCAAGCGGGGCAAGCGGTATGAAAGCCTCGTAGAATGGAGCCATGGTTTCTTCGCCCCGCTACACCGACGAGCACGCCAAGGCCGGCCTGGATTTTGTCTTTCCGCCCATCGAAACCTGGCAGAATCAATTTCCCGGTTACGAAATCGAAATTGACGATCCCGAGCTGACCTCCGTCTGCCCCAAAACCGGCCTGCCCGATTTCGGTGTGCTTACCATCCGCTACATGCCCCGCGACCGCTGCCTGGAGTTGAAGTCGCTCAAAGAGTATCTCTTCTCCTACCGCAATCTCGGCATCTTCCAGGAGAACATCGTCAACCAGGTTCTGGACGACGTGGTCAAAGCCTGCAACCCGGTGTGGGCAGTTGTGAAAGGCGTCTTTCGCCCCCGCGGCGGCATCGGCACCACCGTGGAAGCGCGCTGGCCGCGGCCGGTAGCCTGACCCATTCCGGTGGCCTGGATTTTCCTTCACGCTTTTGCCCATCCGTGAGTAGTGTCTTATCTTAAAGGTTGCGCTGAGACCCTTCTTGGACCAGCCCGCTTGTCGACTGCGACTCAAACCATGCGCTCCCGTATCAGCCCCGCAACAGGGACAGTCCTGCTGCTCATCGCCCTCAACCTGCTCAATTACATCGATCGCTACATCCTTTCCGGCGAGATGCGGCCCATCCAGCACGAGTTCCACGCCACTGACCAGCAGATGGGTGCGCTGGGGACAGCGTTTTTCGTTTTTTACATGATTGCCGCGCCGTTGACTGGTTGGCTCGGAGATCGTTTCCGCCGCAAGCCGCTGATTATCGCCGGCGCTACGCTCTGGAGCCTGGCCACACTCGCCGCGCTCTGGGTGCACAGCTACGCAACCCTCTACATGCGCCAGGCATTGGTCGGCATCGGCGAAGCCACATTCGGAATCTTCGCGCCCGCCGTGCTCTCCGATTTTTATCCGGAGCGCGAGCGCAACCGCATCCTATCCATCTTTTATGTCGCCATCCCTGTCGGCGCCGCTCTGGGCTATCTGGCCGGCGGCGAGATGGGCTCGCGCTGGGGCTGGCGCGCGTCCTTTTTCGTTTGCGCAGTGCCAGGCTTTCTGGCCGCCGCTCTTTACGGTTGGCTGGGCCGCGAGCCCGAGCGCGGCGCTTCGGACCACATCGCGCCCACTCTCGATCGCAATACCGTCCTCGGGCTCTTCTGCAATCCCGCCTTCCTGACCGCAACCTTCGGTCTCGCCATGCTGACCTTTGCCATGGGCGGCATCGCCTGGTGGATGCCCGAGTTTCTGCGCCGCTCGGCCGGTATGTCAATGGGCAAGGCCAGCCTCACCGTTGGCGCCATCACGGTGGTAGACGGAATCGCCGGAACCATCATCGGCGGCTGGCTCGCGCAGATCTGGCTGCGCACCAACCATCGCGCCCTCTACCTCATCTCCGCATGGAGCGTGGCACTCACGCTGCCCTTTGGCGCGCTCGTCTTTTTCGGTCCGCGATCCTGGGCTGTCCCCTCACTGGTTGCAGCCGAGTTCTTTCTGTTCCTCAACACCGGCCCATTGAATACCGCGCTGGTCAACTCCGTCTCGGCGCCCGTCCGCGCCACCGCCATCTCCATCAACCTTTTCTGCATTCACTGCTTTGGCGACGCGTTTTCCCCTCAGATCATCGGCGCCATCTCCGACCGTTCCAACCTCAGCCTCGGCCTGGGCGCAACCCTGGTGACTCTTCTCGTCTCGTGCATCATTCTGCTGATTGGCGCCCGCTTTGCGCCGGAGTTGGAAGAGAAGCGGAGTTAGCATTGTCAGCGGGGTTAGCGGAGCTAAGGAATGGACAACGATTGGAGTAAATCAACTTGAGGGAGTGCACGGCGCGATCTTGGCTTGCACCTCGGCCGACATCTTGCCAGCGCCGCTAACCCCGCTGGCCCGCTACTTGGCCGGCATCGTCTCCTGATCCCGCGTATTCATAAACGCTCGCCGCGTTCCCTGCGCGCGCAGGTTGGGATCGATGACCGGCGGCCGGTCCTGTTCGGCGTTGAACCCATGCGCCAGCAGGGGATTGGCCTTGAACTTCGGCGGACCGCCGTAAAACTGCCGCGCATGGCTCAACACCATCCCCGCGCGCCCGTGCATGGGCCGCACAATACCGCGCACCTGCACGTCCATGTCGCGATATTTCTTCAGCTCGCCCACCGTATCGTGATCCTCCCACAGGCTCACCACCGTAAACCGGCATTTGTCGTCCGGAGTCTGCGGCGAGCACACGTCCAGAAACCGGGTCCCGTCGGGAAGTTGCACCACGTCATACACATGCGCCGAAATGCAAACGTCTTTGTTGAGCATTTTGGCGGCTTCGTCAGCCGTGACGCATTTCTTGGGCTTGGCAGCAAAGAGCGCGAGTGGGACAGCCAATGCGATCAACGTCAGCCAGAGGCGACGGCGCATCATGAGAGCCTTCTTTCCGGGGAAGGACCATGGTAACTCACTCGGCAGCGCGCGAAAAGCAGGCGCGGGCATACAGGGCAAAACTGCTTTATGAGGCGGGAAAAACTCCAATGAAGATCGAAAGATGGGGTGACAGCCTCGCAGTGCGTCTTCCGGAATCAATAGAAGCTGGAAGAGGGGGATGAGGTTCGTCAGGTGCGGCCTCTTTCTCAAACAGGAAAGGCGACAGGCGATTGAGAGATTGAGGGCGATTCGTGTAACAGTGCCGATAGACTATAAATTCGACTGCGAAGAAATTCAAGACCGCGGCCATGATTCGGCCGCATTCCATCCTCAGCCTGGTGAGGGGAACAAAGAGAAGCCTGTGTACAATTGGAGCCCGAAGAGCTATTCAGAACGCGCCTACGCTCCAATCAGCTCCACGCTCTTTTTGCCGTAGTGGCTCTCCACGTACCTGTCGAGGATCTGCTTGAACTCGGCCACAATCGTGTCGCCGCGCAGCGTGGTGTAGAGCTTGCCGTCCACGTAAACCGGCGCCTTGGGCTCTTCGAACGTTCCCGGCAGGCTGATGCCCAGGTTGGCATGCTTCGATTCGCCGGGTCCGTTCACCACGCAGCCCATCACCGCAAGCTTCAGATCCTCCACGCCCGCATATTTCTTCCGCCACTCCGGCATCGACGTGCGCAGGTAACTCTGAATCTGCTCGGCCAGCTCCTGGAAATAAGTGCTCGTCGTGCGCCCGCAGCCGGGGCAGCTCGTCACCTGCGGCATGAAGCTGCGAATCGAAAGCGACTGCAAAATTTGTTGCGCGGCCTGCACCTCTTCCGTGCGATCTCCGCCCGGCTTCGGCGTAAGGCTCACGCGAATGGTGTCGCCAATCCCCGCCAGCAGCAACGGCGCGAGGCCCGCAGTTGATGCAATCAGCCCCTTCGATCCCATGCCCGCTTCCGTCAACCCCAGATGCAGCGCGTAATCGCAGCGCTCGGCAAGTTTGCTATAGACGTCAAGCAGGTCCCGCACCCCGCTCACCTTGGCCGACAGGATAATCATGTCGTGGCCCAGCCCGTAATGTTCCGCCGCGGCAGCCGAGTTGAGCGCGCTGGCGATCATGGCCTCGATCATCACCTCGCGCGCCGGCATCGGCTCAGGCCGCTTGCTGTTCTCGTCCATCATGCGCGTCAGCAGCGCCTGATCCAGCGAGCCCCAGTTCACCCCGATGCGCACCGGTTTCCGGTTCTCGACCGCGCACTCCACCATGATGCGGAAGTTGTCGTCGTCCCTGCGCCCGATCGAAACATTGCCCGGATTGATGCGGTACTTGGCCAGCGCCCGCGCCGTGGCCGGATACTTCTTGAGCAGGATGTGCCCGTTGTAGTGGAAGTCGCCGACAATGGGCACGCGCAGCCCGCGCTTCTCCAGGCCCTCGACAATGTGCGGCACGGCCGCCGCGGCGTCCTCGTTGTTTACCGTGACGCGCACCAGCTCCGACCCGGCCAGCGCCAGGGCCGCAACCTGTTCGATGGTTCCTTCCACGTCCGCCGTGTCCGTGTTGGTCATCGATTGAACGACAACCGGAACCTCCCAGCCCATGCGAACGTGCCCGATCTTAACCGTAGGGGTTTTCCTGCGCTGTATCTCCGCCATAGCTCTAGTTTACCCGCAGCGCGATCCTGTGGCGCCTCGTTTTGGACGCAGCCGATCGAAGGCAGATATCTCCAGTCTCGACCTGGATGGCAGCCGAAGACAATTTATGGTGCCTCCGTCTCTCTGACGCGCGCTCCCCGGTAGAATCAACTCTATATGGAATCAGCTCACCAAGGCCCCGGCGCGGACGAGAATCCGGACGAAAACCTCTTTGCCGGCAGCCGCTTCCTGCGCGCCTGTCTGCGCAAGCCGGTGGACCGCACCCCGATCTGGTTTCTCCGCCAGGCCGGCCGCTACATGCAGGAGTACCGCGATGTCCGCAAGCACCACACGCTGATTGAGATTTGCAAGCAGCCCGATTTGGCCGCCGAAGTCACCATCACGGCCGCCGAAAAGCTGGGCGTCGACGCAGCCATTATCTTTGCCGACCTGCTGCTGCCGCTGGAGCCCATGGGCCTGGACTTCGAATTCCAGGCCGGCGAAGGCCCGGTGGTGCACCACCCCGTGCGCACCGCGGAGAACGTGCGCCTGCTGCGCACCGACCGCGTCCAGGACCTCGACTACGTGGCCCGCGCCATCCAGAAAGTGGCCACGCACTTCCGCGATCGCATCGGCGTCATCGGCTTTTGCGGCGCGCCTTTTACGCTGGCCAGCTATATGATCGAAGGCGGCGGCTCGCGCAATTACATCGAGACCAAGCGTTTGATGTACGGCGTCACCTCCACTGCGTGGGGCAGCCTTCTGGATAAATTGGTCAACGTGTTGACGGAATACTGCCGCATGCAGGTGCAGGCCGGCGCCGAGGTCATTCAGATCTTCGACAGTTGGGTGGGTTCGCTTTCTCTCGTGGATTATCGCGACTATGCCTTCGAGGCTTCAAAGCGTCTCATTCGCGCCGTGCAGCAGATGGGCGTGCCGGTGATTTACTTCGGGGTCGAAACGGCCGGCCTGCTGGGTGCGATGGCCTCCACTGGAGCCGACGTGATCGGCCTGGACTGGCGACAGCCGCTCGACGAGGGCTGGCGCGCTGTGGGCCACAGGCACGCTGTTCAGGGCAATCTCGACCCTATCACGCTCTTTGCGCCGCTCGAAATTATCGAGGCTCGCGTCGGAGAGATTCTGCGCGCCGCCGGCGGCCGCGCCGGTCACATCTTCAACCTCGGCCACGGCATCGTTCCCGCCACGCCGGTGGAAAACGTTCAGGCCGTGGTGCGCATGGTGCGTGAATTCCGGCTGGAGGGCGCTCATGCCTAGGCGCGCGGTTTTGCTGCTGGCCCACGGCACGCCGGAGACTGTCGAGCAGATTCCCGAATACCTGCGCAACGTAGTCAGCGGCCGTCTCGTGCCGCGGGCCGTGGTCGAAGAGATTCAGCACCGCTATGCGCTGATCGGCCACAGCCCTTTGACCGAAATCACATATGAACAGGCGCGCATGGTGGAAAGGGAACTGGCCGCCGCGGGTCGGCCGACCCCGGTCTACATAGGCATGCGCAACTGGCGTCCGTATATCCCTGACGTGGTGCGCAGGATGCGCGACGACGGTATTGAAGAGGCTGCCGTCGTCTGCATGGCGCCGCAGAACTCGCGCACCAGCGTAGGATTATACCGGCGTGCGGTCGAAGCCGAGGCCGCCGGGTTGCGCATCGATTTTACCGATGGCTGGGCGCGCCACCCGCTGCTCGCAGATGCTTTTGCCGAGCGCCTCCGTCCGGCATGGGAAAAGCTCAGCGCCGAAGCCGGCGAACCGGTTCCCGTGCTCTTCACAGCTCACAGTGTCCCCATGCGGACCGTCGAGCTCCCGCAAGGCTCAGACGCCGGCCCGCGTCTCTGGCCGGGGCAGGGAATCGACCCCTACGCCGAAGAGGCCCGGCACACCGCAGAACTGGTTGCAGCTCGGGTTCCAGAGATTCCAAAATGGTGGTTTGCTTTTCAGAGCCAAGGCGCCAGCGGCGGCCCATGGCTGGGTCCATCAGTGGAGGAAACGCTCCACGTCATCGCCGCCGCTCGATTTAAGCACTTGATTCTTCAGCCGATAGGCTTCCTATGCGACCACGTGGAGATCTTGTTCGACGTCGATCATCTTTTCCGTGAAAACGCCGTCCAACTTGGCGTGCGCCTGGAGCGGCCGGAATCGCTGAATGCTTCAATTCCGCTCGCCCAGGCGGTTGCCGACCTCGCCCAGCGGGCTTTTGCCCGATTGGAAGCATAAGAGGGACCGGAAGAATTATCGTGGCAGTGGACTTTTTCTTTTTTTCTTCTACACGAGAACATTTCTTGGCTAATATTGTTGATATTGTGTAACCTGCTGGTTCTCCTGCGACTCCCGGGCTTGAAGACCGCCTCCTCTCGGTACCTGACCGGATTTTCAGGAACCTATTTTTGCGCGTCTTCAGGAGAGCGAATTGGCAATCGAAGCCCCAGCTAAGCAAACATCCACGCCACAATCGAGTCCGGCAGACGCCGAAGTGAAATGTAGTTTCTGCGGAGGGGACCGGATTCACCGGGTGGAACGCCATGGCCTGAAAGAGAAGTGGATTTTCCCTCTTTTCGGCTACTTCCCTTGGCGCTGCAGGACCTGCAAGACCAGGGTTTATCTCAGGAAGCGCCATCGCAGCGGCGACCCCCATAAGCGCTACGCCGAATAGAGCCGGCACCGCCGCATTTCTCACGGAGCGCAACAGCGCACGGCCCCGACCCGTGCGTGGCGCCGCCCTGCAGCTACGCACGCTGCCGGGAGCTTGCAGACTACCGGAAAAAATTACGTGCCAGAAAGATCACGTTCGCCGGCCGCTCCGCCATCCGGCGCATCACGTACGGGTACCACTCCGGGCCAAACGGCACGTAGACCCGAACCCGGTAACCCTCCTCGACCAGTTTCCGCTGCAAATCGCGGCGTACTCCATAGAGCATCTGAAACTCGAAGCGGCTGCGGTCGATGCCACGCTCTTTTGCGAGCGCCTTGGCCGCCGTAATCATTTTTTCGTCGTGCGTAGCGATGGCGTGGTAGATGGGACTGTCGAGCAGTTTGCCACTCAGGCGGACGAAGTTTTTGTCCACATCCGCCTTGCGCGGAAAGGCCACTTCGGGCGGTTCTTTATACGCACCCTTGCACAGCCGCACGCGAATGCCGTCAGCCAGCAATGTTTCGATGTCGGATTCGGAACGGTAGAGATAAGCCTGGATGACAACCCCGATGGACCCGCGCAAATCGCCACGCGCGTGCAGCCGGCGCACGATGTCGAGCGTAACCTGCGTGAGCCGCGAATCCTCCATGTCGATGCGCACAAAGTTTCCCTTCGCACGCGCGTCTTGCGCCAGCCCGGCGGCAATAGCTTCGGCCAGTCGTGGTGACTGCTCCAGCCCCATCTGCGTCAGCTTTACGCTAACGTTGGCGTCCAGCTTGCGAGCTGCAATGGCTTCGAGCAGTCGATAGTACGCCTCCGCGGCTCGATGCGCCTCTATCTCCGAAGTCACGCTTTCGCCCAGCGAATCGAGCGTAACCGACATGCCCTGGCGGTTCACGGCCTCGGCTACACGGATGGCGTCGTCCAGCGTCATGCCGGCAATAAAGCGGGAGCTGAGCCGGGCGCACATGCGGGACTGCTCCACGAAATGGCGAAGGGGACGATTATGGGAGAGAGCGATAAAGGCAGAACGAAGAACGGCCATCAAGCTATCCCGCCGGAGAGCGATCGAGGAAGGGAACGTTGTCCGGACCCTTTAGTTTCGCACATTCCACCCACTACAAATGTGACCCAGGCCGTAACCGAGCCACCAGCCCGGAACCTAACTCAGCACTGCCGCGCAGACCTCGCGATCAACGTTACCCCCGGTGAGCACAATGCCAACCCGCCTGCTGCCGATCTGCGCTTTCTCCTCGAGCGCAGCGGCCAAACCAGCCGCGCCTGCGCCTTCCGCCAGATTGTGCGTGTCCTCGTAGCAGGCGCGCATGGCAGCTTTGATTGCCTCATCGGAAATCTCAACCATCCGGCTCACGTTTGCCCAAATCACGTCCAGCGCCTCGGGATGCGGCGTGCGGCAAGCCAGGCCGTCGGCAATCGCGGTGCGCGCGGGCGCTTCCGCCAGCCTGCGCTCCCTGAAGCTGCGCGCGTACGCCGGCGCCTCCGCGGCCACCACTCCTACGATCTCTGTCGTAAGCGCCAGCGCGTTGCGCGCCGCAGCCATTCCGCAGATCGATGATCCCATCCCAATGGGGACGTAGACGGTGTCGAGCGGCGGCGCGCCCTCAAGAAACTCCAGCGCGTAGCCGGCCGTGCCCAGCACCAGGCGCTCGTCGAAGGATTCAACGAATGCCAGCTCCAGTTCCGCAGCCAGCGCACGGGCAAACTCAAGCGACTCTTGAAAATCCTCTCCATGCTCCACCAGTTCCGCTCCCTGAGCCAGCATGGCGCGGTTCTTTTCCACGCTATTCCCATGGGGAACTACGATGACGGCTCGCAACCCAAACAATCGCGCCGCCATGGCCACGCCCTGGCCGAAGTTGCCGCGCGTAGCCGCAACCACGCCGGCCAGCCCGGGCTGCTCGCGCATCAGCCGGTCAAGGTAGACAAGCGCACCGCGAATCTTGAACGCCCCCACCGGCGTATGGTTCTCATGCTTCACCCATGCTTCAGTGCCCAGCCGCCGGTTCAGCAGCGGCCACGAGTATTGCGGCGTCGGCGGCATGTGCCGGTAAACCACGCGCTGCGCGTTCCGGATTTCGTCCAGTGACGGAAGTTTCATGGAGTCAGGATATCGGCCCGGGCCGGGAAGGCAATGCACTCGCAGGAGGGTGCCCGTGGCAATCGCACTTGGACTTGGAAAGGTGCGCCGACAGTGTTGATTTCAGGTTCATATGTACCCCTCGGGGGGGTGCATAGGATTCTGCCATGAAGCTCCTTGTTTTCTGATGGTTGGGTTCGTTTTCGGGTGCGATTAACATGCGGATTTGTGCAAGAAAACTTAGAGTTAGAAGTGGTTTCATAAACCATCTGTCATCGTCCCTCAAGGGCTAAAGCCCCACGTTTTTGGGGAACTTATTGGCGCGGCTGAAGCTGTGCCCTTTCAAAGCAGGGTTATGAGACAGCTTCTAGCTTTCCTGCGCTTCTTTGCGCCTGCCGGCTCCGGATTCTCGAGCGGCCACGAGCGCCTGAGAACGTTTCTTCACAGCATAGCGGAAGGGCGAAATTAACCCGCAACGAAGGGCGAAAATATATTTCCCGCCGAATAAGGGCGATGCGGGCGGCGTGGCCTTGGCAAGGACTTGACAACGGCTAAGCAAAGAAGAGGTCCTTCAACAGGATGGCCGGTTTTTGAAGCGCGATTGCCCTGGAGGTCGCCTAGCAGCCCGTGGCGAAAGTCAAAAATTCAAGTAAAACATTCCTCAGTGGCTAAAGCCGCATTGATTTGAGGCCACTTACGGCACGGCTGAAGCCGTGCCCTTTCAAAACTCGACTTTTACCACAGGCTGCCAGAGTGGCAGCGCCCGCCGCTGCGCAACCGAGCCTGACGCCGGCCGTGAGGCCTATTCAAAAGGGGCAATGCGTAGGCCAATGTAGAATCATAGACTTGGCGCTATCGAAGGCAGCGGCGAGCAGGAATTTGGCGGATTGCATCTAAGCCGAGATGGAGAGTGAGAGCATAGAGTTTCGCAAAATCGAAGGCCGGTGCAGAGAGTTGAAGATTTGGATCCTGAGCCATGCCCCGCAATGCGAAGTCGAGCAGAAGCATCTGGTCGAAGGCAGTCAGGAGCGTGGGTACTGGGCGCACGGGTATCTGACCGCCCTCCTCGATGTAATGCGCCTGTTTTCGCGGGACATTTCCGGCTCGCCGTACTCGAGCCGGGACGATTACGATTCGCGCCGCGCGGCCTGATGCGCCAACGACCCTGCCGGTGACGCGGTTTCAGCCACCGGACAGGACCTGCGCAAGCGGTGATCGTCCCGGCAACAGCGCCGCCGTTCTCAGCACGGCGGAATTCCGCCGTTTTATGACCTGAGGGCCGGCAACTGCCTCCAGCCCGAATGCGGTCAAGTCCAAGCCCCTCAAGTCCCCGGCCTTCAGGCCTCAGTCCCTTGGGGCGCGAGCGCCAGTTCCTTGATTTGAAACAGGTTCCTCCCGTGTCCCATCCCAGTCTGCACAAATTCCTTGTGCATCAGAAGTTGTACTGGATAGGGGAGGGAATCCGTGTTACCTTTTGGGGGTAAGCGTTCCCCCTAGACTACCGTTACCAACTACGAGAGGCGGCATCGTCTTCCCAGCTTGATTCGAATGGCCGGGCGACCTGCCTTATGCGCATGGAACAAGTTGCTTTGGGAAAGATCGGGCGCTACGCGATCCTGAAGGTTCTCGGACGCGGCGGGATGGGCGAGGTGCTCCTCGCCGAGGATGAAATCCTGGGACGGCGCGTGGCCATCAAACGGCCGTTCAAGTCAACCGTCGCCGAAGGCCTGGCTCGATTCCAGGTGGAAGCCAAAGCCGCTACCCTGCGCCACCCCAATATCCCCGCTGTTTACGAGATGGGGGTGCATGACGATCTGCCCTTCATCGCCATGGAATTCGTCGAAGGCGAATCCCTGGAAAAGATTATCGACTCCCGGCGCGAACTTGATTTAATTCCCAAGCTGCGCATCATCGAACAAGTTTCCTCGGCCCTGGGCTACGCCCACGAGAACGGGATCATCCATCGGGACATCAAACCGGCCAATATCATCGTTCAACCGGATGGCGTGGCCAAGATTATCGACTTCGGGATTGCCAAGTTTCAAGAAGACGCGAGCCAGGCGGGCCTGACCAAGGACAGCCAACTGATCGGGTCGCTGCATTACATTGCGCCGGAGCGATTTTTTGGCGGCACGGTGGATGGCAGAGCGGATATCTTCTCCGCCGGAGTTACGCTTTTCAAGCTGCTGACGGGCACCGAACCCTTCGGCGGGGGCGAGGCTACGGCGTCCTTCAAGATCATGAACGAGGCGCATGCGCCGCTCAGCGCATACTTGCACGATTATCCGCCGGCCCTGGATGAGATTGTGTCCAAGGCTCTAGCCAAGAACCCGGAAGACCGGTACCAGACCGGCGAGGACTTTGCCGACGCGCTGCACGAGGTGATTGAGGACCTGAAGCGAAGCCGTGTGGCGGAGCTGTTCAACGACGCCGAGCGCCTGACCACCGAGCGGCGCTACGCTCCGGCGCTGGAACTGCTGGACGAAGCGGTCAAGCTCGATCCCTCCAATACCCAGGCCCGCAAACTGCGCAAGCTGGTGCGCGAGCACCAGGAGCGCATCCGGCGCGCGGAGCGGCTGCGCGAGTGCTTGCTGAAGAGCGAAGAAGCTCTTCTTTCAGAAAATTTCGACGAGGCCCTCACCCAGCTTAAGGACGCCGCCAATCTGGATTCTTCTAACGCCGAGATCAAGGCGCGGATCGAGGCCGTGGAAGAAAAGATGCGCCGCCGCGAACGCAGCGCCAAGGCATTGACGGATGCTGAGACCACCAAATCCCGCGGCGATGTCAATGGGGCGATGCGTATCCTCACCAAGGCTCTGGAAGAGGATCCTGAAAACAAAAAGCTGATCGCCGCCAGCACCGTCCTGGCGCGCCAACTGGAAGCGGAGGCCCAGCGAAACAAGCTTCTGGAGCTGATCGAAGCCGGTGCGCGAGCTTTGGCGTCAAAGGATCTCGAGGCCGCCGAAAGGCTGCTGGCGGAAGCCTCAAAAATCGACGCGTCGAGCATCGAAGTCGACAAACTGCGCCGGGAGCTGAGCAAGGCAAAGGAACTCGAACAGCGGCGCGCGGCTCTCGCAGAGATCGAGGCAACGGTTCACGGGTTCCTGCGCGCAGAAGCCTACGAACAGGCATCTGATTTGCTCGATCGCGCCCTTGAAAAGCTGCCCAACGAGACCATGTTGCATCGGCTCAAGGCTTCGGTGGACGCGGAGGCGCGCAAGATTCATGCCAAGCGCTTTGTGGATGCAGCCATTACGCGGGCAAGCGACCTGTTCCCGGAATCGCCGCTGGAGGCGTTGACAGCCCTGCAAAACGCGCTTGAGAAAATGCCCGGCGAGGAGAGGCTGGTGGCCTACGAGGCTTCCCTTCGCCGCGAGCTCGACTCCAGGCGTTCCGAGCAGCTCCGCGAAGGCATGGTTCTGAAGGCTCGTGAACTGATGGCGGCCCAGAAATACGAAGAGGCCATCGATGTCCTGGAGAGCTTTCAGCTGGAAACAGGCCAGCAGGCGGACGTTGATGGATTGCTGGCTTTCGCACGCGGAGAACTGGCCACCCGCCAGCAAACCGAGATTGTTTCGCGGTGCATCTCTGACGCCCGGGCCATGATGCGGGATGGCCGCCTGGACGAAGCGGCGAGCATTCTGCAGTCGGGGCTGGACCGGACCTCTGACAATGCTCTGGCGCTGCTGCTCGACGAGGTCCGGCAGCAACAGACCGCTCAGGCACGCAAGCTGGAGGCCCTGCACAAGCGCGTAGCCGCGGCACGCAGCCGCGGCGCGTTCGAAGAGGCCATCCGCCTGATACAGGACCAGCTCGCGGCCACTCCCGGAAACGGCGCGTTGCAGAAACTGCAGGAGGAGCTGGAGGCCGAACAGAAGCGCCAGCAAGCTACGCAGCAGGCAATTCACGCGGCCACGGAAGCCGCTGGAAGGAACGATTTTTCGTCCGCCCTGCAGGCCATACAGGCTGTCTCCCAAGCTTACGGCGAGGCCCCTGAGCTGGCGGGCGCGATTCACGAAATCGAACAGAAGCGCTCCGCCTATGCGCGCGACGTGGTGGGCAAGTCTGTCGAGTCGGCGCGCGCCGCATTGCTCAAGAAAGATCCAATGGGAGCGTTGGAGAGCCTGAAAAATTCGACCGCCATGCTGGAATTCGCGGATGAGCAGAAACGTGCGGACTGGCAAAGGCTGGCGCAAACGGTCAAGAAGGCTTTGCAGGATGTCGATTCCGCGGGCGGCCAGGAGGTCTTCGACCGGCAGCTCGCGGAGATTGCGCAAGCCAGGCCGCGCCGACTGCCGACGTGGGCGGTGGTGGGAGCCGGCGCTATCGTCGTAGCCGCCATCTCCATGGTTCTGGTTTGGCAAATGCGCAAAACGCCGGCCCCAACTGCAGCGCAGTCCCAGATCCAGTTTCCGAAAGTGCCGTCGGGGGCGCAAGTGGCGATTGACGGCGTGCCGCAGAAGGCCGGAGCCAATGGAAGCGTGGTTGCGGTTGTAAAGCCAGGGCATCACGACATCAATGTAACGATGAGCGGCTTTGAGCCTTTCAGCGACACGCTGGACGTGGCTGAGGGGCAATCGGTGCGCGAGGACTTCCGGCTCACGCCTCTACCGCCGGCCGGTGTGCCTACCGGAAGCTTCGCGGTTTTCCCCCAGAGCGACCTGCCCAATGTTCGGGTTTTCGTGAATGGCGAGTTGAAGGGGGAAAAGCACGCCGGGGAAAAGATCCTGCTTCCGGTGGGCACATACCGCGTGAAATACGCATGGCCCGGCTACCAGGACTCGCCGGAACACCAAATCCAGATCGCGAAGGACGGAGATTTTGCGGATCACATCCTGCTCACCAAGCTGGCGCCGGCTCCTCCTGTTCAGCCGCGTGGGAACGCGACGCAAGTGGCACAGACACCTCCCCCGGCTGCGGCGGCCCCGACCCCGGTACCCCCGGCTCCGGCGCCGAGTCCCAGCGGCAAGCTGGATGTGAGCACAAATTCGGTGGAGCGGGGTCACTCTGTCACCCTGGTCTGGCAGGTGTCCAATGCTTCCTCCGTCGAGATCACCGGGATCGGCGCCGTGGCGCCTATGGGGACGCGTCAGGTCTATCCAACCCAGAACACCGTCTATCAGCTCATCGCGAACGGTTCGCCGCTGGCCGAACAGAGCGTGGAAGTTCATGACGCACCCAAGCCCCAGGCCGCGCCGGCGCCTGTGGCTCAGGCGCCGCCCGCACAGCCAAGCGGTCCGGACAAGGAGACTCTGCTGCGAGCCCTGTCTGCTTCCTATGAATCTGTTTTCGCCCGAGCGTCAGGCAAGAGCGGAAAGGAGTGCAAGGGTGCTTTCGGGGGGGTGTACGGCGGCAAGCTCCGGGATTTCACAAGCTGGTGTGACCTGGCCAAGAATTTCACGCCCAGCGAGCAGTGCACCAGCGTGGGAGGATCGCCGGAATCTCCGACTCTGACCTGCACAGAAAAAATCACAGTGCGGACCAAGGACGGCGGGAATCAGGATTTTCCCGCACAGCAGAAGACATTCCGGTTTACCCGGGGTGGGGACGGGAATTGGCAGGTCACCGGATGGTAAGTCCCATGGTGACGTGCATGCTTCCACATTCCTGAAGATCAAAGGTCTGCAGCGGGCCGCTTCCTTGGGCCCGAAGCTACAGCTTCTTGATCCAATCCGAAGTCAGGTTCGGAATGCAAAGCTGGAAATCACCACCAATGAAGAAAACATTGGCCTGCTCTTGCGGGTGCGCGGGATCATCGAACTTCCGCTGACCCGATGTGCGTCCGGCGAAGCCCCACACCGGTTTGAGGAATTCTGCCTTCAACAGCGAAGACATCGGGTTCCACTGTTCTGTGACCGCGTTTCGCGCCCGCGCAAATTCCTGGGGGCGTCCCGCCCCGGCGCCCACATTGCGGTAGCGTATCCGCAATTCCTTGAAGCCTGGAATCTCCATGGTTCCGAGCTGGAGGCGTTTCCAGGGTGACCAGTACTCTGTAATCTTTCCGGTCTTGGGATCCTGCAAGGGATATGCTGTCCATTTGTACACGCACTCCCCGGCCTCGATCCTGGTTAGAACGGGAAGTGGCGAGGGGTGAAAAGTGTCCTGTTGCTCCTTGCTCAGGGATAGGAATCCTAATCCTCGATTGAGTTCGTCTGACATGATCTATCCCTCGATCAAGGGCGTCGATGGGAACCCATCGTACGCAAGAGCATTTCTCGTTTGCGTGCACCGCTTGCGATTTTTGTGCCGGTGGCGTGAAACGCCACCAAGGTTTCCGGCTCCGGCATACAGAAGAAGAAATGAGACCGGTCAGCGCGCCCTGCGGAAGCTGTAGGCGATGCCGCCCAGGGGAACGACGTTACTGCGCAAGCCGACATTATTCAGTTGCACCAGGGCATTACCGTAGAGAAGGAAATGGCCAGGCAGCGAGAACTTCAGACCGCCGCTGAAATTGACCGTGGCATAAGTATTATTTGTGGCGTTAACGACAAGGTATGTGGAGGGGACTCCGCTGCTGGCTGCTGGCGTTGGATTGAATGACAAGGTCTGCTCGGCAAAATAAGGTGTGTTCACGAACTGTGTGCCGATGATGTCGGTATCCATAGTAAGGCGCGTATTGATTCGAAAATCCGCGCCCAGCGCATAGCTCAGGCCGCCCGGCAGGCGCGTGTTCGATAGCCCCTGGAATTGGAGTATTTTGGAGGAGCCATTCCACTGATAGCCGAGTTGCATATGCGGGGATAAGCGGGCGCGGTACTCCGCCAGCCCGTAAATGCTGCCGCCGTAAGCGCCCGATCCAAGGTAACTGAGCGAGTTGCCGGTGGGAAATCTGAACGTCGCTCCCAGTGCAGCCGCAGGACGAAAGTGGTTCTGTCCCAGCACCATTTGCTTCACGTTAAGGGTCACATCTCCAATGCCGGACGCAGACCCAGTCGCGGTCGCCTTGGTGCTGGGCGCGGGACTCAAAGTCGTGTACGTGTTTTTTGTGGAGTCATAAGCGACTGCTGTAAACTTCGACGAGACTACGGAAAGCGATACCGAATTTGTAGGAACGATCACCGAGATATCGGTTGAATGAGTGACTCCGACAGTCGCGATCCCTACGTACTGGTCGAGCGTGAAGTTTACGTTATTGACCATGCTACCGTAATCGGTCTCGGAGCCGTTGACGAAGTTAAAACCTACGGGCAGCGCCTGAAGGCTTAAGCCGTCGAGGGCATTGAAGTTGAAGTGCTGATAACTCCCCCCGATGAAGACATTGCCCCGTCCTACGGTATCCGGGCGGTCAATGAGGATTGGCCCCAGATTGTCGAAGGGGGTGGGCACTTCGCTGCCGCTGCGTCGCAGAGAGACCACACCCACGGTTGCGCTCGGAACGGGAAGCTGGGTAAGTTGCGTAGCGATGGCCGCGTTCATCGACGCCGCAGGGACCAGCGCCGCACTCAGGGCGGCGGGGACGTCTCCGAACGTCTTGTCCGACAGAGTCGTTGCCGAAACCGGAAACTCGCAAACCAGGTTGGTGGAACCAGTGCAGTTCTGCTGCGCGAATGATATTCCCGCAGACATGATCCAGGCGAAGAGAAGCAGATTTCTGGTCTTCACAGATTCTCCCTTGCGCAATCGGCGCCGTTGTTCCGAGTCAGCACGCCGTTGTTTTCACTTATTGCCCGCTCACTGAATTTACCGTCAGCTGAACAACCGAGTAATAGTTATTTCCCGAGGAATCGGTTGCAACGACCTGCACCAGATAGGTGCCGGGCGAGATCCCGCTGGACGTGGTTCCCGTACTCGAGATGCTGAAGCTGCTGCCACAACCACTGGCGAAGGGAATCCCCAGGGCGAAGAGGGCGATCAAGAAGAGCTTGAAGAGGCTCTTTCTGCCGCTGCCCTTATTTCCGAACCAGCCTGCCAGGGCCAGGAAGGGCAGGCCGATGACTCCAGCCAGTTGCAGCGGGTTAACCCGGTTCAACCTAGCTTGCGTGGAACCGGACGCCGTGATGGTAATGGCAACCGAGGTGTCCGCACCGGTGATGGTTGCCGAGGACGCCGTGCAACCGATCAATGCGTTCTCGGCATTGCTGTCCATTTGCAGTTTAGTTGTGTCCCAAATTTCGGGACAGCTGAACGACGTCAGCGTGCCGTTCGCCGCGCTGGCAGTGTTGAATTGAGCTGTCAGGCTTCCCTGGGCTCCAGTCGCCAAACTTAATGGCGCGCTGACACCGAGAACATTGACGATTAGTGCAGGAGCAGTGGTTTGAGATAGAGCCGCTATGGACGAATCGATCGCCGTGATCGCCACCGAGTAAGTGCCAACCGGAGCGGTCGCAGATGCGCTCACCGTGACAGCGACCGAAGTTCCCGTGGTTCCCGACACAGTTGACGACACCGAGCACGAGGGATCGGTCACCGGGCTCGAAGTAGACGTATTAATGACCGAGCAGGTGATTTTTAGCAGGTCGCCGTACCCGCCCGATGAGGTTACGACCGCCGTGATGGCCGCCGGGTTGAATATGTCGGCGGTGTTCGAATAGCCCTGCGCGATATAGACACCCTTGGCGCTCGATATGTTCGTTCCACCTGTAACGGCCGTCGGAGCGACAGCGAACGCAAGATTGAAATCCTGCACTGTCTCGATGAACGGGGCCGCGGAGCTCGTAGTGAAATTGGTGTTCCCGGAGTAGACCGCCGTGACCTCAATCTGGCCGGTGGTGAAAGTGGTGGTGTGCGGGAAAGTACCGATGCAACTGGCGCTAGCCGTCCCGCCGGCGGTTGGAGTAACAACGATGTTCGTGCAGCCATCCAGGGTTCCGTCGGCGGAAGTGAAAGTTACTGTGCCGGTGGGAACAGCGCCACCGGTATAGGTGGGAGTTATGATCGCAACGAATGTGACCGGCTTGGTGGCGACCGTGGGATTGGCGGATGGCGTAATGCTGACTGCGGTTGCGGTCTGCGCCACCTGGATTCCCGCTTTGTTCGCAATGCCGGTGAAGTTGGAGTCGCCGGAGTAGGTGGCCGTCAGGATGTGCGATCCGGCAGCCAGGAACGAGACAGCGCAGGAGGCCGCAGCTCCGTCGCTGCCATTGGGGGCTAAGGCAGTCGGCGAACAAACCTGCGTACCGGTGACGCTGTCGGTGATTGTCACGGTTCCCGTGGGCACTCCCGGCCCCGTGATTATGGGGATGACGAGCACATTATACGCAACTTGTTGATTTACGGACGGGCTAGTCGGCCCCGAGATAAGAATAGCGGTGGATGCGGTCCCGACGGTCTGCGTGATAGCAGGCGACGTGCTGGCCTTGAAGTTACTGTCGCCGTTATACGCGGCGGTGACCGTATAGGATCCTACCTCCGAGAATGGGGCATCGCACAACGAAGTGGTCACGCTTCCGGCCGTACTGACCGGAATGCCGGCGCAAAGAACCGTGCTATTACCGTTGAGCGCGGCGCTGAAGGTGACAGTGCCAGTGGGTGAAGTTGGCCCGCTCACTCCCGCCGCCACATTGGCGGTGAAGGCGACCGGTCCGTTGACGCCGGAGCTCGGAGTGGCCGATACGACGGCTGTCGTCGTAGACGTCTGGTTCACGGTTTGGATTATGACATTCGACGCGGCGTTGTTGAAGTTGTTATCGGTGTCCACAAAGCTTGCGCTCACGGGGTGCGCGCCGGTCGAACCAAACGTGGCTAAGCAGGTGGCGGCGGAACCGGAGGTGACCGTCACGTTTGAGCAGAGGGTGAGGCCGGTCAGCGTATCAGTGAATGTCATGTTCCCGCTGGGCTGGGTTCCGGTGATGGCGCCGAATGCAGTACTCAAGCTGACCTGCTGGTTGACCGTGGAAGGGTTGGTCGCCGACGAGAGGGTCACGGTGACCGACGCGGTATTGATCGTCTGGGGCAGCTCCGTCGATGTGCTCGTTAAGAAATTGCTGCCCGTGGGGACGAACTTGGCGGTCACATCGAAGGTGCCGGCGGCCGCAAAGGTCAACGTGCAACTCGGTGCGACCCCGGCGCTGCTCAACGTTACGCCGGAAGTGCAAGTGCCCGTCGGCGATGCGCCGGTGACGGTGAACGCGACAGTTCCCTGCGGGACAGCCGTGCCGGAATTGTTCGGTGTAACCGTCGGGGTGAAGGTTACGGACTGATTGACGGGCGCTGCTCCAGAGGAGGCGAGGGACGTGGTTGTGCCGTCAGCATTGACCACCTGCGACAGGGTAGCTGAGGTTGCGGCCACGAAACTCTGATCGCCGTTATAGGTCGCAATGATGGGGTCAGTGGCCGCAGTGCTGAAAACAGTGGTGCACGTCGCGGTGGGCTGATTCGTTGTGGAGAGAGGCAGCGTCGGGACGCTGAGTCCTTGTGGGCCGCCGCAAAGAGTGCTGCCTCCCTGTGTGAACGTCACCGTGCCTTCCGGGAAAGGCGCTCCTGTCTGCCCGGCCGGAGCTGGAACCACTGCTGTCAACGTAATGCTCTGGTTCACCACCGACGGGTTCGCAGAGGACGTCAGATCCACGGACGACGAGCCCTGGCCTACGTTCTGGGTGAATGAAGCTGGATTGGGGTTGGGCGCGTAGTTGTTGTCTCCGCTGTAGGTCGCGGTGATGGAGTCCTCGGGAGCCACGAGGGAACTGATCTGGCATGAAGCGACCTCGGAGGTGACGGCGACCGCGCTGCACGCCGTCACTGTAGTTCCGTTGAGCTTGAACAACACAGTTCCGCTGGGGGCGATGGGGGTAAAGGTTACGCCGCTCATGGTCGCCGTGTAGGTCACCGTAGTTCCCGCGGAAACCGTGCCTGATGGCGAACCGGTGATGACGAAGGCCGGCTGCAGCGCGGTGATCGTATACGCGGTCGAGCTGCCGGATTCAGCATTAAAGTTGGTATCTCCAGAGTAGCTTGCGGTCACCGGAGTGGATGTGCCGGCGGGTATGTTCTGGATCGCACAGGTCGCAGTTCCGGCCGCAGAAATGGTCGCCGGATTGCTTCCTCCCACACACGTAGCGGAAGAGCCGTTCAGCTTGAAGGTGATGGTGCCGGTAGGAGTTACCGGAGTGAGGGTCGTGTTGGTCAGGGCCGCCGTGAAGGTGATCAACGTATTCAGCGGCGACGGAGATACCGGAGATGGGGTGACGATGACAGTCGGGCTGAGAGCGGTGACCGTGTACGCGGCCGAGGTGCCGGATGCGGTCTTGAAGTTGGTATCTCCGGAGTAGCTCGCGCTCACCGTGTTGGTTGTGCCGACGGGCATGTTCTGGATCGCACAAGCCGCAGTTCCGGCCGCAGCGATGGTCACCGGATTGGCAGCGCCCACGCAGGTCGCGGTAACGCCGTTCAGCTTGAAGGTGACGGTGCCGGTGGGAGCTGTCGGAGTGAGGGTCACGCCGGTCAGAGCCGCTGTGAACGTGACGGACGTATTCAGCGGCGACGGCGATACCGGGGATGGGGTGACGGTGACGGTCGGTTGCAGCGCGGCGACGGTGTAATTCGTCAAGGAGCCGCTGCCGGAAGTGTAATTCGGATCGCCGCTGCTATAGCTGGCCACAATTGTAGCGCTCGCGGATGCGGTCAGCGCGCTGGTGGTGCAGGCGGCCGTCGCCGTCCCGTTGGCCTGATTGGTTATGGATTCAGCGCTGCAGCCGGAAATATCGTTGCCCGACCCGTCCTGGAAGGCTACGGTTGCGGTGCTGAACGGCACGTTGTCGTCCGGTTTTGCGGGCGACGGGCTGGGACTGACGACCGCGGTGAGGGTTACCGACTGATTGACGTTGCTGCCGGTCCCCGCCGACGAGCTAACGCCTATGCTGATGGCGTCCGGGGAGATCGTCTCCGCCTGGTCGGCGGAGTTGTTTGCGGCGTAGTTCGTATCGCCCGAGTACTCCAATACCACGTTGGTGGGGCTGCCCGCGGGAAGAAGTTGGGTGGTGCAACTGGCTGTGTTGACGCCGTCGGTGGTGCCGGTGGTGCCCAGCGTGACCACGCCCCCGGTACCGCAGTCGGAGAGAGGGACGTACACGCCGCCACCCTCATCGATGGCGAACGCCACGCTTCCTTGAGGGTATTGATCGGAACCGGCAGCGGGGTAAACGGGATTCGTCTCCGTCACAGTCCCCGTGATTGTTTGGGCGCTGTCGACGGTCCCGGTAATCGCTGAAGAAGTGAACGCAACGGTGGTCGTGCCCACGCCGGGATCGCCTCCGCCCAACGAGGTGACGCCTCCACTGGCCAGCGGCTGGGAGCCGCTGCCGGCGTCAGCAGTGACCAGACCGGCACCGCCTGCGGAACCGCCGACCGTGGACGCGCTGACCGCGGCAATCCCCGCGGTGCCCGTGCCGACCGTATAGGTGTTGCTGGCTTGGAGCGCCGCACCGCTGCCCGTGCCCGTGAGGACGCTCACCGTGGCGTCGCCGTAGTTGGAGACCGCGACGTCCGGGATGCCGTCGCCATTGTAGTCGGCAATGGCCAGCGCAGAGGGCTCCGAGCCGACAGAATAGGTGGCGGGAGCGCCGAAGCTGCCGGTGCCGTCGCTGGCCAACACCGCGAGCTGGTTGCTGCCGCGGTCGGCTACCACCAGGTCAAGATTGCCGCCCGAGGGCCCGCTTCCCGACAGGTTGCTGAGCGCAATGGCCGAGGGCGCGCTGCCGATGCCGATCTCGTTGCTCTCGGTGAATTTTCCCGTGCCGTCGCCCATGAAGACCATGGCCGTGCCTGGCGAAGCGCAGGAGACGTCTTCGCCGCAGGAGTTGGAGACTACCAGGTCAAGATGGCCGTTGCCGAGCAGGTCGCCGACGGCAATGGAGTCCGGCTCGTACCCGGTTTGATAGGCGGCCGAATGGGTAAACGTGCCGTCGCCGTTGCCCAGCCACACGTCCAGGGTTCCGGGCTGCGTGCAGGTGGTCTGGCCGCAATCGGAGACGATCGCCAGATCGGATTTGCCGTCGCCATTGAAGTCGCCGATCAAAAGCGAGCGGGGATAGCTTGGGAGCGAGAAGGTTTGCGCGGCGGCGAAGGTTCCGTCGCCCTTACCGAGCATGATCGTGGCGGTCTTGTCGCCGCGGTTGACGATGACCAAGTCCAGTTTCTTGTCGCCGTTCAGGTCAGCGAGCGCGGCGGCTACGGGGCCGCTGCCCAGCGCATAAGTGCCCGCCAGCCGGTAGGTGTCGCCGATGCCGGCCAGGTAGACGCCGGCGCTGCCATTGCCACCGCACGCGGGATCGCTGCCGCACCTGGAGATCACCACCAGATCGAGCAGTCCATCGCCGTTGAGATCGCCGGAAACGACCGCTTCAGACTGGTAATCCGACGCATAGGCGCGCGCCGCTTCGAAGGTGCCGTCGCCGCGGCCCAGGGGCACGCCGATGCTCATGTCCTGGCTGTTGATGATGGCCAGGTCAGGATGGCCGTCGCCGTTGAAATCGCCCACCACGGCGGCAACAGGAGAATGGCCGGAGACAAAGTCCAGCGACGATTGGAACGTGCCGTCGCCGTTGCCCAGCAGGATGCTGAAGGTGTTGGCCGTGGGACTGACGGTGATCAGGTCGATCCTGGAGTCGCCGTTCATATCGGCGACGGTTACGAAGCCGGGCGTGTTGGTGACCTTGTAGGTCACGCCGGACGCAAACGTGCCGTCGCCATTGCCCAGGAGAACGGTAACTGTGCTGGAATTGGCTTGCGTGACGGCCATGTCGGGCTTGCCATCGCCATTGAAGTCGGCGGCAGCGATCGAGGTCAGGGACGCGGTTCCGACGGACATAGGAGCCAGAGCGTTGAAGTGACCCGTTCCATCGCCGAGAAGAATGCTCAGGGCTCCATCCGCATTACCCACCGCCAGATCGTCGTGCCCGTCGGAGTTGAAATCGCCCACCGCGATGGAAATTGGCGCGCTGGCGAGCGCAATCTGTAGCGGCGCAGCAAAATGGCCGCTGCCGTCGTTGAGCAGTACAACCATGCCGCTGGGCCCCGCGACCGCCAGATCGATCTGGCCCTTGCCGTCAAAGTTCCCTAGAACCAAGGCCGCGGGATTGGCAATCGCGGGGTAAGAGACCGGCTTGCCGAAGGTTCCGTCGCCGTTGCCCAATAGCACCTGCACGCTGCCTGAGCCGTTGTCGGCAACGATCGCGTCGAGCTTGCCGTCGCCATTCACGTCGGCCAGCAACACGTTTCCCGGCTGGATTCCGGCGGAGTACGCAACACCGCCGGCGAAGCCGCCATTGCCCTGGCCCAAAAACACCGTAACGGCGGACGAGCCGCTCTCCGTGACGACCAGGTCCGGGCGCCCGTCGCCATTGAGATCGCCAACGGCCACGCTGGTGGGGGAATAACTCAGAGAGAAGTGCGGAGCGACCAGAAACTCTGCAGGCGCGTGGGAAACCGGACGCACCGTTGCCGCGGCATTGCTCACGGCGGGCTCATCGGCTTGGGCATGCAGGCTGTTCGTATGGAACACGGTCGGGGCAAGAAGAAGCACGCCGGTATATAGAACATATCGGCCAAGCCATTGATTGCGGATCATCGTTCTTCTCCAGACAACAAACACCAGAACCCAGGTGTGGGGTGGGGGAATGGGGAACACTGATTCAGGGGCTGGATCGGCTGGCACGTAAAGGGAGTGCTGTCGAACTCTAATTTCACATCGGTGGGCCGCGGAGCGCGGCAAACCCACAAAAACAGGGAAGCGCCAGGAAAACCTCCTGACGGAAAACAGCACCTCAACTCTCAGGCACACATCCTAACTGAGCCTGCGGTTGAGTCCGGGTCCGGTTTGGTGAGACTCCTTAGATGTGACAAAAACTAACACGCAACATTCGGCCCGTCAAGACAAAAGCTGCGGAGTTGGGTTGCAGGCTTGCGGCTGAGAAAGGGGAAGACTCCTCGCGGAAACGGCATTCGAACCGGGCATGACGTTACAGGTGACGGATGAATTCAAAACCGGCGAGGTCATGAATCGGGGCACGGCTTGATCGGTCTTCGAAAAACTGTTATCGGTGCGGTCTTGTAACCGGGCAGAGGGTCAGGCCTGCGGCCGGGGTTTCTACCGAGGCGACCGGCTCAGTCGTGCTGAAGTCGATCGAGAACGCACGCACCAGGGTATCTGAGGCGTAGTGAAGGGTGTCTTTTCCTTGGGAAAATGCCACCCGGCAGAGAATTGCGATCCGGACACAGTCGTTGCGAAAACGCTGGACCCGTGAAAGAATGCTGACTTGGAAAGCCGGCTCAACAGGTCTGGAATGGCAGAATTTACTGCCCTGGCTCTTGCGGAAGCCACGCGAAATTGCGACACTCATTGCGGTGACTGTCCGGCGGGGGCGCGCTGGACGGCGATAGGCAGGGCATAATTTTCACAGTTTCTTCCCATGGGAAGGAACTTTCCCCTTTATGCTCTAGTGAACACGATTCGTACTGAAACTGGATCAGGAGGTTGGCGATGCCGATGCAGGTCTGCATGGGAGCCATGATGCAATGCACGTTCGGCATGGCCCCGAGTTCTCTGGTTGTACTCCCGACCAACAAGGTTCTGACCAATGTCCCGGACGCGAATATCATGGATCACATTCCGATGACCAATATCATGCCCTTTGGAATGTGCAATTCTCCGTCGAATCCCACGGTAGCGGCGGCTACGGCGGCGGCGCTAGGTGTGCTCACGCCGATGCCCTGCATACCAAACACTCCCGCGCCCTGGGTTCCGGGCGCCGCAACGGTCCTTCTGGGCAACGCTCCTACCCTCGATAACGTCTCGCAACTGATGTGCGTCTGGGGCGGCGTCATCACATTTACCGACCCGGGCGAGGAAACAATTCAAGTTCCGTAGGTAGAAGCGCGACAATTGCGCGGCGCGGATGATTTGCGGCGGTTCCTGTTGCAGGTTGCGGGTTTGCCTGGTTAAGACCGGTCGAGAAAGGTTCCATATGCTCCGGCCACCGATCCTCGCCTTCACCTTTGCGGCTGCCACCGACATTGGCTGCAAGCGATCGAATAACGAAGACTGCTTCGGCTACGACGCCGAGCAGGGAATATTCGTGGTGTGCGACGGAATGGGCGGGAGCGCAGCCGGAGAAGTGGCAAGCAGCATGGCGGTGCAAACCCTCATCGAAAGCTTCGGCGTTCCCAACGGAGAATTGGTGGCCACCGAAGTGAAGCCGGTTGAGGACCGGCTGCTCAACGCGATTGTCGCAGCCAATCGGGCGGTACGGGATGCGGGCAATGGAAACCCCGACTTGAACCACATGGGTACGACCCTGGTGTGTGCATGTCTGGACGGCGATCGCGCCGTGGTGGCAAATGTGGGCGACAGCCGCGCGTATCTTCTTCGGGAGGGGACCTGCTCCCAGATCACGCAGGACCATTCCTTCCTGGCCGAAGAGGTTCGCAAGGGAAATATCACGCCGGAAATGGCCGCCGCTTCTGACCTGCAATCGGTCATCACGCGCGCTATCGGCGCCGGGGACACGGTGGAGCCCGATCTGTTCGCAGCCCGGCTTCAAGCTGGAGATCTGCTTCTGCTGGCTACAGATGGTCTGACGCGCTATGCGAGTGCGGAGGAGATACTCGCGGCCAGCAACGATACCGAGGAATTGGCATCTTTCTGCAACAAGCTGATCGAACACGCCAAGCGCGGCGGAGGCGCAGACAACATTACCTGCATCGCGCTGCGCGCCACCGAAGCCGCGCCGGGAACGGATGGGTACGAGCTGGAAGACGGTGCGCCGGCTATTTGACCACCGGCAACGCACAGCTCAGGCCGGAAAATCCCTCCGGAACCAGCAGATCGGCGCCGGGGCCGGAAATCTCAAAGCTCGCGATCTTCTGACTGCCTCCTGTCCCGCCAATGGTGTGACCTGCAATCGTGGTGGCTGTATTGATCGGATAATCGAGCCGGTATCCGCCAGCCATTCGGGAGATCTGCGCGGTTCGAACCAGTTGGAACAGCGACCAGGTCCCCTGGAAGGGCAGGACTTCGTTGTTGTCGTACACCAGCCATGCTCTTTGTGCGGAGGCCCCGTTCCACGTGAATTGCTGGCTGGCAGCGCCGGCGGGAATCCGCTGGCCGTCCACGATCAACGTGGCGCTGGATACGCCATTGCCGGGAAGGAAGCGCAGATTGAAGGCGAGCGACGCCGATTTCTGCCCGGCTGGATACAGCGTTGTGCTGATATGCGCAGCACGATTGAAGTACTGGAGGAAACGTGGATTGACCGGCTGCGGCGCTGCGGGATTGGCGCCGTACTGTGCTCCCTGCGGGACCAAGTATGACTTCAAGGAGGTATTGTAGACAGCCCAGAGAGCTCCCGTGTCGGGCGCAAAAGCGGCATCCACTTCAGGCAAGGTAGCCTGCGTTGGCGAATTAGGCGCAAAGGGGAATTTCGCCAGCAGCGGAGCAATGGTGGCGCAGATCTTCTGCCCGGCGCCGTTGGCCGGAGCTCCCGGACTTGGAGCGAGCCTGGCGACGCATTGAATGGGCGCCTGCATCAACCCCAGCACCGTAGCTTCGGTGTGCATTTGCTGATCGACGTTGAAAGACTGCGCCGCCTGCTGCGCGGCTCCGCCGGCCATCACCACCTGCTGCGAGACGGGCGCAAAGACGGTTGGATCCGTCGCGGCCGCGGGGTTCTGCGCAGCCAGTTCGACTGCGCCCGCCAATTGCGAGAGGGCGGTGACGTAAGGAGCGTTGCCGGGTCCGATCAACCGGTCGGTGGCATTCGGATCGACAAGGGCTTGTGCCGGCTGGAAGGTGGACTTGATGGCGGGATCGGCCACGGCTGTATTGTGCGAGACCGTGAAGAACAGGCTCAGCAAAGGTGAAGCGGGACCCGCCAGGGCATTCAGGCGATCCGGAGCTTCCTTCAGACTTCCGCAACCGGCCACACGGGCGTCGATCAGAAACTCATGCCACTCCTTCATGAAATCGGATTTGTATAGAGCCTCCAGATCTTGGCTTATCTGCGCGCTATTCAAGGCCTGACCGCTCTGATTTCCGAGCACCCACGTCTCTCCCTGCGCGTATTTCTCCGGGTGCTGGATGGCATCCTGCATAAATTTGAATCCGCTGGACGTAAAGGCACCGCGCACCACATGAGCATCCGTCACGTAAGCCGCGGAGCCGGGATACTGTTTGTTGAAATCGACCGAAGGGCTGGTTCGGTCAGCGTCGGAAAGCATGCCCTGGTAGATGCGCGTTTCAGCAAGAAACTTGGAAAGATAGCCGCGCGTGTGTTCCACCACGGCAGGATCCGGAGCGATGACGTAGGGCGGTTGACTCAGCAGCTCATTGCCGTAAAAATCCATCTGCTTTTGCGCCAGTTGCTGCTGGGCGGGGTCCACACTGCGCGTGCCGATCCAGTACTGAAGGAGCACCGGGGTGAGGAATTTCACCTGGCTCTTCTCAGGATTACTGGTGGTGATCAAGTACGCCTTCAGAGGATTGTAAGCCGAGAGATAGGATCCGAAATCACTGTTGGTGGCCGGCGCGTCGGGAAGCGAGCGCATGTAACTCAAGAAGTTTTCCTGCGCCGGGTTGAGGATCAAGGACCGGAAGCGATCGAAATAAACGCGTCGCGCCTGCGCATCTAGCTTGCCTCCCTGATAAAGGCCGAACCGATAGCTGAGAGGTGTCCCGTGAGCGCGGAAATCGTCCATCTGAACGATGGACTGGCGTAGATCGTCGAGTGCCTGCAGTTCCACCATTCCGGGAAGTGCGGCAGTGGAGCTGGACAACGTACCCGCGGCATAGGCTACCCGGTGTTCAAGCGCCGCATTGTTGGAGTAGGAAACCAGCAGGAATATGAGGTAAAACGCCGCCAGGACCACGACGGAACCGTAGAGAATCCTGCGGAAAAGTCGCGCGGGTGCGGATTGCTTGCTGGCAGAGAGCGCACGCTTGTCCCCGAGAATCACTTCAGGGAGCAGCCGCGGAAGGAAGGTCCACTGTGGAACCCGGGTCGATACCCTGGTGGCAGTCGCAGCGCGAGCGGCTCCCTCCGCCCGCATCTTTGAGATGTTGAGGAATTGGGTTGCCCCCGCTTCCTGCATGGCGGGAACCTGAGCCAGTTCGGGAGCCGTGACGACCCGTTCCACCACGCGGGCACGAATGCCGGTGAAATAGATTCCACGCAGGTAGGGATTGACGCTTAGCTGACTTGGCTTGCAGAGCTCCACGAGGTACTGGTTAAGGCCCTTGCGGAGCTTCCCGAATTCTCTCGGGAACTCATACACCCCGGGTGCATTTCGCGCATCGGTTTCGCGATCGAGCATCTCCACGCGAAATTCGCCGAGTTTGTAGACAATGCCGTCCACGACCTCGGCGAGCGAGCGGGAAGCGAGGTCGGCGTAGGTTCCGGGAGACGCTTCCGTGCGCGGGAGGGTAACACCGAGCACCTGGCGGACTTCGTCTTCAGAGAGGTTGCGCACATACTGATCAAAATGGGAAACGCGATCGGTTTTGGTGACGATCACGTAAACCGGAATCGGCATTCCCAGCAGGCGGCTGATTTCGCGCAGGTCCGCGTTGGTGGCGTGGGCGGCTGCGAGAAGCGATTGCCCTCCATCCTGCACCAGCAACTGGTCCATGCTGAGGCAGACGATGGCCGCGCGGGGCGCGGCGCCCGATCCGAATGCGGAACGATAGGCTTTGGCGCGGGTGCGATGCACCAGGCGATGCAACTGGGCAGAATTTCCACGCAGTGCAGATCCGATTTCGAGGAGCGCCGCGGTTCCTGTAAACCAGAGATTGAGAACCGCAGTCGATACCTGCTCGGTTTCGTGCATCGCCGTTCCGGCCACAAGTTCGGGATCGAGGCCGGATTGCACCACGGTGGTGGTTTTCGCCGAGCCAGGCTGGCCGAGCAGGTAGATCAGGGGCAGGGCATCGAGGGTTTTGGCGCCCTGCTGGGACGCTCGCAATTTGCGATTGGCATCGTTGAGGAGGAGATCGAGTTCGCCGCTATCGCCGCCGGCGGATGCGTTCCCCTCCTCTTCCTGCTGCCGCTTGGATCGGAAATGAAGCACCAGAATTGTGACCGCAGCCGCGATTCCGATAACCAGGAGCAACACCACAAAAATGGCGTAGGCGACTCCCTGCAAATGCAGCAATGCAGCAATTCCAAATGCCAGGAGCGCGGCTACCACGACGACCAGAACGGCAAGCAGATAGATAACCAATTTACCCTCCCTGAAGGGGCGAGATCATAGCGGTTCCACAGTTGCTGTTACCCTCAGGCCAGAGCGGCCAAGCGGCTTTTCAAGAAAAAGCCACCTTCTGCAGCTCGGGAGAAACCACCCCAATTACCGTGGAACCGCTATAGCTGATGCGCGAGGCTCCCGAATTCAATATGAACCAGAATCCACCAAAGGCAAGAACAGTGAGGACCACCAATACGATTGCCGCAATTCCCAACCCCCTGCTCCAGCGGTCGACAGTTGCAATGGCCTTGATGTCCGGAGCCTCGGCGCGGGGCATGAAACCGTGTTGCCCCCGAATGCGATCGATCTTTTCACGGGCCTGGCGGATGAGAACGTTGATCTCGCCGCCGCTCAAAGCGTAACGGCCTCTAAAGCCAAGCAGCATGCAGAGGCTATAGACCTCGAGACAATCCGCCGTTTCTCGCGAATCCTGCCGGTTCAAAAGGGTGTGGAGATGATCGAAAAACACCTCTCCGGCACGATTATGCCCAAACATCTCCTCTTGCAGTGGCCGCTGCGCCCAATCCGCAAAGGATGGGTTTTGAGCCTTGAGGACGCTTTCATCCAGGAATCCAACCACCGCGAAGAATGCAAGCTGGTTGATCTCGCTCGAGTATCCCAGCGTTTTGGCCTGTTCCATGGCTGCCTTGAGCGCCGCCCGGATGCTGACGCGGAAATCCTGGGAGTCGCCCGATGCCTGAGGCTGCATGGTGGAAAGCCGCAGAATGATGGTGAGCGCGTTTTCGTAACAGGAGGCAAGGTTGTAAGTCGATTGAGAAAGCTGAGGCATCGGTGTCTCCTAAAGTGTACGGCGGGGTCGATGGCTCCAAACAACCAGCCCGATCAAGTTGCGATGGGGTAACGAGCGAGGCGGTTCGGAAATCACTAAGAGAATACCTCAACCGGGGAATTACAAGGCACAACTTGTTTTCGTCCACGAAGTTCTTTTCCTGGTTTTCCGGCCAGGCTGCTAGAAACGGATGCGGAAGTACTTTACGCTCGCCGGGCGCGCGTGTAAGCTTCGCAGTGGGGACTTGCGTTCGGCAAGGGGGCTGATGCGATGGCCAAAATAGATGAAAAATCAGGAAGCGAGACGCCGGAGCAGGCAGATTCGCTGAGCGCAACAGGGATGTTCCTTCGCGCTTTCGAGACCAAACCGGAAACCGCAGCGGCATCAGGCGGTTCGGCAGCGCCTGCGCAAGCCGGCGCAGGGCCGGATCCTTTTGGACCGTCCGGCCCGGCGCGATCTGCCTTCGCAGCGCCGGAACAGGCCTCTGGAACGCCGCAAGCTGCTGTGCCCGCCTCGGCGCCAGGCGAGTTTACCCGGTTTTTGAAAACCCTGGAGCCACGTGCCTCCGGAGAGCCTATGCCGGCAGGTCCGCTGTCGCCAGTTCCTCCGTCGCCGGCAGCGGCGTCCGTTTCATCAGCGCCGATTGCACACGGCGGACCCGCTCCGGGAGAATTCACACGCATTTTCGTGAGCGGCAAAAGCCCCACGCCAGGCTCGTCTCCAAAGAAAACCGACGAGTTGCCCGGGTTACCCCCTGCGGCTGCTTCGAGCGCCGGCGCCAAGGGGCTCTCGTCGCCAGGAGTATCGGATTCCGCTTCCGGCGCGGGAAGCTTTACGCAGTATTTCAACGCTTCCGCTTCAGGATCCGCATCGCGTTCTGTGCCGCCTGCACCCAGCCCGGCCACCGGGGCCGAGCCGCTCCGGCGAGAAGGAATGCAGCCCGTCGCCGACACGCCGGCCGCCGCTGGGCCCAGTGTCACCAGCCTGCTTTCTTCGCTTTCCTCAACCTCGGCAGGCAATCCGACCGGTGCAGGAAGGCAGGAGCCGGGGCCGTATCGTCCTGCCGCGCGGACGCCGTTTGCCGCGCCTGCGCCGGCGCCCGCGGAGCCCGGCGCGGAACCGGGCGGCGTCACGCGGCTGATTCAGAAACTTGCGCAGCAGCCGGCTGCGCCTCCTGCTCCCGCCGTGCCGGCGCCCCCGTCGCCACTTCCCGTAAATTCCGGTCCCGGGGAGTTTACCCGGATGATTGCAAAGATCGGTGCAGAAAGTGCTCCTGTTGCCCAATCTGCGCCAGCGGAGCCACCCGCGCCTGCTGCACCGGCCACGTTTCAGATTCCTGTGCCGGCAATGCAAGCGCCGCCAGTGCCCGCAGCGCCCCACATTCCTGCCGCCCCGGCGATGCCGGCGCCCCTCGCACCCAAACTCGCGCCAGCTCCTGCACCGGCGATTCCGGCGCCGCCCGCACTCAAGCTTCCGCCAGTCGCTATACCGGCGCCGCCCAAGACCAAACTTGAATCCATGGTGCCGGTATTACTGGTGATCAACACGTTCCTTCTGCTCGTGCTCCTGGTGGTAGTGCTGTTCCTGGCAAAAGGCAGGTGAACGCGTACGCCACAGATATGCTATGGTCCGGAGCGGGCGGTCGACTGACCTGCTTTGAGGATGGTCGTTGACACAACGAACTTCA
>JASHRF010000106.1 GCA_030037545.1 Acidobacteriaceae bacterium | reverse complement strand
TGATGGTTGGATGCGTTTTTGGGTGCGATTAACATGCGGATTTGTGCGAGAAAACTTAACTTCTTTGCGCTTCTTTGCGCCTGCCGGCCCCGGATTCTCGAGCAGCCACGAGTGCCTGGGAACGTTTTTTCACAGCATAGCGGAACGGTGAAATTAACCCGCAACGAAGGGCGAAAATATATTTCCCGCCGAATGAGCGCGATGCGGACGATGTGGCCTTGGCAAGGGCTTGACAACGGCCAAGCGAAGAGAGTCTTTCAACAGGATTGCCGGTTTTTTGAAGTGCGATTGCCCTGTATCTATCAGGTCCCATTTCCCCGCACGTATTCCAAACGGAATCGGCCGCGCAGTGACGCGTCCCATGGCACACAGCAAGGCACCGGGTCACATCGAGAACCGAACCACCAACAACGTCCGACGAAAGGAGAGAAAGACCGTAACGACCATGACGAATCACAAGACCGGAACACTCGACGCAATGAAGACACCGCCGATCGTATCCCCGCAGGAGTGGGAGGCGGCGCGACAGCAACTGCTTGCCAAAGAGAAGGAATTAACCCACGCCCGCGACGCCCTGGCCGCACAGCGCCGCCGCCTGCCTTGGATGGCCATCGAGAAGCAGTACAGTTTCGAGGGGCCTCAGGGCAAAGCGACCCTCCTTGACTTGTTCGAGGGGCGCCGCCAACTGATCATTTATCGCGCCTTCTTCGAGCCCGGCGTGTTTGGATGGCCTGATCATGCCTGCCGCGGCTGCTCTCTGGGCGCCGATCAGGTTTCCAATCTGGCTCACCTGAACGCCCGCGACACCACCCTCGCCTGGGCCTCGCGCGCGCCGCAAGCCGACATTGCGCGGCTGAAGGCGCGGATGGGCTGGGAAATGCCCTGGTACACCATCACCGACGACTTCGACAAGGACTTCGGAGTGGACCAGTGGCACGGCCACAACGCGTTCATCCGCGACGGCGAGCGCGTGTTCCGCACCTACTTCATCAACAGCCGCGGCGACGAGGCCATGGGCAGCACC
Organism: Acidobacteriaceae bacterium; assembly: GCA_030037545.1. Classification (GTDB taxonomy): domain Bacteria; phylum Acidobacteriota; class Terriglobia; order Terriglobales; family Acidobacteriaceae; genus Telmatobacter. The sequence goes on along the minus strand of JASHRF010000106.1, from coordinate 6,418 downwards.
TGGAGCTATCTCGATATGACGGCGCTCGGCCGCCAGGAGAAGTGGGAGGACTCACCGGAAGGCTATCCGCAAACCGAACCGTACAAGTGGTGGAATTGGCACGACAACTACAATGCCGAGCCCGCGCCCCACCCCAAGTGGGTGGATATCCTCACCGACCCGGTTGGAGCAGCGGCCCGAAGGCGCGCAGAGGAGGAAGGGAGCTAGTGTGGTGTCCCGGAAGTTCGTGTCATAATTCGAAGTCGAAAAAAGCAGATTCTTCGACTCACCACCCCCAAACTGAAAAGCGCTTGGGGTCCAGTTCGCTCAGAATGACAGCGGGATTTATGTTGCGAACTTCAGGAACAAGACACTAGGGAGGCGCTATGGGAGAGCAAGAAGATTTGCCCGAATCCGCTGTCCATGTCGAGAAAGTTGGCCAGATTGCGATCACCACCGTCGATCTGGAGCGCTCGAAGAGCTTTTACAGGGATCGGTTGGGCATGACGCCGCTATTCGACGCGGGGAACATGTCGTTTTTCCAATGCGGCGAGACGCGCTTCATGATCGGAGCTTCAGAGACGGCTGGACCGCCGGGTGGGACGATTCTCTACTTCAAGGTTGCCAATCTGCACTCCGCGCACGCGCATCTGGCAGCTGAGGGCGTGGAGTTTATCCAAGAGCCGCATCTGGTGGTAAAGATGCCGGACCATGATCTGTGGATGGCGTTTCTGAAGGATCCAGACGGGCATGTTTTGGGCCTGATGAGCGAGTTCGCGCGCGCCTGACATGTCCGGCCGGCGCTTCGCGGGTAAACTGGGCGTCCATGCGATTCAGAACCCGGCGGTTTATCCTCAAAGAATGGTCCGCTTCACGGTGCTGGCGTCGGGGTCGAAAGGGAACTGTACGATCGTTTCCGGGGGCCGTACCCGCATCCTGATCGACGCCGGCCTGAGCTGCCGCGAGCTGTTTAAGCGCATGAAGCTGGCCGATGAAAATCCGGAAACGCTGGACGCCATCGTCATCACCCACGAGCACCAGGACCACATCAATGGCCTGGCTGTGACCGCGCGTAAATTGGGTGTTCCCGTCTACTTTACTGAGGCTACGCACCGCGCCTGGATGCGTTGGCTGACTCCGCGCCGCACCATGACCTACGCGCAGTGGCTGGAGCAGTGCCGGAAACAGGCCGCCGAGAGGCAGGCCGAGGCGCTTACCGCTGTTGAGGAGTGCGATCCGGACGGAGGAGATGCGGAGGCCGAAGGTGCGAGCGAACCGGAAACTACCGCCGTGCCGAGCCAGGGCGCGGGTCCGGAGAGCCGCACTACAGCCGGTCAACCACCACAGCAAGCCGAAAGCGGGCTTGCCGGGAGCTCCGGTCAGGCGAGCGCCGCTACTCGTGAGGGCGCTGCAGCTTTAGGCGCTACAGCTTCTGCTATGAGTCTGGGCGCCATGCCGCCTGAGCTGACCGCGGGTGAGGTGCCCGCCCGCGCGGACGATCCCACCTGGCTGCCCGGCGTGGAGTATTTCGAGGCCGGCCGGCCGTTTACCATCGGCGATATCTCCCTCAGCCCCTTCACGATTCCGCATGATGCGGCTGACCCGGTCGGATTCACCCTCCAGGCCGAAGGTGTGCGCATCGGCTTCGCTACCGATCTCGGCTATATCTCGCCCAATGTGAAAGCGCAACTCCGCGGGCTTGACCTTTTGCTCCTAGAGTCGAATCACGACCTCGAGATGCTGCGCGACGGCCCGTATCCCTGGTCGGTCAAGCAGCGCGTGCTATCTCGCGTCGGCCATCTCTCCAACGAAGCGGCAGCGGAATTCCTTGCCACCGGCTACGACGGCCAGGCCGCTTACGTCATTCTGGCCCATCTTTCTGAAAGCAATAATCTTCCTGCTCTCGCGCGGGTCAGCGCCGACCGCGCCCTCAGCGGCCGCGCCAGCTTGTTGGCAAATCGGCTACTCCTTGCCGAGCAGCACTCCCCGATGGACGCAATTACTTTTTAGGGACATCGGAAAACGTATTACAATGGTAATTACATTGGAGTCCTGACGTAGGGGATTGGTAACGGGTCAGGGAGTTTTTCGATTGACCCGAAATGGAGAAGATGGCGACACGAATCCAATCGTTTCGGCCCCGCATCCTTAACCGATATGCCCCTCCGCTGCCAGGTTGCAGCGCGGAAGCGCAATGGTTTGTAAACCAGCACATGCGATAAGAGGCTTCATAGATATGCCCAAAACGCAATGTACCGATGGAGTTGTTGGCGCCATTCTTGCCAGCTGGCGCTATGACATCTCTGGAATCTCGCCGGAGATGCGCAGGGATTACGAACAACACCTGGCCGAATGCGCCCGTTGCAGCGCCCGGCAGCGATTCCACCGCAGCCTGGACGGCGCATTAGCCGTCCTCACGTCGCTGTCTGCCCTTTTCTTCCTCTTTGCCCTTTCCGTGCTCAAGCACATCAAGCCGCTGGAGCATATGGCGTTCAAAATTCTCGGCCTCGACATCTACGACATGTACCATATGCTGATTTCCGCAGGAGTGGCGGGGTTGTGCTTCAGCCTGATCGCGTTGGCGCTGGTGCTCATGGCCACGCCCGCACCCTCCTACCTGAGCGGCATCGCCGTGGAGCGTGCGCGGCTGATCGAGGCGCGCCTGCCGGAGAGAATCAGATCGATACGCCTGCGATAAGCCGCGGGGACGAAATCAAAAACAAAAGCCTCTCGCGCGAGAGGCTTTTTGTCGCTTTGTATCGAGCTCACTTCGCAATCGGCACGCGCAAATCGCCGCCGGTCATCTCCTTGGGCAATCCCAGGTGTAGAAGGTTTAGCAGCGTGGGGGAAATATCGCGCAGAGAGCCATCCGCGCGCAGACGGTAATGGTCGGCGTTCTCGCCCACCCAGATAAACGGCACCGGGTTGGTGGTATGCGCCGTGTGCGGCCCGCCGGTCATCGGATCGACCATCATCTCGGCATTGCCGTGATCGGCGGTGATCAGCCAGTTGCCGTTGCGTTCCCGAATCGCTTTGTAAATGCGCCCGAGCTGCGCGTCCACCGCCTCGCAGGCCTTGATGGTGGGCTCCAGCTTGCCGGAGTGGCCCACCATGTCGGCATTGGCAAAGTTCACCACGATCAGATCGAACGCGGTATCGTTCACCGCCTTCACCACGGTGTCGCCAATGCCCTCGGCGCGCATTTCCGGCGCCAGATCGTAGGTCGCCACTTTGAGCGACGGAATCAGTTGCCTCTCCTCGCCGGGGAAGGGCGTCTCAATGCCGCCGTTGAAGAAGTAGGTGACGTGTGCAAACTTCTCAGTCTCCGCCACACGCAGGTTGCGCAAGTGGTGCGCGGCCAGAACGTTGGCAAGGATGTTATCGAGCGATTCCGGCGGAATGACAACCGGCAGCTCGTAGGTCTTGTCGTAGTGCGTCATGCAGACGTACATCAGGTTCTTTGGAATTTCGGAGCGGGGAATCGTCTCGTCGAGCGCTTCCCAGCCTTCGAGGTTGCGCCCGCCCTCTTTATTCAATCCGCTTTCGCGGGCCAGCACGCGCGTAATCTGCCGGGCGCGGTCGGCGCGGAAGTTGAAGTTGATGCACACATCCTCATCGCGAATTTGCCCCGTGGGTTTGCCGGCCGCATCGGTCACCATGAAGGGGACGAGAAACTCGTCCGTCATGCCGGCGTTGTAGCACTCCTTGATGCGCGCCGCGGCATTGGGATACGCGCCACCCTCGGCCTTGCCGTTGACCATGGCGTCGAAGGTCTTGCGCTCGCGCTCCCAGCGCCGGTCGCGATCCATGGCAAAGTAGCGTCCGTTGATGCTGGCCACCTTGCCCACACCGTACTCACGCATCTTCTGCTCGAGCGCCGCAATGTATCCAGCGCCCGAGGTAGGCAGCGTGTCGCGCCCATCCATGAAGGCATGAACGAAGACGCGCGTCAGCCCGTTCTCGCGGGCAATGCGCAGCAGCGCGTAGAGATGCTCCTGGTGCGAGTGCACGCCGCCGTCCGAGACCAGGCCAAAGAGGTGCAGTTGCCGCCCGCCTTCGCGCGCCCGCCTCATGGCCATCACAATGGCGGGATTCTTGCCGAACTCGCCCGAAGCAATTAGCGCATCGATGCGCGTGATATCCATCTGCACGATGCGGCCCGCGCCGATGTTCAGGTGGCCCACCTCGCTGTTGCCCATCTGGCCGTCGGGCAGGCCGACAAAGTGCTCCGAGGCGCGGATCAAAGTGCTGGGGAACTCCTTGAGCAGCTTGTCGTAGCTGGGCTTGCGGGCGAGAGCGATGGCGTTGTTGGCAGTTTCAGCGCGATAACCCCATCCGTCGAGGATGGTGAGGACGAGCGGGTGCTTGGGCACGAAAATACCTCGGTTTCATTCAAAGATTTTCAAGATTCAGAATAAATGGCGGGGTCGGCAAGCGCGATGTGCGCGGAGGCACATTAGCTGCTTGTGCACAAATCACGATGTCATCCTGAGCGAGATCGCGTAGCGATCGAGTCGAAGGACCTGAGGTTGTTTTTGCGTCCGTGCGCGCGAACGCCTAGTCGTTGTAGTTCAGGCTCTCCAGGCCCAGATACACCGCCCCCGCGCCCAGCTCCTCTTCGATCCGCAGCAACTGGTTGTACTTGGCAATGCGGTCGGTGCGGCTTGCCGAGCCGGTTTTGATCTGGCCTACGCCGGTCGCGACTGCCAGATCGGCAATGAACGCGTCCTCCGTCTCGCCGCTGCGGTGAGATATGACCGACGTGTAGCCGTAGCGGCGGGCAAGCTCGATGGCTCCGAGTGTCTCGGTCACGGTGCCGATCTGGTTGAGCTTGATGAGGATGGAATTGGCTACGCCTTCCTCGATCCCGCGCTGCAACAGCTTGACGTTGGTCACGAAATTGTCGTCTCCCACAAGCTGAATCTTCTGGCCCAGCTTGTCGGTGAGGATGCGCCATCCCTCCCAGTCATCCTCGGCGAGACCATCCTCAAGCGAGACGATCGGGTACCGGCGAATCCAGTCCTCATAGAACGAAACCATCTCCGCACTCGTTAGCTCGCGCTTGTCACCCTTCTTGAAAACATACTTATTTTTGTCTTTGTCGTAGAACTCGCTTGATGCAGGATCGATGGCGATGGCGATCTCTTCGCCGGGCTTGTAGCCGGCCTGGATAATCGCTTCCAGAATTAGATCGATGGCCTCGCTGTTGGACTTGAGCGAAGGCGCAAATCCTCCCTCATCGCCGACAGCGGTGTTGTAGCCCCTCTTCTTCAGAACGCTCTTGAGCGTGTGAAAGGTCTCGGCTGCCCAGCGCAGCGCCTCGCTGAAGCGCTCCGCACCCACGGGCATGATCATGAACTCCTGGAAGTCGACGTTGGAGTCGGCATGGGCGCCGCCGTTGAGAACGTTGAGCATGGGTGTGGGCAGGATGCAGGCGTTGATGCCGCCCAGATAGCGGTAGAGCGGAATCTCCAGCGTTTGCGCAGTGGCGCGCGCCGCGGCCATCGATACTGCCAGAATCGCATTCGCGCCCAGTTTGCTCTTGTTCGGCGAGCCGTCCAGCTCAATCATGGTGCGGTCGACCAGCCGCTGGTTGGCCGCGTCCATGCCTTCCAGCTCCGGCGCAATCACCGTTTCCACGTTGGCCACGGCCTGCAGCACGCCTTTGCCCTGGTAATGGCCCTTGTCGCCATCGCGCAGTTCCACGGCCTCAAGCTCGCCGGTGGAGGCGCCCGAGGGCACAATGGCGCGGCCCAGCGCGCCGCTTTCCAGAATCACGTCCGCTTCCACGGTGGGGTTGCCGCGCGAGTCCAGAACCTCGCGGGCACGAATGGCAACAATCTCAGTCATATCGCTCCTCAAAACTCGATGCAGCAGCCGGTCGTTGAGTTTGGGACGTCGATCTACGGCAAGTGCTTGTCCGGCGGCGCTTTGAATGGTGCTCAAAAGCCCTTGCACAACTGGAAACTCCTCTTCGTCCTGACGGGAGAAAGACAGTCTGGATTCTAGCAAACCAAGGTGCAGCGAACCGTGTGGCAGCGGTCACAGTGGCCAGCAGGCGAGGCCGCGACTTGCGAATTTCAGCGCATATAACTTCTTTGATTCGTATCCGCCACGGCACTCAGGCCATTCGGGTAAATCCACGGCGGCGATCGCAGGCTTTAAGCTGAATCCAGGCAGTTGCGACCCACCCTGGATCCGAAAAGAGGAAAACTTTCCGTCCCCGTGCGGGTCTAAATCTATGGGAAATACTGCCCAGGGAGGTTAGGATGAGCCGCTCTGCCTCTGCATTGCAGGTTTTTGTGTGCGCCTTATTGCTCTCAACCGCTGCCGCACTGGCCGCGCAGCAAACCAACGCGCCCAACCCGTATGAGGGCACATCCAATCCTCCTCCGGATTCCACCATTACCACCCCCGCGCCGCAGCCGCCGGCCAAGCC
>JASHRF010000105.1 GCA_030037545.1 Acidobacteriaceae bacterium | reverse complement strand
GCGCAGATGGGCGTGCTCGAAATCCATCCCTGGGGCTCACGCAACCAATCGCTCGACAGGCCCGACCGGCTGGTCTTCGACCTCGACCCGGACGCCGCCATCGACTGGCAAACGCTCGCTCGCAGCGCCGAAAAGCTCCGCGGACGCCTGAAAAAGCTGCACCTCGAAAGCTTCTTGAAGAGCACCGGCGGCAAAGGGCTCCATCTGGTTGTTCCCATCGAGCCGGAGCTTGAATGGGGCCCGGCGAAACAGTTTGCTCATGCGCTGGTGCTCGAAATGGAAGCCGAAGATCCGGCGCTGTATCTCACTAAGATGACCAAAGCAGCGCGCACCAACAAAATCTATCTCGACTACCTGCGTAACGATCGCGGCTCGACTTCCATTGCCCCCTTTTCGCCGCGCGCCCGCAGCGGGGTTCCAGTAGCCATGACGCTCGACTGGAAGGAGCTGCGCGCCGCCAGCCGGCCCCAATTTCATGTTTCGGATTTCCCGGATTGGAGTGAACGCCTGAAGCGCGATCCGTGGAAGGCAATGGCCGGAGTGCGGCAGCAGCTCACGGCGGAAACTTTGCGCGTGCTGAAGGTGGAAATCCAAGCTTCGCCGCGCCGCGCGATGCGCCGCTCGGCCTGATCCCAACTCCTCAACTTCTTCGCTAGGGCCTGTTAACACTAGTGGGGTGGATGGCGTTGCCAGCCAAAATCGGGTCAGACGAGGCGGAGGACGACGGCTGTGGCGGGCCCACCGCCTAGGACGACAACGAAGTATGACCCGATTTTGGCCGCAACCCCAAGGGACAGGGCCGATTTTCCCAATTTCGTTGTCGCTCCTCGCTAGCAGACACCCGGTATGCGTCGCTCCTCGCTCCTGGAACTCGGAAAAATCGGCTCCTGTCGCCGCCACCCCACGAGTGTTAACAGGCCCTAGTAGCTCAGTTTGGCGGTTTTTGAAGCGTACCGGTTTCAGCCCGTACGTTAAACCGCTTGGCGGTCTTTGAAGGGTACGGGGGCTGGCGCAAACGTTAAGCCGCTCAAAGATGCGCGGGGCTTCAGCCCCCGAAGAAACCGGCTCTCAAACTCAGCCGCCGGCATTTTTTCACCGTTGCGGTGATTTACGCGATTTTTCGTTCTTGCGCGCGTTCCCGCTCGATCAGGTCGCGCGTCACGCGTTCCTCGAGCAGCTTCTTCGCCTTTTCCAGATTGCGGCGTCGCGAGGGGCTGAGCCATTTGCCGGCGTAGTTCATGTAAAAGGTCAACAAGCGCAAACCTGACGACGGCCCCTGCGGCGAAATTTCTTTCGAGGCCAGCGATTCGGCAATGCTTTCCGCGCGCATAGTGAAGATTCCGGCGCAAAGCCGCGCGCACTCGGCCATCTGGTGTGCGTTACCGTGATCCCTGTGGTCCATTCCATCTCTCCCTGTGCGTCCCTTATCCGCTCTCCCGCCGTCTGGTGCCGGATCCACTCCGGAGTATGCGGCGGGAACCGCAACCTGCCGAGATGGAATGAACGAAAAGTTTTAACGAGATCTTTCGATATGAATCGCCGGACCTGAAACCCGCTTCAGATCCGGCCCGCGGCAAATCAATGCTCATGCTGTTCGTCGTATTGTTTTACATGCTCCCTGGCTTGTCCAAAGTATTGGTTCATGACGTGCATAAAGTGCAATGCCGCCTGGTTATGCGGCGGAGGCACCTGGCTGTCCAGGACAGCGCCAAAGCCGTGGTACTGACCGCCGTATAGAGCCACCGTATCCGGGATGTTCTCGCTCACCGTCGCACCGCTCAGGTCCACGCCTGCAAACAGGCCATGGCTGCGCGAGTAGGTAAGCAGCTCGGAATGCATGCTCAGGTTAGTAGCTGCCTGCGCTTCGCGCCCGATCGGTCCCGCAGCCACAGCGGCGCTGCCTGCGATCTTAAAGCGGGTTTGCAGCAAATCCTGCATGCCCTGTGGATTCATAGCCACCAGCACCAGGTCAGTCCCACTTCCGCCGATCTGAAAACCCCACGACCCGCCCGCCAGGCGGATGAACACCGGCCCGCTCCAGCCATGCGCCGTGCGGCAGGAGACCACGCCCTGGCCGTACTCTGCGCCAACGATGAATGCGCCCTTTACCAACCCCGGAACCACCGCAATGCACTTCGCCTTGGTGGCAATCCAGTCGGGAACCCCCTTGTCTTTGGCGCTCATGATCGCCTCGAGAGTCGATGCCGCATTGTCCAGCCGCTGATTCAGCTTATGCATGTCTGCGCCTGTATCGGTATCTGCAGCACGCGCTGCCACTGGCACTGCCGTAATCCCCGCCATAAGTATCAAGCCGAGTAACTTCCTCATGCTCCTTCTCCTTGTTTTTGGAAGCCCAACCCCGGGCAGCCGTGCCGCCCTGTCTCTGGATACGATGCAGGGCGGCCCTTTAAGGGACGCTTGCAATCCGGAGGGTTCGTTGCTGTATAGCCGCTGGCGCAAAGTCGCTGGTCGCCATGCAACCGGCGGTGGCAGGGAAATGGTTCCCCGACTTGCCCAAAGCACTCTTGGTTCTTCGTTTTCTTGGTCCCTTGTCCCCCTTGGCCCCTTGTTCCCTGCCTTACCGCCTCCCTGCTATCCTCCTCAATGGTGGCCCCCGAGATCATTCCCATTTTTGAGCAGGAGTACCGCGCGTTGCGCCCGCGCGCTCCCATGCCGCACATCGCGGTCTGCTTCCGGCGCTTCACCTCGCTCAACACGACCGTCCGTTTGCGCGAGGGCAAAATCCTGGTGAGCCTCTCCGATCTGCTGGAAGGCGCGCCCGAGTCCGTGCTCCACGCCATTGCTCATATCTTGCTCGCCAAGCTCTACAGGAAGCCCATCGAGGCCGCGCAAAACCTGCGCTACAAACGCTTCGTTTCCAGCGGCGCCGTGGCACGGCAAACGGAACTCGTCCGCACCGCGCGCGGCAGCAAACGCTACTTCGGGCCTGAGGGCCGCTATTACCATCTCGACGAGATCTTCGACTCGCTCAATATGCGTTTTTTTGGCGGCCTGCTCGGCCGGCCTGAACTCACCTGGAGCGAGCACATGGCCAAGCGCTCGCTCGGTCATTACGACGCCGCCCACAACACCATTGTCGTGAGCCGGGTCTTCGATCGCCCTTCCAGCCCGCGCTACGCGCTCGAATACCTTCTCTATCACGAGATGCTGCACCTGAAGCACCCCGTGCGCATGCGCGGCGTCCGCCGCTGCGTGCACTCGCCCCAATTCAAAGCCGAGGAAGCGCTGTTCCCGCAACTGGCCGAAGCGCTGGCCTTTTTGAAGCGCCTCTGAGGCTTTGACGGCGTTCTCGCGGAATAAAACTGTACCGGAAACGCAGCTTCTTAGCGCTCCGGCATCGAAAGATGCTGTTGGAGGTATTTATGCGCTTCATGCAGCTTGCGGAGAATCCGAAAACCTACGCCGTCATCTTCGAGACCGGCGACGAACTGGCTGCTGGCCTCAAAAGCTTTGCCGAGGAACAGCACCTCGCCGGAAGCAGCTTCAAGGCAATCGGCGCGCTTTCGCAGGTAAAACTGGCGTGGTTCGACTGGCAGAAGAAAAAGTACCAGCCGTCGGTGGTACTCGATGAGCAGGTGGAGTTGGTATCGCTCATCGGAGACGTGGCGCTCAACCATGGCAAGCCGCAGGTGCACGCGCATATCGTTGTAGCCAAGCGGGATGGGACGGCCTATGGAGGGCACCTGCTCGAAGCTCTGGTCCGCCCGACTTGCGAGGTGATTCTCACTGAGAGCCCGCGCCACTTGCAGAAGCAGCTCGATCCGGAATCAGGTCTGCCGCTCATTCAACCCCCAAGCGCCTGAATTGGCGCAACACGACCGGGTACCGGTTGCGAGCCGGTAGATCGGCCGCAACCGGATCGCGTCACTTAGTCGGCCGCCATAGGGTGCGCTGTGCCCGTGCTGGTTCCCGTTACATCCAGGTTGGAGTTGGCGATCGCTCCATAATGGACGATCTCCGCGCCCGAAGTCACAAAGGCCAGCACCGACGAGATGAGGCCCAGGTACCCGCCCGCAATCAGCCAGCCTCCCACGCCCGTCCATCCGCCGATGGCCAGGACGATGAAGGTGAGCCACAAACCCAGCAGGAACGTCGACCGCGTTACGCCGCTGCGCAACGACCCTGCCCACGTGCAGCAGAAATAGATCGCCCACAAGGCCGCGAACCACGCCAGGTAGGCAACCGGTTCAGCCGCATGAGCAAACGCTACGCTGCCCATATAAGTTGCCATGGAGCCCAGGACCGCAGCCCCACCGAAAAAGACCACGGCGTCGAGCCCGCGATCGGTTACGAACGCCAGGATTGCTACTACCGCCAGGATGATCGCCAGTGGAACCATGAACGCCGTGCTGAACGCCCGCGAAAACCATCCCGCGGCGGTCATGGCAAGCATCCAGCCGCTGATGGCCAGGCTCATGTATCCAACCGTCGAAACTGCCACTCCTCTCGCCTTGAAGTTCATTTGAAACCCTCCTTTGCTCAGTTCAAATTGATTGTCCATAACCCCCTGTTGGCGCAAGCCAAAGTGGGCGGAATTTCGGAAGGACTGGATACGGAGGGCCGCGATCGCGGCGAAATATGGCGCTGAAAAGATCGGCCGGAATGCCGCTGGATGGATCGGTAGAAACCTTGCCCGCGAAAGCACATGCCCCGAGCGATGGATAAAGGTGTGGCCGGCGGCTTACCTCAGACCGCCGCAAAAATCGGCTTGATACCAGGCGAATCACTGCTCAATCCCGCGCGCGCGTCAGGTGCCAAATCTCGCGTGCTATGGAAGGCTGGCAGCCGTTCCCGCTTGTTCAGCACCTCATCCTTGGCCGTGCCATCAATCGCCTTGCGGAGCGGATAATTTATCGCAGCAATCTGTGTTCTGTCATTGAATATTCCACGCTCCATCTCCATTTTCGGAGCGCGAAAATTCAGTGTCAAGGAATGCGGCTACATGCATCCCATTGAAAAAATTGGACTTGAAACCGCATCAAAAGAAAAGCGCGCGCGTACTTGATGCGCCGTACAGAGATTCCCGGAGCTAAGTAGAGAGTAAGCAGGCGCGCGATATAACGTAATCGGGCTACGCGGGTTTCTCCGCCGTGGACGCTGGCTTTACCAGCATCGGCTGGGTCGCCGGCCGGCGCGCGGACCACCATGCCAGCGAGACCCCTGCAATCATCGCGCCCGCGCTCGCCAATTGCGCGTTGGAGAAATCCCAGAGCACTTTGGGGTTGCGGCGGACAAATTCGACCAGAAAACGCGCCAGGCCGGTCAGAACGAGATATTGGCCGGTAATCATACCCACCGGATTGGGTTTGCCTGCGCGGCGCCACAGGTACCATCCGATCAGCAACCCGCCTGCCAGCTCGAACAGCGGCGTAGGCAGAACGCGCACGCCGGGCGGTGTGGGTACGATCCCGTTTGGAAAGCTCATTCCCAGCGGAAACGGCAGCTTGGTGGCAATCCCGTAACAGCCGTCGCCGGAAAGAAAACAGCCGATGCGCCCCACGCCATATCCGACGGCTGCGGCCGGAGCCGCAAGGTCCAGCATGCGCAGGCCGCCAATCTTGGCCCGCCAGCCCTGCACCACCAGCGCAGAGATACTGAAGATTACGCCTCCGTACCACGCGAATCCGGCTGTATCCCACAGCACGCGCCAGCCTATCTCACGAAATTCCGAAGGCGTGTCGAGCACGTGCCACAGCTTGGCGCCCACGATACCCGCGACCACGGCAACAGCCACCATTCCTACCGCGTCGGCGTCGATGCGCGCGCGCCGGAATCCGCGATCCACAATGAAGGCGGCGGCCACGGCGGCCACCCATAACATTAGTCCGAAGACCGGGATGCTGATGTGACCGATGTGGAGAAACGGAAGCATGGCTCTTACAGTATAGACGCAGAGGCGAAAAGAAAGGCTCGGCAAGCGTGCCATCAAGCGAGTCGTTCAGACCATTTTCGAAATGCGCGTGAACTTTTTGAGGGGCTGCAAATACGGCTTTTACTCGACGAGGACTGGACGGCTCTGCGCTTCCGCCGCAAAGAGTTCATCAAAGCGCGGGAATAGCCGCCTCAATTTGAAACAGGCCGGGCATCACCTGGCCGGCTTTGCCTTCGACGATCTGCGTGAATGCGGAGGCGTTGAGCGGCGCCTCGGGGCCGATGTAAACAGTGCGCGCACCGTTCTGGCGAGCCCAATGGACGAAGCTCGCGGCCGGATAAACCGAGCCTGAAGTGCCCACCACCAGCATCACCGTGGCTTTGTCGATTTCGCTTTGAATGCGGCCCATTTCGAGCGGCATCTCGCCGAAGAAGACGATGTGCGGGCGCAGGCGGCCGCCGCACGGGCAGCGTGGCACCTGGTCGAGGCTGGCGTAGATGGCGTGGTCTTCCACGGGCGCGCGCCCGCATTCGCGCTCGCAGCGCGATTTCCCCAGCTCGCCGTGCATGTGAAGAAGGCGCGTGGAGCCGGCGCGCTCGTGCAGGTCGTCGACATTTTGCGTGCAGAGGAAGAAGCGGTCGCCGAGTCCGGCTTCGAGCTCGGCCAGCGCGATGTGCGCGGGATTGGGCTCCGCCTTCATTCCCGCGGCGCGCCGCGCCGAATAAAACGCCCACACGCCGGCCGGATCGCGCCGCCATGCCTCAGGCGTACACACATCTTCAACGCGATATCCGGCCCAGAGCCCGTCTTCGGCGCGAAAAGTGGGCAATCCGCTCTCCGCGCTGATGCCCGCGCCGGTCAGCACGAAAACGCGATCATGTGCGCCAATCTCAACCCTGCTCATTTCTTCCCTCGGTCCCTTGTTCCCTCGTTCCCTTGTTCCCTGCTCTTACGGTTCCAGCAAAATCTTGCCCGTAGTCTTGCGAGCCCCGAGATCGGCCTGGGCCTGCGCGGCCTGGGCCAGTGGATAAAGATGCTCGGTGCGCAGCTTGAGCTCGCCTTTGGCGGCCCATCCCAGCACGTCCCCGGCGCGCCACTCCAGCTCGGCGCGCGTGGCGATGTAATGCCACAGCGTGGGCCGGGTAATGTAAAGCGAGCCTTTGCCGCTGAGCTGAATCAGGTCGAAGAGCGGCACCGGGCCGCTGGAGGCGCCGAACAGCGCCAGAAGCCCGCGCGGGCGCAGGCAGTTGAGGCTTTTCTCGAAGGTCGTCTTGCCCACGGAGTCGTAGACCACGTCCACGCCTTTGCCGTCGGTAAAGCACTTCACTTCCGCCTCGAAGTCCTGCTCGGTATAGAGAATCACGTCGCTGGCGCCGGCCTCACGTGAAAGCTCGGCTTTAGCGGGACTGGAAACAGTAGTGATGACGCGCGCGCCAATGCGCGTGGCGATCTGCGTGAGCAGCAACCCCACGCCGCCCGCGCCGGCGTGCACCAAAGCCGTGTCGCCGCCTTTCAGCGGACAGGTTGAGTACGCGAGATAGTGCGCGGTCATGCCCTGCAGCATGGCCGCGGCGGCTTGCTCGGGAGCCAGGCCATCGGGCACTTTCACCAGTTGCGCCGCATTCACCAGCGCGTACTCGGCATAGCTCCCCAGTACGCTGGTGGAGGCCACGGCGTCGCCCGCGGCAAAGCCGGTGACGCCCGGACCGAGCTCCTCGACGGTGCCCGCGGCCTCACTGCCGGGAATCATGGGCAGGGCAGCTTTGTATTGGCCGGTGCGGAAATAGATCTCGATGAAGTTGACACCGACGGCCTCAATGCGAATCAGCACCTGTCCCGGCCCGGGCACAGGGATGGGGAGCTCGGTGAGCTGAAGAACTTCCGGCCCTCCCGTTTCATGAATCTGGATGGCGTTCATGTCACGGATAAGAATGAACCTTAAGGGGTTGACGGAGCAAGGGGAAAAGACGGGAATCGAGGAAACAGGGAGCAGGGAACGGAAATCGGATTTCGGGCACGAGAGATAAGCTCTGAAGAAAAGGCAACGCTGCGAGCGCGCTGCTCTTCCCTTCCCTGTTCCCCGTTCCTTGATCCGTGCTGTTAGAAGTTTTCCTCGTGCCGGTCGGGGACCATGCTCTGCTCTTCGCCTGGAGCGAGGCGCACCAGCCGGTCGACGGCGTAAGCGGAGGGATGCTCGCTGGTGAAATGGTGGCGGACCTGGAGCTCCCCAAGCAGCCCGATGGCCAGCAACTGCACGCCGGCCACAATCAGCACCGAGCCGATTACAAACATCGGGCCGTGATTGCTGATCATATCCATCCCCGGATTTAGGAGCTTTGAAACCAGCAGCACCATGGCCGTGGCGCTGCCGCTCAGGATGCCCAGCAAGCCGAGGCCGCCGAAGAAGTGCATGGGCCGGCTCATGTAACGGAGCAGAAAGCGGATGGTCAGCAGGTCAAAGAAAACGCGGAAGGTGCGCCCGATCCCATAGTGGCTCCTGCCGCGCTCGCGATTCACATTGCGGATCGGAATCTCGCAGATGGCCGCACCATACCAGCTTGCCAGCGCGGGGATAAAGCGGTGCATTTCGCCATAGAGGGGAATATTCTGGATGACCTCGCGGCGATAAGCTTTGAAGGTGGTGCCGAAATCGTGGATGGGAACCCCGGAAAGCCTGGCCATCAACCAGTTGGCGCAGGCCGAAGGGATGCGGCGCATGATGAAGTTGTCGATACGCTTTTCGCGCCAGCCCGAGACCACGTCGTAGCCCTCATCGAGCTTTTCCAGGAACGCGGGAATATCGTTGGGATCGTGCTGCAGGTCACCGTCCATGGCCAGAATGAACTCACCGGAGGAATGATCGAAGCCCGCAGCCAGCGCCGATGTTTGTCCGAAGTTGCGGCGCAGCTTGATGATCAGCACGCGGCTGTCGACGGCGGCGATCTCCTCGAGAAGCTTGTAGGTGCGGTCGCGCGAGCCGTCGTCGACCAGCACCAGCTCAAAGCTCTCGCCCACCTGCTCCATGACCTGCTTGAGCCGGGCGTAGAGTGCAGTGACGTTTTCCTCTTCGTTGTGAAAAGGCACGACGATGGAATACTTCGGCATAGTCGGTTAGATGTTTTTTCGCATCAAAAGGTTACGCTCGTTTGTACCTGCTCGTCGCCAATGAACCAATTTCCCAAACCGGCGAGGAAAGCCGGGGAGAAATCAAAGCGCGGCCGGTTGGCTCAGTTCGCTCAGCATCGCTTGCATCTCGCTGAGCGCATGAGAGTTGCCGTTCCTTGCCGCGCAGCCGATGCCATCCTTCAAACGGGCAATGGCTTCTGCTTTTCGCCCCAGGCCGGCCAAGGTTTGCGCGGCCATGAAGTAACCGGCCGTATACTCGGGATCGTTGGCCAGCAGCGCGTCGAATTCGTCAAGCGCAGCGGCCGTTTGCCCGCGGCCCGCCAGTTCCACGGCGATGCCGTAGCGGGCAAAGCTGTTCTTGGGGTCAAGGGCGAGAATCTCTTTGAGTCCTGCAATCTTATCCATGATCTTGGTGGAAAGCTGGAGCCGGTCCTTCATGCACGGAAGAATTTGCGTATTTGGCCAGGATTGCTGAAACTGGTACAGGATCAAGGCCGATTCCCCCACCGGATCGCCTGCCGCAACTTCATTGTATCGATCCGGCTGTGAAAAAGCATAAAGACGCAGCGAATCGCGAAAAGCGGCCCTTGAATGGAGCCAAAACGGCATGAACGAGCAGGAAGCCAACCCCGCGGTGCGCACCGTGGCCAGCACCCAGTCGGAGATGACCGAGATCATTCTCCCCAACGACACCAACGTCCTGGGCCATTTGCTGGGCGGCCGGCTGATGCACTTTATCGACTTGACCGGCGCCATGGCAGCCTACCGGCACGCGCGCACCTTCGTAGTGACGGCGGCCATGGATCACATCGATTTCATCCGCCCCGTGCACCTGGGCGATCTGGTGACGCTGAAGTCGAGCGTGAACCGGGCCTTCAACACTTCAATGGAAGTGGGTGTCAAGGCCTGGGCCGAGCACACTCGCACCGGAGAAACCGTGCACGTGGCCAGCGCCTACCTGGTCTTTGTCGCCGTCGACGAGCATGGAAACCGGCTGAGAGTTCCACACGCTGAACCGGAAACTCCGGACGAGGCGCGCCGCTATGAAGACGCGCTGCGCCGCCGCAATCACCGCGAAAAAGAATACGCGCGGCGCAAAGAGGCCAAACTGGCCACCAGCGGTCTGGCCTGAGAGGGCGCGCACGTTCTGTCTAAGACCACCGCCATGCTCACTCCTCCCCACTCGCCGGCGCATCCCGCGGAGTTTCCGCGGCGCATCGTCTGCCTGACCGATGAAACCACCGAAACGCTCTATCTGCTCGGTGAGCAGGATCGCATCGTGGGCGTCTCCGCCTACGCAAGCAGGCCGCACGAAGCGCGCAGCAAACCCCGCGTCTCCGCATTCAAAGACGCCAACTACCAGAAGATCCTCGATCTCGAGCCCGACCTGGTGCTGACCTTTTCCGATGTGCAGGCGGAGATTACCAGGCAGCTTGTGCTGCGCGGCGTTACGGTGCTGAACTTCAACCAGCGCGATATTGCCGGAATTCTGAACATGATTGAAGTGCTGGCGCGCATCGTGGGCAGACCGGCAGAGGGCCGGGAGCTGGTTGCACGATTGAAAAACGGGCTCGACGGGATTGCCGCGTCGGCCAGGTCCTTTCCCCGCCGCCCTCGCGTTTTCTTCGAGGAGTGGGACGAGCCGTTGATCGGCGGCATCACCTGGGTCGAAGAACTGATCGAGGTTGCCGGCGGCGAGCCGGCGTTTCCAGAGCTGCGGGGATGTGGCAAAGCGCAGGACCGCGTTCTCGATCCGGCATCGGTGGTTGACCGAAATCCGGACGTGATTCTTGCCTCATGGTGCGGAAAGAAGGTGCGGAAGGAGACCATCTGTTCGCGGCCGCACTGGAATGCAATACCGGCAGTGCGCAATGGACACGTTTACGAGATACCGTCAAGTTGCATTTTGCAGCCCGGCCCCGCGGCCTTGACTGAGGGCGTACGGCAACTGTACTCAATTCTGTCTCGCGTTGCCGGCTTGGCGCCACAGGCGCAGGTCAATCCTGCCGAGATTATTGCGCCCCTGTAAAATTGATGGTGGAAGAGGAGCGATTTGATGGCTCATTCACATGCCATGCCCCAGCCGGTTGCATTGCCGGGCGTTCAAAAGATTATCGCCATCGGTTCAGGAAAAGGCGGGGTGGGCAAGACCACCTTGGCTGTCAATCTGGCCATCGCCCTTTCCAAGCTTGGCCACAGGGTGGGATTGATCGACGCCGACGTTTACGGTCCCAACGTGCCGCTGATGATGGGGTCCGCGCAGCAGCCCAAAGTGGCAGCCAACAACATGATCGTGCCCAATGTGACGCACGGCATCAAGACCATTTCGATCGGCTATATTTCGCCGGGCGACAAGCCCATGGTGATGCGCGGGCCCATGCTGCACCAGATCATTCGCCAGTTCTTACAACAAGTGGACTGGGGCGAACTGGAGTACCTCGTCATCGATCTGCCGCCGGGAACCGGCGACGTGGTGATTTCGCTCGTGCAGACTGTCCCGCTCACCGGCGCGGTGGTGGTTTCCACGCCCAGCGACGTGAGCCTGGAAGACGCGCGCAAGGCGCTGGAGATGTTTGGACAGGTCAACGTGGAGGTGCTGGGCATCGTGGAGAACATGAGCCACTTCACCTGCCCGCATTGTCATCATGAGATCGATATCTTTTCGCGCGGCGGCGCGGAGCGCACCGCGAAGCAATTCAACGTGCCGTTTCTAGGATCGATTGAGCTGGTTCCCGCCATTCGCGAGGGCGGCGACCGCGGCTTGCCGGTCGCGCTGGCCGGCCCCAAGAGCCCGCAGGCAGCGGAGTTCTTCGCCGTGGCGGAAAAGCTGAAGGAGCGCGCCGATGCAGCCGCCGCAGCGGCCAAGGACGTGATCGAGATTCAGTAAACGGAGCCCGGTCATAAGCAGAAACGGCGATGCAGTACATCGCCGTTTTTCTTGTTTCCTCATTCCCTTGTTCTCTGCCTTACCGCCAGTGGCCTTCTACCAGCACCCATCCGCCATGGCGGTGCGCCCAGTGGTGCGCGACCCACACGGCGCCGGGGCGAGGCGGACGCTGCCAAAAGCCGTGGACCCATACATAGCGCTGGCCGTCCCAGCGGTGATAGCCGGCGATCCAAACATAGCCGGGATGCGGAGGCGGTCCGTAGTGCTCCACGATAGGAGCCGGCGGAGCAATGTGGACCACGATGCCGACCTGCGCCATCGAGGCCGCGGGGGCAAGAGCAAAAGCGAGCAAAACTGCCAGAGCGATTTTCTTCACAGCTTTCCTGTCCTCCTGAGATCGAGTTTTCCGGAATTCCGGATTGGTTCGATGTGACGTTAGTATCAACAGCAGCTTGCGGCAAAAGTTGCGGCGCCCGCGTTTCTATCCGGCCTGGAAAATTGTGCCGGCATGGGTCGAACATTGCGGCCTCGTCCCTTGTCGAAAGAAGATCATGACTAAAGATGGCGCACCCGGCGATGCAGAGCATCTCCGTATCCCTTGTTCCTTCGTTCTCTTGTTCCCTCTCTTCGTCACCCGGCCAGCGATTCCGCTTCGCGCGGAGCGAAGAGATTGCCCAGCCGCTGAATCTGCGCGCCCACGCCGCTTAGCTTCTGCTCGATGCGCTCGTAGCCGCGGTCCATGTGGTAGACGCGATCGACCACCGATTCGCCCTCGGCCACCAATGCCGCGAGAACCAGCGAGGCGGACGCGCGCAGATCGGAGCACATGACGGCGGCTGCCGAAAGCCGTGCCGGACCGCGCACCGTGGCCGTGCTCGTGTCAACCTTGATGCTGGCGCCCATGCGCACCAATTCCTGCACGTGCATGAAGCGGTTCTCGAAGATGTTTTCGGTCACCAGGCTCACGCCCTCGGCCTGCGTGGCCAGCGCCATATACTGCGCCTGCATGTCGGTGGGGAAACCGGGATACTCCTCAGTGGAGATGTCGGCCGCGCGCAGCTTGCCGTGAGCGCGAACGCGCACTGCGTCCGGTCCGAGCAAATCCAGGCGCGCGCCGGCCTCTTCGAGCTTGGTAATCACCGCGCCCAGGTGCGCGGTGTTGCAGTTGGCCACAATCAGGTCGCCGTCGGTGATGGCGCCGGCCGCCAGAAATGTCCCAGCCTCGATGCGATCGGGGCTGATACGATAGCGCGCGCCGTGCAGGCTGCTTACTCCGCGAACATGAATGGTCGCCGTGCCCGCGCCGCTGATTTCGGCGCCCATGGCGGTCAGTAGCGCGGCCACGTCGCAAACCTCGGGCTCGCGCGCGCAGTTCTCCATCAGCGTCTCGCCTTCGGCCAGCGCGGCGGCCATCAGCAGATCTTCCGTGCCCGTGACGGTGATCTTGTCGAAGACGATGTGCGCGCCGTGCAGGCGCCCCACGCGCGCATCGACGCGCGCTTCAATGTAGCCATGCTCCTGGGTAATGGCAGCGCCCATTTTCTCCAGGCCCTTGAGGTGCAGATCGATGGGCCGGCCGCCGATAGCGCAGCCGCCGGGCATGGCCACGCGCGCCGCGCCGGTGCGCGCAATCAGCGGACCCAGCACCAGCGAGCTGGCGCGCATGGTCTTCACGATCTCGTAGCGGGCCACGGGCTCGGAAAGAGTGCGGCAACTGATGGTGGTCGAGTGCTGGGCGTTGAACTCGGGCCGCTCCACCTCGGCGCCCATCGATTGCAAAAGCCGCCGCTGGGTGTCGATGTCACGCACCAGCGGAATGTTTTCGAGGATCACTTCGTCTTCGGTAAGAATGGCCGCGGCCATGCAGGGCAGCGCCGAATTCTTGGCGCCGGAGACGCGGATGGTGCCCACCAGCGGATTTCCGCCCCGAATCACGAATTTGTCCATGAAAATGCCGAACCTCGCTTCCCAGTGTAAATCGGCGCATGAGAAGCAGGAGGAGATGGGAAACGTGATCCAAATCGACGCCATTCGTGATCGCGGATACAAACGCAGCGGGCGCCGGATGGCGAGCGCCAGCTATGCTTCATTGCGGATGCCGGCCAGTTGCATGGCCTGCGCCGGCTCGGGATTGCTCATGAACGTTTCCCAGACGAAACCGCTGCGCAACCAATTTCAGAAACTTCAGAAAACTTTCGAATGGAATTTCAGCGGACTTCGACCACCGCGAGGCTCATGGGCGGAAGCTCGAGGATGAGATGCCCGTCCACAAGCGGCTGCAAATTTGGCGCGCTGGCGCCGGATACACTGCGCAACCCTTCGATTTGCGCCTTGGTTGGGTATTTCGGGCTGCCCATGCGCTTCCAGGCATCGAGGGTGTCGCCATGTGCCGCGTCGACCCAGCGGACGGAGGCGCGAGCGTGGCCGGAGATTCCGGTGAGGTCGAGCTCGACAGTCTTCTGTTCGTATGCGGCGCCGGGCAGAGCGAAGTTCCAGGCGGCGACCACCAGCGTGCCATCCTGGCGGCGCGTGGCCAGCACGTCGCCGGACTGCACAGGCAGGCGCCGGTCTCCCAATTCGTGGAGCAGCTCGAAGGCGGCGAAGGCCGGCTTGGGAATTCCATCCTCCGCCACCAGGCCGTAGCCGCCATAGAAAGGCGTCTTCACCACTCCCTGCTCTTCAAAGACGTCAGAGAAACTCCAGTACGACATCATCTTCGTCATGCCGTCGCAGCGGCTGATGGTCTCCGCCAGCCAAGGGCCCATGAAAACGGAATCCGTGATCTCCTGCTGGTTCATGTAGCTGGCGTTGAACTCGCTCCAGATGAGCGGAAGCTTCGGCCGCGCCGAATGTTCGATCTCCCGGTGAACTTTTTCGACTGCCGGGCACACCATCTGGTAGGGCGCGATAGTGCGGTTGTCGTGAAAGACATTTTCGGTAGAATCGTTGCCATAGACATGCGTGGAGACGAAATCCAGCGGCACGTGATTCTCCGTGGCATGTGCGATCATGTCGCCCACCCACGCAGCCTGCGCGGTTGCCGGGCCGCCCACGCGAATGCGCGGGCTTACCCCCTTGAGCGCGCGTACCGTGTGATCGTAGAGATCGAAGTAGGTCTGCTGCTTCGGCTGTCCGGCCCAGAAATCGAGGTTGGGCTCATTCCAGACTTCGAAGTACCAGTGCGCAACCTCGTCGATTCCATAGCGGTCGATAAGATGACGCGCGAAGGCGGTGATCAGCGCGTCCCATTTGGCATAATCGGCGGGCGGCGACACGATGGGACGATACCAGAAAGACTGATAGTCGAGGTGGGCCGCCAGCGCCTTGGGCATGAAGCTGATTTCGACATAGGGGCGCACGCCGTTGTCGAGCAGGCCATCGTAAATCTGGTCCACATACGACCAGTTGTAGACCGGATTGCCCTGCGCGTCCTGGCTGTAGACGCCGTTTTCGTCATCGAAAATGGCGTGAAAGCGCACGTATTGGAAATCGGTGATCTTCTTCACGCGCTCGAGATCGTCGCGATAGCTCTGGCGCATGGCTAAACGAGCGCGGCCGGAGCCGAACATCTGCTCCCAGAAATGCGGGAACGGATGGCCCGCGGCATGCGCGTCAATCATGACCCGCTCTGGATCGCCCGGCGCGGGCGCCCGTTGTGTGCACACCGGAATGCTGAAACCGGCCAGCAGCGTGACGAAGACCAGGAGAAAACGAAAACGAGACATTATAATTCTCTCCTCCGGGGCCAGCAGCCCGCGGTGTAAGCCCGGATTTGAAAGGGCACGGCTTCAGTCGTGCCATAAAGCCAGAATAATCAACTGGGCTTTAGTGTCTGCGTGAGAACCGGAAAAATCTGTGATTACCGCGCAAGAGAAGCATACCGGAGGGATGCTGGGAAATTATTGATTCCTGCAAAAGCAATGACCGCGTTCATCCCTGGCTCGATTCCGCCAGGACCTGTCATCCTGGGCGCAGTTGGCGCGGCTTTTTGCGCCAACGGAGTCGAAGGATCTGCGGTTGTCTTTCGGTCCACTTTAGGAAATTTCTTATGCAGGCACCCATAGCCCAGGATGGAGTCCGCCGTCAGGCGGACGCAATCCTGGGAAAAGGCGCAAAAAAGTTTCTCAAGCCCCGGGGGGGCGACGGAACCATGCTGCATGAGATTGCAAATCGAGTTCTCACGCAGACACTTTAGCCCCTGAGGAACGGCTTTTCCAAAATCTCGACTTTTGCCGCAGGCAGTTAGAATCCTTCGCGGTGAAGGTTGCGACCAACTTTATGGTTTGAGCACCTGGTCGATGGTCTGGATGTCCACAAGCCCACGGCAGCCGTAGAGCGCGGGCAGGATGCGCTCCGGCGGGTGCTGGCGGCGAAGCTCGGCCACTTTGTCCGTGCCGGCGCGATACGCCGGCAGATACATCCGGCCCAGCAGCGGATGCCGGCCCCACGCGCCCGAGAGCTTGTCGGCGCGCTCCTCGGTGACCAGAAAATCGCGGCGCAGCGTGGTCGCAACATCCTTCTGTTCCCTGCCCTGGCCCCAGGTCATGTACGAAGATTGGTTCTTGGCGTCGTCCTGCAAGAGCGCCAGCAGCACGCCGATCTGCAGGTCATCGTCGGGGAGCTGGTCCAGCTCCGTAACGCCATAAGCGATCAGGATCGCGTTGTTGGCAATGCCCTCAAAGAGCGTGGCTGCGCGCGTGTTCATGGTCAGCACCGTAGCCTCGAAGCCGGTCAGGCCGCGCACGTACAGGTCCTGAAGATACGCGAATGTAGTCACGTGGCCGGGAACTACTTCGTGGCTCACGAGCTGCTCAAACTCCGGATAGGAAATCTGCAGCGAGGCGTTGATTTCATAGCTGGCTTCGTACTTCGGGGCGCCGTCCGCGGTGCGCGCGCGGCCCAGGTAGTTCATCGAGCCCGAGAACCACGCATCCCGGATGGGCAGGAATTCAATATTGGCTCGCGGCACACGCTTGAGCTCCGGCGGCAGGTAGGGAACGAGGTTCCTTGCGCTCAAATTGTCGAAGTGCGCAATTACCGCCGCGCCCAGCGATTTAACCGACGCCATGGGCGAAACGCGATCGCGGCGCCACGCGTCCACCGCGTTCAGCAGTGCGCCCTCGCCGGTAGTCTTCAATCCGGCGCGGCCCAGCAGCTCGGCCACACGTTCGTGCTTGGCTTCGGGGTCAGACGGCTCCGGCGGTTTTGCGGTCGAGGCTTCCACCGCCCGCGCGTACGGAACCGGCTCACCTTTGCCGAGCGCTTCCATCGCCAAGTCCCACATCACTTCGAGAGAGATGCCCAGGCCGGCCAGGTACGCGCCGCGCAAGCCGCCTGTCTGCGCTGAGTCCTTCACGCCGCCAATCGCGCTCGGCAGATCGACGGCGCGCAGGTATGCCTCCACCGCTTCGCGGTCGACGCTCTTGCTCGCCACTCCGCCGCTTTCACGCACCCGCGCCGCTGCGGGATGCGTATACGCGGCAGGCAGCGGCTCATTGGAAAACCAGGAATCGGCGATAAAGCGGCCGGTTCCGGACGGGCACATCACGTCGCCGCCCCACAGCGTATCGATTCCCAGGACTGAATCCGCAACCCGCTTCCCTACTTCGTCCATTACTCCTCCGAACCGCGACCCGGCGCAGTGCGCTTTTGCGCGACGAACCAAACATACAAGCAAAGGCTAGCAAAAAGCACCGCTGAGACCGGCTGCGAGATGGGATCGTAGTTGTAAAATGGGGTCTGAATCAGGTTTTCGCGGAAGCCGGGAATCAGGCGCAACCCCGCTCCGAAGACGCCGCCCAGCGCTCCGCCGGCCATCAGTCCCGAAGCCAGAATCACTCCGCGCTCGCGAATGCGCCGGCCCGGCTCGCCGCCGTTGGCCTCAGCGCGCTTGTGGATGAAGTGCGACAGCAAGCCGCCTGTCAGGATGGGCGTGGTTAGACTGAGCGGCAGGTACATGCCCAGCGCGAAAACCATCGCCGACCGGCCCAGCATCTCCATCACGATCGTCATCACCGCCCCAATGCCGAAGAGAAGATACGTGACCGGCTGACGGCTGAGGAAGCCCACCACCAGCGCCTTCATGATAGAAGCCTGCGGCGCAGCCAGAACCGGGCGCAGATCGCCGGGCGCGGCTTCTCCGAACTGGAACGTGTGCGCGAGCATGACGATGGTGAGGCCCGCGGCGGCGGCCGCTGCCAGAACACCAATGAACTTAACTTTCTCTTGCGCCGCCGGCGTCGAACCGATCCAGTATCCGGCTTTGAGATCGGTGATGAACTGGCCGGAGACGCACAGCGCGGTGCATACCATACCAGCAATCGCCATCACGAAGAACATCCCGGTCGTCCCGGAGAGCCCAAACCGGAGCAGCACCACCGAGGTGATGATGACGGTGAGCATGGTCATGCCGGAGGCGGGATTGTTGGCTGTGGTGGCAATGGCGTTGGCGGCCACAGAGGCGAAGAAGAACGCAAACAGGAGGGTGAGAAACAGGCCCCATCCCAGCACCGCCCACGAGACGTGAAAACGCCCGAAGAAGATGGCGATGGCCAGCGCGCTGAGCAAGACGCCGAGAAGGCTGGCGATCACCGGAACGTCACGGTCGGTGCGCTCCGGTTGCACGGCGTGGCTGGGACGAAAGGCGTGCAGCGCGATGCTGAACGAACCGGCGATGATGCGCAGCGACTTCAACACGCCCAGGATACCGGCCGCGGTGATGGCGCCGACCCCGATGAAGCGCACGTAGTTGGCGTAGATCTCGGCGGCCGTCATGTTTGCCACCGGCGTGGCGCCCGGGTAGACGGCCGCATTCAGATGGCTGCCGATGAACCAGATCAGCGGCACGAGCATGAAATTGGACAGGATGCCGCCGGCGCAGAAGACCATGGCGCTGCGCAGGCCCATCACGTAGCCAAGGCCCAGGATGAAGCCGATGGCGTCGAAACTGAAGACCATGCGGCCGCGATCGGCGAGGCCGCGCATGAGGGGGATGAACTGCAGATTGAGATATTCGCGCCACACGTGAAAAGTGGTGACGAAGAAATCGTAGAGCGCGGCGATGGTCGTGGCCTGGAGCAGCAGCCTGGCCTGCGAACCGCCTTTCTCGCCGGTGACCAGCACTTCGGTGATGGCAGTGGCTTCAGGAAACGGGAAGACACCGTGCATTTCGCGCACGAAATAGCGGCGCAGCGGGATGAGGAAGAGCACGCCCATGCATCCGCCCGCCAGGCAGATGAAGACGGTCTCGATGGGATGAGGGCTGAGATGAAGCATGTAAAGGGCGGGCAGCGTGAACACCGCTCCGGCAACCACCGCGGCCGAGGCGCCGCCCATGCCGATGATGATGACGTTCTCCAGCAGCGTGGAGCGGCGCGCGTACATGCGCGCCAGGCCGATGGCCAGAATCGAGATGGGGATGGCGGCTTCCATGCCCTGGCCCACTTTGAGCGTGGAATAAGCTGAGGCCACGGTAAAGACCACGCAAAACAAAACGCCCCAAAGCACCGAGCGCAGCGTAATCTCGAGCGGATGCATTCCTGGATGAACGATGGGCGTGTAGGTTTCGCCGGGCTTGAGCGGCTGATAAGCGTTTTGAGGAAGTGATGCGGATGGGGCTTCGATTTCGGTCTGGGGCATGCGAACTTCGCCTCGCTTCGCCGGAAGCTCATCCGCGCGCCGCGGCAGAAAAAGGGATTGATCGAGCTGCCCACACGATCTGATCGCACCCCAAACTGAAGCGTGACCGAGCCCAACCCGGCCCGAGGTCGATTTCGGATGGCACAGGAATTCTACCGCTCCGGGAGCTGACGCCGATAGCTGCGCCCGGAAGCGTTCCCCGCGGCGGCGCGTCGCATCCGCGCGCATCCTCTCATTCAGGCCCTTCTATTGAAGAAAATCGCTTTGCTTCTTGTCAGCGCCCGCTTCCGCGACTACACTGGTCGGCAGTATCGTGCATCAGTCCCGGGGTTGCTCTCTGAGCTGTAGAGAAGACTGCGTTAGAGCCATGCGGGTTGGGCACGCGGTTTCGACACGCGGCTTGGACAATTGACCGATTCTGGCTCCGGGACCGATGGGGAAGCGCTGGAAGCTGTTTCATAACCTGTTTTGAAAGGGCATAGTTTCACAGTCTGCTGAAAAACACCGGCACAAAGGCTTATGCGCTCCGTTTTGAAAGGGCACGAGTTTACTCGTGCCGACAACGTCCGCAAAATCAATGCGGCTTTAGCCACGCGGGATGGTTTTCACAGGTTTCATCCGTGCAGACAGTTTTTCAGCAAGCTGTTCAGTCCGGGCCGCAAACGCGCAAATTGAACGCGGGCTTTACTGCCTGCGCGCGAACCGGGAAAGTCGGCGATCGCCGCTGAAGAGAAGCATCCCGGAGGGATGCTGGGAAGCTAGCCCAGGATGGAGTCCGCCGTCAGGCGGACGCAATCCTGGGAAATGGCGCAAAAAGTTTCTCAAGCCCCGGAGGGGCGACGGAACCATGCAGCATGACGGGAGATTGCAAATCGAGTTCTCACACAGACACCTTAGCCCCTGAGGGAACGATTTTAGGCAGTCCATAGAGGTTATCAAACAGCTTCTAAGCTCAAACAGGAATGAATGGATGAAAACGAAGGTGGCACGAGGAAAGAAAGCAAGCAATTCACTGCCCGCCTACAAGAACCCAGCCCTGCCCTCGGCGCGACGGGTGAAGGATTTGCTGGCGCGGATGACACTCGAGGAAAAAGCGGCGCAAATGATGTGCATCTGGCAGAAAAAGCCCGAGACACTGGTGGACGCCGACGGCAACTTCGACGAACGCAAGGCGAAGAACGCTTTTCGCGGCCGCCGCGGGCTGGGACAGGTAGGCAGGCCCAGCGACGCCGGCAAAGGCAAAAACGCCCGCGATATGGCGGTTCTGACGAACGCCATCCAGAAGTTTTTTTTGGAGAACAGCCGCTTGGGGATTCCCGTGATGTTTCACGAAGAGTGCCTGCACGGCCACGCGGCGGTTGATGGCACCAGCTTTCCGCAACCTATTGCGCTGGGCGCCACGTTCGATCCCGAGTTGGTGGAAAAGCTCTTTGCCATGACGGCAGCCGAGGCGCGGCTGCGCGGTACCCACCAGGCGCTGACGCCCGTGGTCGACGTGGCGCGGGAGCCGCGCTGGGGCCGCGTGGAAGAGACCTACGGCGAAGATCCCTTTCTGGTTTCGCGGCTGGGCATCGCCGCGGTGCGCGGATTCCAGGGCGACGCCGGCTTTCGCGATAAGCGCCACGTGATTGCCACGCTCAAGCATTTCGTGGGTCACGGACAGCCGGAGTCGGGCATGAATTGCGCGCCGGCCAACGTATCGCTGCGCGTGCTGCGCGAGACGTTCCTGTACACCTTCCGCGAAGCGCTGCGTGAGTCGGGCGCCATCAGCATCATGGCCTCGTATAACGAGGTCGACGGAATTCCCTCGCATGCCAACCGCTGGCTGCTGCGTGATGTGCTGCGCAAGGAGTGGGGCTTCAAGGGCTTTATCGTCTCCGATTATTTCGCCATCTGGGAGTTGGGCTACCGGCCTGACACGCACGGCCACAACGTGGCCAAGGACAAGAAGGAATCGTGCGCGCTGGCAGTGAAGGCGGGTGTCAACATCGAGCTGCCCGATCCGGATTGCTACCTGCATCTCGTTGCGCTGGTGCGCAAGGGCGTGCTCAGGGAATCGGAGCTTGAGGAACTTGTAGCGCCCATGCTGTTCTGGAAGTTTGAAATGGGGCTGTTCGATGACCCCTACGTCGATCCGAACGAAGCGGAGCGGGTGGTGGGTTGCGACGAGCATCGCGAGCTGGCGCTGACCGCGGCCCACGAAGCCATCACGCTCCTCAAAAACGAAAACGGAATTGCGCCACTCGACCTCAGCAAGATCAAGACCCTCGCGGTGATTGGGCCCAATGCCGATCGCACCCTGCTGGGTGGCTACAGTGGCCGGCCCAGGCGCGAGATCACTGTGCTCCAGGGTATCCGCGAGAAGGTGGGCAAGAAAATCAAGGTGCTCTCGAGCGAAGGCTGCAAGATCACGATCGGCGGAAACTGGAACCAGGACGAGGTGGTGCCCAGCGATCCTGAGCAAGACCGCAAACAGATTGCCGAAGCCGTGGAAGTCGCGCGCCATGCTGACGTGATTGTGCTCGCCATCGGCGGCAACGAGCAAACCTCGCGCGAGGCATGGGGGCTCAACCACATGGGTGACCGCACCAGCCTCGACCTGATCGGACGCCAGGAGGAACTGGTGAAGGCGATGACGGCACTGGGCAAGCCGGTGATCGCGTTTCTCTTCAACGGCCGGCCGCTCTCCATTAATCTGCTCGCGCAGACGGTTCCGGTCATCTACGAGTGCTGGTACCTGGGCCAGGAGACCGGGCGCGCCGTGGCCGATGTTCTCTTCGGTGACTTCAACCCCGGCGGCAAGCTGCCCATCACCATTCCGCGCTCGGCGGGGCATCTGCCGGCGTTTTACAACTACAAGCCATCGGCGCGCCGCGGCTATCTCTTCGACGATGTATCGCCACTGTACGCCTTCGGATACGGGCTCAGCTACACGGCTTTTTCGATTGCGAATGCGCGCCTGACCAGGAAGAAAATCAAGCGCGACGGCTCAACTCGCCTGCTGGTGGACGTGACCAACACCGGCAAACGCGACGGATCCGAGGTCGTACAGCTCTACATCCGCGACCTGGTCAGTTCGGTTACGCGGCCGGTGAAGGAGCTGAAGGGCTTCAGAAAAGTTCGATTGCAGCCGGGCGGAACCTCGACCGTTTCGTTCGACATTACGCCCGACCTGTTGAAGTTCTACGACGTGAATATGAAGTACGTGGTCGAGCCGGGCGAGTTTGAACTGATGGTCGGCAGTTCGTCGCGTGATGTGGATTTGGCGAAGCTGAGGTTGCAGGTAACCGAGTAGCGCCGCAAGATTGGAACACCATGACAGAGAGACTTTCGTTTCGAGAGAAATTCGGCTACTCCCTCGGCGACATGGCCGCCAATTTTATCTTTCAGGCCATGCTGGCGCTGCAACTGGATTTTTACACCCACACCTTCGGCCTCACCGCTGCGCAGGCGGGAACGCTCTTCCTGGTTGTGGGCCTGGGTGTTGCCTTTCTCAATCCGGTAATGGGCGTCATCGCAGACCGCACCAGCACACGCTGGGGCAAGTTCAGGCCGTGGCTGCTGTGGAGCGCCATCCCCTTCGGCATCATCGGCGTGCTGACTTTCACTACCCCGAATATCAGCCCCGGCGCCAAAATCGCCTATGCCTGGATCACTTACATCCTGCTCAGGGTCGTTTATACGATTAACAATGTTCCCTATGCGTCGCTGAACGCGGTCATGACCCTGGACCCCGACGAGCGGACCAGCATCTCCTCCTACCGGCAAATCGCGGCCAACTCCGCCGGCTTTATCGTTGCCAGCCTGGCGATTCCAATGGTCCATCTCTTCGGGCACGGAAATGACGCGCGCGGTTATCAGCTCACCATGGGCCTGCTTTCAGCGCTGAGCGTCGTCTTTTTCATCATCGCTTTCTTGGCGACCAAAGAACGCATCCAGCCCGATCCGCGGCAGAAGACCGCACTCCGTCAAGATCTCTCGGATCTTTTCGCCAACCGGCCGTGGATCGTGCTATTCCTGGCCACCCTGTTTTATTTTGCCGCCATCGTGATACGCGGCAACGTGATGCTGCCCTACTTCCGATTCGTTGCCGGAAACGTCGACCTTTTTTCCTGGTTCAACGGATTCGGCCTTGCCGCCCTGCTCCTGGGCGTAGCCTGTTCCACCGCCGCCTCAGTGCGCATGGGCAAGCGTCCGCTCTTCATCGCCAGCATGCTTTTAGCCGCGGTCTTCAATGTGGTGCTGCTTTTCCTTCGTCCCAGCGCCACAATGGCGATCATCGGAACGGAAGTGCTTCGCCAATTCTCCTTCGGGTTGTCGGGGCCGCTCATCTGGGCGATGATGGGCGACGTGGCCGATTACGGCGAATGGAAAACCGGCCGCCGCGCCAGCGGAACGGTCACGGCTGCGGTGGTGTTCGCTCTCTGGGTGGGTCTCGCCCTGGGCGGCGCCATCGCCGGATGGCTCTTCTCCTTATACGGATTTATCTCCGAGGCTGCCGTGCAGACGGCGCACGCGCAAAGCGGCATTCTGCTGACTGCGAGCGTCTACGCCGGCCTGGCCTTTTTCGCCTCCGCAGCGTGCTTCTTCTTCTATCCCATTACTCGCGAAATGAACCGGAAGATTGCCAACGAGCTGGCTGAGCGGCGCAAGGTATTTGCGCCTCAATCGGGGTCCTGAGGGAGTTGTCGTGATGAGAATGCGAACCGCAGCGGTAGCGGCGCTGATGCTGGCCGGCCTGGTGGCCACGGCAAAAGCGCCAACGACATTGAGAGCGGCTTACAACGGCGACTTTCTGATCGGCACGGCAATCGACGCCAGGCAGATTTCCGGGGATGACACGCGCGGCGACCCGCTGATCGAAGCGCAGTTCAACTCCATCTCCCCGGAGGATGCGCTCAAGTGGGAGAGCGTGCATCCCGAGCCGGGAATTTACGATTTCCGCCTGGCCGACGATTACGTGGAATTCGGCCAAAAGCACCACATGTTCATTGTGGGACACACCCTGGTGTGGCATAACCAGGTGCCGGCGTGGGTGTTTCACGACGATAAGAGCAACCTGCTCACCCGCGACGCCCTGCTGGAACGGATGCGCGATCACATTCAAGCCGTGGTCGGCCGTTACAAAGGCAGAATCCAGAGCTGGGACGTGGTCAACGAGGCGCTCAACGACGACGGCACCCTGCGCCAGTCGCTGTGGTACAAGATCATCGGGCCTGACTACATCGAAAAAGCGTTCGAATACGCGCACGAGGCCGATCCGCGGGCGCAGCTCACCTACAACGATTACAGCCTGGAGAACGAGCCCAAGCGCAGCGGCGCCATTGCGCTGATCAAGAAGCTCCAGGCCGAGGGCGTGCCCATTACCTCGGTCGGCTTGCAGAACCACGACACCCTTGACTGGCCGAGCGCGGAGCAGGAGGATGCCACCATCTCCGCGTTTGCTGCCCTGGGAGTGAAGGTGGTGGTCTCCGAGCTCGACATCGACGTGCTGCCTTCATCCGGACCGAGACCCACGGCCGAGCTGTCGCAGAGCATCTTGCGGGATCCCCGGCTCGATCCCTACGTCAACGGTCTGCCCAGCTCGATTGAGCAGCAACAGGCCGCACGCTACGCCGATCTTTTCCGCGTGTTTCTGAAGCATCGCGGCCAGGTCACGCGGGTCACATTATGGGGTGTAACCGACGGTGACTCCTGGCGCAACAACTTTCCCGTTCGCGGCCGCACCAATTACCCTCTGCTCTTCAATCGCCAGGGCGCGCCTAAGCCGGCGTTTGCTGCGGTGATTCGGGTCGAGACCGCAGCCGGCAAGCGCTGAGCGGAGGCTTGGCTGGCGCGGGAGCAGCGCTTCTCCTTCAGGAGATCTGACCCGCCGCAATGTGGTGGCACGCTTCGGATAGCTGCTGTGGGTCCTTGACGTTGCCGAAAAACACCGGCAAAGGTGGAGCTGGCGCGCTCAGCGGCACCAGTGAGCAGATTCCTGTCCAGGATACGGCCAAGGTTAAGGTGTAAGAAACTCCCACCATCACCGCCCTTTCGGCTTCGGCCACCAGGATTACGGCAGGGCGATCGCGCTTCAAAAACCAGCCATTCTGTTGAAGGAGTCCTCTTCTTCGCCTTACCGTTGTCAAGCCCTTGCCGAGGCCGCATCGCCCGCATCGCGCTCATTCGGCGGAAAATATATTTTCGCCGCTCGTTGCGGGTTAATTTCGCCCTTCCGCTATGCTGTGAAGAAACGTTCCCAAGGCACTCGTGGCCGCTCGAGAATCCAGTGCCGGCAGGCGCAAAAATGCGCAAGAAAGTTACGCTTACTTGCGTGAAACTGCACGTAAATCGCACCCGAAAACGCATCTATCCATCAGAAAACAAGGAGCTTCATGGCAGAACCCCATGTACCCCCCCCCCGGGGGGTACATGAACCTGAAATCAACACTACCGGCGCGCCTTTCCAAGCGCGATTGCCCTGCATCCTCCTGCCGCTTCTGAAATTTGCCTTGGACTCTATGCTAGCCTTTTCTGATGCTCAGCCTTATCGACGACCGCTGGACGACGATGAAAGGCGGCTACGGAATGCCTTTTGACCCCATCCATTGCTCTTACGGATTGTGAAGACCCAGAGCCAGTTTGGAAAGAGCTTTGGAACGAGCTTTATCATCAAGGCTCGGCACAACAACTGAGAACTGCGAACAACTGTGAACTGCCCTACCACCGTCCCCAGGCGCGGCTGATATAGTCCGCCAGAGTCAAGGAGATGAGGGTGAAGAAGATAAAGACTCCCGAGACCACCGTGAGCTTGGTCAGCTTGGTGCTGTATTTGATGTGCATGAAGAACAGCACCACCAGCATCATTTTGATGCAGGCGATGGCCAGGGCCACGACGGCGTTGAATACGCCCAGATCGACGTAGGAGACGGCTACCGTAGTGGCGGTGAAGATCAGTAGTATAACGAGGATCGCCAGGTAAACCTTGGGACTGACGACATGGATATGTTCGCCGTGTGTTTCGTCGCTTCTGGGTGATTGCAATTCCATTGCTTACCTCGCGGTCCGTGATGCGTGGCTGGTGAAGAGCGTGGCCGGTTGACGGAGTCCCTTCGTACCCTCGGTCTTCCGCTCCGATCTCGTTGTTTGCTCCCCTGCTCCCTGTATTTCTCACGAGTGCCGGCTGATCAGGTAGAGCAGCGGGAACAGGAAGATCCAGACAATGTCGACGAAGTGCCAGTACAAGCCGAAGTTTTCGACAAACGTCACGTGTCCACTCGTGTAGTCTCCGGCCCTGGCGCGCAGGATCATGAAAGTCAAGACGCTGACGCCGATGATCATGTGCAGGGCGTGCATGCCGGTCATGACGAAATAGAGAAAGAAGTACTGACCCACATTCTCCGCCATGTCCGTGGCCAGCGGTTTATCGTGATACTCCTTAAAAACTTGCGGATCCGAGGCGGGATTGACGAAGTTCTCCACGCTAAAGCGCAAGCCGGGGACGTGATACTCCACCCATTCACCGTGCCATTCAAAGCCCTTGAGGCAGAGAAAGACCACGCCCAGCAGGAGCGTGAGGCTCAGGGAGAGAATCAGGTCTCTTTTGCGGCCTGTCTCGGCGCACCAAACGGCCATGGCCATGGTGAAACTGGAGATAATAAGCACCGCCGTCATGGTGGTGCCCAGAAAGATGCTCAGCTGGTGCGAGCCTGCCACGAAGGCCGGGTAGTACCAGTTGCGCATGATCAGGTAGGAGGTGAACAACCCTCCGAAAAACATGATCTCCGTGAGCAGGAAGAGCCACATGGCGAAATTGCTGGCGTCGAACTGCTGCGCCACGGAGGAGAAGTGATGGCGCTGGTAAGGCGGATGCTCGTGTTGAGCTCCAGCTAGAACGCCGTGCGTGGTGCTTGCCGTCTCAGACACTGGCTACCTCTTGTTGATGGCGCTCGAGCCAATCGTAATCGTAAGCTTCGTGGTCCATAATGGGGATTTCAGGGAAGTTTTCCATCAGCGGCGGCGACTGGGTCTGCCACTCCAGGCCGGTTGCCTTCCAGGGATTGGAGCCGGCGATTTCTCCGTACGTGATCGACCAAGGCAGGTAGAGGAACGGCAGCAAATAGCCGATGGCAAGAATCGTGGCCCCGGCGCTCGAGAACACGTTGAGCACCTGGAATTCGGGAGGATAGGACCAGTAGCGCCGCGGCATTCCCAGGTACCCCAGGATGAACTGCGGGAAAAACGTGAGATTGAATCCGATGAAAAGAATGATGGCTGCAAGCCTTCCCAAGGATTCCGGGTACATTCGGCCCGTGATCTTGGGCCACCAGAAGTGAATGCCGGCCATGAGCGCGCTTACCATTCCTCCCACCATGACGTAGTGGAAGTGAGCCACGATGAAATACGTTTCGGTCAGATGAATATCCATGCCCAGCGTGGCAAGGAAGACCCCGGTTAACCCGCCTATGGTGAATAGCCCAAGGAAACCGAGCGTATAGATCATGGGCGTGTCGAAGTGGATGGAGCCCTTGTACATAGTGGCTGACCAGTTGAACACCTTGATGGCCGAGGGCACCGCGACCAGCATGGTCATCAGAGAAAACACCAGCGCAGAATAGTTGGAAATGCCCATGATGAACATGTGATGGGCCCAGACAAAGAAGCTGAACACCGCAATGGCCACGGAGGAAAAGGCGACGGCCGTGTAACCGAAGACGCGCTTGCGGCTGAAGGTTGACACCACCTCGCTGATGACGCCCATGCCGGGCAGGATCATGACGTACACCGCGGGGTGCGAATAAAACCAGAAGAGATGCTGGAAAAGGATTGGATCTCCGCCTCTGGCCGGGTCGAAAACGCCGATTCCCACGACCCTTTCGAGCACAATCAGCACCATAGCAATCGCGATAACGGGAGTGGCGAGTACGAAGATGATGGAGGTGGCGTAAAAGGACCAGATGAACAGCGGCAGGCGAAACCAGGTCATCCCGGGCGCCCGCATCTTATGGATGGTGACGATGAAGTTGATCCCCGTCAGAATCGAGGAAAAGCCGGCGATGAAGATGCCCATTGCCGCGCCCACAACATGGGTGTTGACGTAGTGTGTGCTGAGCGGCGTGGTGAATGTCCAGCCGGTATCGACGCCCCCGAAGATGATCATGTAAAGCTCGAAGCAGCCGCCGATGACAAATAGATACCAGCTCAAAAGGTTGACTCTGGGCAGCGCCACATCGCGCGCGCCGATCATGAGAGGAATAAGGAAGTTCCCCAACACGGCAGGCGCAATCGGCACAAGGAAGAAAAAGACCATGATGATGCCGTGAATTGAGAACAGCTTGTTATATGTGTCTGCTGCTACCAAGTCGCCGGCCGGCGTCAACAGCTCGAGCCGGATGACGGCCGCGGCGGCGCCTCCGATCATGAAAAAGAAGACCGTGGTGATGAGATACAGAATAGCGATGCGCTTGTGGTCCAGAGTTAGGATCCAGCTCAACAGGCCGTTCTCTTGGTTCAGAAAGTTCACCTTGGGGATCTTGGCCGTGGATTGATCGGGAAGAGTAACGAGGGTGCTGGTGCTCATTGCTTGACCTCCCCTGGCGCGGCAGTGGCTTTCCCAGCCGGCGCCTGTTTCTCCTCGATGTTCGGGGAGAAACCGGTGGTGTTCAAAGTCTGTTGGATACGGTAATCGGAATTAAGGTTCTTGATATATTCCACCAGCGCGATCACGCCTTCCTCGCTGACCTGGCCCTGGTAAGTGGGCATGATGGGCGCATAACCCTGCGTGACGTGCTCCGACGGATCGAGAATCGCGCTGCGCAGATACGCCTCGTCAACCGTTATGGTCTGCCCGCTGGTTAATGTGAGATGCGATCCGTAGACGCCGACCAGGTTGGGGCCGCGCGCCGCAGCGGTGGGATTGTGGCAGGCATTGCAGCTCAGGCTGGCGAAGAGGCGCTCGCCGTCCTGGGCCAGGGAATCGCCGCTGGTGGAGCCGGCCAGCCACTTCTGATAGTCGTCGGGCGTCATCACCACCACTTCGCCGATCATTTGCGAGTGGTTGGTGCCGCAGTACTGAGTGCAGAAGAGGTGGTAGGTGCCCACCTGGGTGGCTTCGAACCAGACCGAAGTGTAGCGGCCGGGAATGGCCTCGCGCTTGACGCGGAAAGCGGGTATGGAGAAGCTGTGAAACACATCCTGCGAGATCAGCGTCAACTGGATCGGCCGGCCGATGGGCACGTGCAGGGCGTCGATCTCATGCTGCCCGCCGGGATGCTCGGCCTTCCACATCCACTGTTTGCCGACTACGTAGATGTTCATGGCATTTGCGGGCGGCGTGTAGACGCGGAAGTAGAGCAGCGCGCCCCACACGAACATGACCAGAAAAAGGCCTAGGGGAATGATGGTCCAGGTGGCTTCGAGCAACGTCGAGCCCTCGATCTGCACGGCCTGCGGATGGCGGCGGTGGTGGTAAGCCATCGAGGATCCTACCACGATCAGAACCACGACCGTCAGCCCCACCAGACTCACCAAGACCAGGAAGAAAAACAGCGCATCCATCTGCGACGCCATCTTCGAGGCTTCAGGCGGAAACAGCGCGAAATGCGTCAACCACTTGCGCAGAAACTGCCACAGTACTGGACTGATATAGTTCATTCCTTTATCCGTTCACCTTCTCTGCCGTTTCCCTTGCGCCCGCTCTCTGGGCGTGGCCGAGCGTAAAATCGCGGCGAAACATCACCAGCATGAATCCGCCTAAAAGCAGGAGCGTCAGGAGCCCGCCGAGTTGGATGATGCGCGAAATGATCAGATCGTGGGTGTTGGTGGTTGGATCGTAGTGGTAGCAGTAAGTCAAAATGTTGTCGACCGGCGAGCCGATGCGATTATTCGAGGCTTCGTCCAACCCCAGCAGCATGTCCTTGGGCGAGTACTCCACGCCCATGTAGTATTGGGCGAGCTTGCCCTGCGGAGTCACAATCTCAAGCGAGCTGGCATGTGCGAATTGCATCAGATTGGTCCCCGGAACCTTCAGCTTCACGTATTTGAATCCCGCTGCGGCGGCGATCTGGTCGATGTTCTGCTGCGTCCCGGTCATGAAGTGCCAGCCGTTGGCGGTCTCCGGGTGCCCATACATCTTCAAATACTCTTGTTTCTTGGCCGCTGCCATGGCCGGGGTTTCGGTTGGATCGATGCTGATGACGATGATGTTGAAATCCCTGCCGGGCCTGAAATTGATCATCTTCAGAGCGCTGGTCATGCCCTCCAGCTCTTCCGAGCACAGCATCGGGCAGCGGTAGTAAACCAGCGTGAAGAGCGCGGGCAGCTTGCCGAAGTACGTGCTCAATGGAACCGTTTTACCGGTGTCATCGGTGAACGTAAGGTCGAGCGGCAACTGCGCGTTCAGGCGCTGCGCGATGCCCACCTTGCTGAGGATTCCGGGAGTGGTATCCACTTGCCCGCCTTTTTCGCTCATGGCACTGGTCATGGCGGACAATCCCTTGGGCCCGTAATCGGAGGTCTGCGCGCGCAACCAAGGCGCGGCCATGGCAAGGCACAGCCCGATCGCTGCCGCGACGGCCATCGCCATCCTGTGCCAGCTTCTCCGGATTGTGTCTGTGCTTCTCATTTCCTCTGTTCCTTTCCGCGGCGGCTTTGGTCCGGCGCGGTCTCGCATTGCTGTGGAAGCTCTCCGCCGCAAACTACTCCACGCCGGCCTTGCCGGAGCCGGGTTGATCGCCAACGTTGTCGCCCTGAACCGCCGGCATCTCTTGCTCATACGCGGTGGGCGAAAAGCCATCGGTAAGCGGCGCCGTAACCACAGGACGGATATCGCCTACCATTAGCGGCTCCGTCGGAACCTTCGGCGCCACCGGCAAACCACGCTGCGCAATCAGCTCCATCGCGCGCTCTATGGGAATCCTCACCGTGCCTTTGGACCGATCGATCCAGCTGTAATGGTCAAGGAGCAGATCTTCACGTTCGTGCAGTTCGGCCAGGTCCTGGTTGCCGTCATCCGCCTGCAGGCGCGGCGTGGGAAAGCTTTGCGTCAACTCCGCCACCTTGTTCTGCATCTCCGGGTTCGAAGGCATATTCCCGAGCTGGCGAATATTTACGGTCTGGCTCCATTTGTTGGTCGGGCCGTCCTCCTTGTTCAGGTGCGCGTTGATGGCCGCGCCAATGCCATAGCAGAGCAGCGCCGTCACTACCACGAAGGTGCCCAGCGCCACCAGGAAAACGACGATACCGGTGACCTTGACGTCGCTGACTTCGTAACCGGCCGAGATGTCGACCGCTTCCGGCTCCCGGCCGCCGGGAATGTGCTCGGGTAAGCGGCCGCCGCCCCCAGGCAGGTCGTTGTTGTTAGAAGGGGGGTTATGCGATGGCATGCTCAGGCTCCAGAATCTCCGCCAGATGCGGATCGTTGACGGCCACCAGCGGCCGGGCCTTCAGTTGCCTGCAGAAATAAGCAACCCAGAACGCGGTCATGGCCACCGGCACGGCGATGTACTCGAGAATTCCCCAGCTGAAATGCAGGTTGCGCGCCGCGTCTTTGAAATTGGGTTCGATGAGCCAGAACAGGTTGAACGCCACGGCAAAGATCATGAACTGGCAGACCAGAACCAGGCGCCGCTTGTTGCGCTTCAGATTGCGCGAGAGCAGTAGCGTAAACGGCACCAGCCAGTGGAAGATGAAGTCGAGCGTGATGATCACGCCCCAGCCGCCGCGAATGCGATCCAGATACCAGTTGATCTCCAGCG
Source organism: Acidobacteriaceae bacterium (assembly GCA_030037545.1). Taxonomy (GTDB): domain Bacteria; phylum Acidobacteriota; class Terriglobia; order Terriglobales; family Acidobacteriaceae; genus Telmatobacter. The sequence goes on along the minus strand of JASHRF010000105.1, from coordinate 36,924 downwards.
GCAGGTTACCCGACCAGATGATCAGGAACTGGCCGAAGGCGAGGTAGATGTTCAGCATCACAAAAGCAAAGGTGAGCTTGCCCAGGTCGTGCTGCTCGGTCTGGCGCAGGATGGTCTTGAAGGGCTCGGCTTTGGAGAGGGACAGCACAACGATGATGGCGAAGGCCAGCACCTGGAAGCCCTGCTCGACGAGGTACAGCAGGCCATAGACGGTCGAGAACCATGTCACGTCCATCGACATTACCCAGTAAATGGCGCAGGCGGTCATGGTAATCGAGTAGATCAGTATGCCGAGACCGCTGATGTTCTCAAACTTCTTGATCCAGTACGGAATGGTTTCCGGGCCCTGCGTATCGCGCTTCAGGCCCAGTGCGTTCAGCCGTATAGCATAAAATGCCCAGATGGCGAAGCAGAGCAGGCTCACCCACCAGAACGCGCCGATATTCAGCATGGGCCGTTTGAACGCGATGCAGTGGGCCTGGATTTCGCTGATGAGGTGGGAGCGCAGAGCCGCTTCAGGATCGCTGATCTTCGCCCATAGATAAAGCCGCTTGACGAAGATGGCAACCACCAGAAAGTAGAGGACGATCAAGGGCCAAGTGCGGCTCATGGCTTCGAGAGGCCTGCGCAGCAGCAGTCCCCACTTGCCGCCCGAGCAGTATTGCACCATGAGCATGGTCAGCCCGCCAATCGAAAATCCCCAGGTAAGCGTCAGGCCTAGCGTCCAGGCGCGCAGAAAATGAGCCCAGCCCAGATGCTCGGGATCGACTGCCTGCGCCAGAAACGCCAGGATCACGGCGATTACCGAGAAGATCACGCCGATGAGGAGCGCGCGATTTCGCCAGCCGTCTACAAACGCCGGCGCACCCAGTTCGACGGGGAGCTGTTTTGCGTGCGATGACGCGTGTGAATCGTGTGCCATTTTCCTTGTCCCTTACTCCCTGATCCTCTAGTCCCTGGTCCCTGCTTCCCGGCCCTAATGCGCCGGCGGCGTAGCCTTGCTCACGGGTATTGAAACCTTGGGGTTCTCCAGACCCGCCGGAGCCATGGCCGGTGTTCCCTCGCTGGGCACAGTCTTGGACTCAATCGCCGTAGCGGGCAGCGCCCATGGCTCGGCAAAGCCGGCCGGTAGCCCTTGCTGCTGCGCGATGCTCTTCAGGCTCTTCACCTGCACGCCCGCGGGCACGTCCTGCATGGTCGCCGCCTGGCTGAGTTGCAGGGCGCGAATGTAAGCTGCAATTGCCCAGCGATCCACAGGCGTAATCTGCGCCGAGTAGTCAGGCATCGCGCCGTAGCCGTGAGTCATAACATAGAAATAGTGCGAAACCGGCTGCGCCAAACGCACCTGATCGTGGAGATTGGCGGCCGGCTTGTAGCCGCGCATCACGATCATGCCCAGCCCGTTGCCCACGCGCGAGTGGCACGGCGTGCAGTAGATATTGAAACGCTCCTGGCCCCGGCGCAGCACCTCCATGGTTACCGGGAACGGCATCAGGTTCTGCTCTTCACGGTAGCCGTTCGGACCCTGCACCACGCCGGTGTAGAAATAGCTGTCTTCGTCTCCCTGTTCGCGCGCCACCGTGCCTACCACCTGCGGGCGGGCGCCGCGATGATCGGCAAAGAAATCCGAGCCGCGCTGCGGAATCATCTTGGGCTCCTGCTGCATGTCCGAGCGGCATCCGGCGGCAAACAGCAGAACTGCGGCGGCCGACAACGCCGCTGCGCAAGCAGCGAGAGATCGAGCCCTCCCACCCTTGCGACAAAAAGAAGTGGCAAGAATGGGGCACGGGAATCTTTCCTCCCTGGCTCTCTCGTTGGCTCGTTCCCTTGTTCCTTTGTTCCCTTGGTCCCTGCTCTTCATCAGTACTCCACCTCCACCACGGAGAGCGGCTTGAAGCCTTCCAGGTAACTCCTCGACTGCACCAGGTCGAATTTGGGATCGAGCGCCTCGAGGCAGAGGAAAAACTTGTCGGTCGTGGCGCCATCGCGGAAATTAGGCGCATTGAAGAGCGGATGGTAGAGCGCAGGCAGATGGTTGAGCGCCAGCATACAGAAGCCAGCCGAAAGTCCGGCCCATAAAATGGTCCATTCGTACGCGGGCACGATGAATGCCGGCCAGGAATACGTAGGCCGGCCCGCGGAATTGATTGGATAAGCCAGTACCGAGATCCAGGTTTCCAGCGCAAACATGGCCGCTCCGCCCATCAGTCCGCCGATAAGTGTCACGAGCGGCACCTTGTTGCGGTGAAAACCGATGGCTTCGGCCGCTTCCTCGATCGGATAGGGCGTGTAGCAATCCAGCCGCCGCCAGCCGTCCTGGTAAGCCTGCCGCGCGGCCCGCACCAGGTCGCCCGGGGTATCGAATTCGGCCAGCAGGCCGTAGGTTCCTTCGCGTGCCGGCATTATCGAATCACCTCCGGTCCCGTCTTGGGCCTGATCTTGGCTCCGGGCAGCAACAGGCGTATTTCATTCATGGGAATCATGGGTAGGAAGCGCACAAACAGCAGGAACATAAAGACAAAGAACCCTACCGTGCCGAAGAAGGTCATGTAGTCCCACTTCGTAGCGCGATAGGTGCCCCACGCCGAGGGCAGAAAGTCGCGAGTCAAGCTGGTCACGATGATGACAAATCGCTCAAGCCACATTCCCGTGTTCACGACCAGCGAGATGATGAACATGAAAGTGATGTTGGTGCGCAGCTTGCGCGACCACAGCGTCGTCAGCGGAATCGCGAGGTTGAAGGTAATCAGACACCAGTAGGCCCAGCCCATGGGTCCGAAGGCGCGATTCCAGAAGGTGAACGCCTCCCAGTGATCGGCGGAGTACCAGGCCATAAAAGCTTCCATCCCGTAGCCGTAGGCCACAATGAAGCCGGTGACCAGCATGACCTTGCCGCAGTTATCAATGTGCCGCTCCGTGACCAGCGCTTCCAGGTGGTAGTACTTGCGCAACGGAATCGCCAACGAGAGCACCATGGCGAAGCCGGAGTAGATGGCCCCGGCGACAAAGTAAGGTGGGAAAATGGTGGTGTGCCAGCCGGGCAGCACGGCCACGGCGAAATCGAAGCTGATGACGGTGTGTACCGAGAGCACCAGCGGCGTAGCCAAACCGGCCAGCAGCAGCGAGGCCGTTTCATAGCGCATCCAGTGGCGAGCCGATCCGCGCCAGCCCCAGGAAAGAATCCCGTAGATGTACTGCGCAAACTTCGACTGAGCGCGATCGCGGAAGGTGCCGAAGTCCGGCACCATGCCGATGTACCAGAAGACCACCGAAATCGTCGCGTATGTCGAAACCGCGAAGACGTCCCACATCAGCGGGGAGCGGAACTGCGGCCACACCGTCATGGTAAACGGCAGCGGGAACAGCCAATACCCCAGCCAGGGACGGCCGACATGGATGACTGGAAAGAGCGCCGCACAGGCCACGGCGAAGATGGTCATGGCTTCGGCAAAGCGGCTGATGGAATTGCGCCAGCTCTGCTTGAAGAGCAGCAGAATGGCCGAAATCAGCGTGCCCGCGTGGCCGATGCCGATCCACCAAACGAAGTTGATGATCGCGAATCCCCAGGCCACCGGCTGCGTAATGGCCCAGATGCCCACGCCTTTGAGGAACAGCCAGCACAACGCCACCATGAGCATGGTGGCCCCCGCCCCGGCTACGGCAAAATACGCAAACCAGCCCAGCGGCGTATGCGGGGTGAGCACGATGCGCGTGATCTTTTCGGTGACCGACCGGAAGGTCTCACCCGGCGCAATGACACGGTATTCACCGGTTGCGGGATCCACGCGGTCTTTCAGGTTGACTTTGCTGGTCGCCATCGCGGATTTAACCCTTTGCCGGCATGATTTCTGTCGGCGTGGTTTCGAGTTCGGAATTCGGATTCAACACTTCAGCCACGTAGGTGGTGCGCGGACGCGTGTTGATGTCCGCGATGACCTGATAGCTGCGTTGCATGGAGCGCAGTTTGGCCGCGCGGCTTGTTTTGTCGTTCAGGTTGCCGAAGGTAATGGCTGATGCCGGGCAGGCCTGCTGGCAGGCCGTCACGATCTCGCCGTCGCGGATCGGCCGGTTTTCCTTGTCGGCCTCGATCTTCGCTTCTTGAATGCGCTGCACGCAATAGCTGCACTTCTCCATGACTCCGCGCGAGCGTACTGTGACGTCGGGATTGCGCATCAGCTTCAGGCTCTCGGTTTCGTAATCGGAGTAGAGCAGGAAGTTGAAGCGGCGCACCTTGTATGGGCAATTGTTGGAGCAGTAGCGGGTGCCCACGCAACGGTTGTACACCATCATATTCAGGCCTTCGGCCGAGTGCACCGTGGCCCCCACCGGGCAAACCTGCTCGCAGGGCGCGTTTTCGCACTGCTGGCAGAGCATGGGCTGGAAATGCGCGCGGGGTGCGGCCAGATCGCCTTCAAAATAGGTGTCGATGCGGATCCACTGCATGTTGCGCCCGATGCGCACCTGTTGCTTGCCCACCACCGCGATGTTGTTCTCGGCATAACAGCTCACGATGCAGGCATTGCAACCCACGCAACTGTTCATGTCGATGGACATGCCCCACGCGTTCTCCGTATAGGTCCAGTTTGGGAACAGCGAGGTGCCGGGGTTGGGGGTCTCGTGCGTGTCGCCTTCGTGAGCGAAGTTGGGATTAGCCTTGAACTCATCGAGCGTGGCATAGCGGATGATTCCGCGCGGACCAAGCGCCTCATCCCCCTCGAGCGAATTGTCGCCGGTGCCCTGCCCGAGCAGGAACTTCGCCCGGTGATCCTGGTAGTGGCTCTTGGTGATGGCGATCCCCCACTTGCCCGGTACTCTGCGGATGCTGCCAATGGCGTAGAACGGAGCCCAGGTGTTGCGGATCAAATATGCATTGAAGCCCATGCCCGAGCCGACGCGCCCGGCGGACTCGCGGCCGTAGCCCAGGTAGACCGTGACGGAATTATCTGGATGGCCGGGAGCAACAATCACCGGAGCCTTCACGCGGCCGTTGCCTACGCTCAGCTCGACAATGTCGTCTTCTTCGAGGCCGAGCTTGGTCAGCGTGGCGCCGGAGATGATGGCGGCGTTGTCCCAGCTCAGGCTCGTCACCGGCTTAGGCAGCTCCTGGAGCCAGCCCACGTTGTTCCATCGGCCGTCATACACGTTGGGATCGGGCCGGTAGATGATCTCGATGGAATCTTTGGGCGTGGGCGCGGGAATCTCGCCCTTGAAAGGTGCGACTGCAGCTTTGCCATTCTTGTTGAAGGCCGTGTCCGCAATCCAGCCGTCATGCAGGGCCTTGCGCCATGCTTTTTCAAAATCGGCCTGCTGGTCGCCTTTTCCAAGCACTGGCTTCCATGTCTCACGTACTGCATCGTGCGGGCTATCCAAAGGCTGATTGGTCAGCAACTGGAAAAAGTCGTGCACCTGCTTGCCGCCGTAAAGCGGATCTATCATGGGTTGCACGATGGAAACCGTTCCGTCATAGGCACGCGCATCCGTCCACGATTCGAGATAATGCGCGGACGGAATGTGCCAGTGCGCATTTTCGCCGGTTTCATCCACGTGTGAACCGAGATGAACGACGATGTTCGCCTTGTTGAAGGCGCTCAGGAAATCCAAATCGGCGGGCGCGTCGTAAATGGGATTGGAATTGAGAATGATCAGCCAATCCACTTTTCCCGCATTCAGGTCGGCAACCAGATCCTTGATATCGGCAAGCTGATTGGAGGGCAGCGGATTGACAGTCTCATCGGTGACGAAGACCGTTTTGCCAACGTTGCCAAGCGCATTGTTGATGGCCAGCGCCAGGTCGGTTACAACCGGCGGTTGATAGAGACTGGGAATCACCGCGCTCTTGCCGGCATTAGCCTTCAAGTCCTTGACCAGCGCGGCCAGAAATTTCTGCTGCTCATCGGTCCACGCGTAGGCGGGCGGATTCACGCCGGCCACGCCCACGGCCTTGGCCAGTTCCGCGGCAAACGCCGGAATCTCACTGGCGCGCAATCCCAGCCGATGATCGGCCTTCATGCCCGTTGTGGTGGTCGAGCTCTCGATCGCGTAGAGCCGGTTCATGCCGTTTTGCGGCTGCTTGCGGCCGAAGGCGTAGTCGCGCACCAGCTTGTGGAAGCCGGGGTAGGAGGCGCTGGAGATGAAATCCGCGTCCAGCGAAACCAGCACCGAGGCCGCGCTCAGATCGTATTGAGTATTGCCGCCCTTCTCCGCTGTCGTTCCCGCAATCGCCGGGTCGTACTGCGCCAGCTTGGCCTTCGGATAGGCTTTCTGCACTTGCTGCCACTGCCGCGCCAGCGTGGGCGAAGTTATGGTGGCGCTCAGGAAGTAAATGCCGGTCCCGTCCTTGGTCGAGGCCACCTTTTCCTGAAGCGCCTGGACAAACTCGCCCCAGTTCCGGTTTTCGCCACGGTAGAGCACGCGCTGCGAGCGGTCCGGATCGTAGAGAGCCAGCAAGCTGCCCTGCGCAAACACGTCGGACGATCCCGCGTTGTAAGGGTGCTCGGGATTGCCATCCACCTTGATGGGCCGGAACTCACTGCTCTTGACCAGCAGCGGCGTGGCGCCGACCGGCAGCGGATGCGCGGTAGCAAAATACATCGGCTTGCCAAGAACCAGATCCTCCGGCTGATGGACGTAGGGGTAAATGGTTTCTTCAGGCTGCTTGGTGCAACCGGCCATGCCCGCCAGCGCCATGGATGCGCCCATCAATTTAAGGAAGCCGCGGCGCGAAACCGGATCGATCCACTCCTGGGCCGCGGAAGGAAATTCCTTCTCCACGGCAGCCTGGAATTCAGGCGTATTGGCAAGCTCGTCAATCGACCGCCAAAGCCTGGATCCCTTCTTCGTCTGCGGGGTGGAAAGCTTCTCGCCCTTGACCGCTTTGAGCTCGTTACGCACCGCGTCGAGCGACATAGGCTGTGAGCCGTTCGCGCCGGCTGTATTCTCATTCACGGCATTCCCCATCGCGTTCTCCACCGTGTTCGTCTTGTTCTTGTCGCCGCTCATCGGTGGCACACCTCGCAGCTCATCAGGTCGCGGGAGTTGCGGATCTTGTAATGATCCAGCAGGAAATGACCGAGATCCATCTGGCTGGTGAATTTTTGATAATTGAGCGCAACTGGCACGGCGGCCGGAACCACATCGCCTGCAGGCGCATTGGCCGCGCCTGGCGGGGATTGCAGCAGGGCCATCTCCCCGCTGCCTGCGCTGCCACTCGGATTCTTGGTTGTGCAGTCCACCGTCTGCGCGGTAGGAGTTCCGGACGGCGCCGCTGTGGCTGCGCACCACACCGGATGATCGGGCGCCGGCGAACGCCAGGCCATGTCGTAAATCCGGCTGGTGGGGCGCAGATTCTTGGCCGGGTTGCGATGGCAGTCCAGGCACCACTCCATCTGCAGCGTGTTCTGCTTGTACATGAGCGGCATCTCGTCCACGCGGCCGTGGCAGGTCTCGCAGCCAATACCCTTGTTCACGTGAATCTCGTGATTGAAGTAAACGAAATCGGGCAGGTCGTGAACGCGGATCCAGGGGATGGACTCGCCGGTGTACCAGCTATTGCGCACCGGTTCGAGCAGAGCCGCATTGGTCCAGATCTGCGCGTGGCAGTTCATGCAGGTGCGCGTGGGCGGGATGCCGGCGTAGCTCGACTTCTCCACTGTGGTGTGGCAGTACTGGCACTGCAGGCCGAGTCCCTGCACGTGATGCTTGTGGCTGAAAGGCACTGGCTGGTCGGCGCGCTGTCCCTGCCGCGTCACCCACGGCGAGCGTTGCAGTTGGTCCAGCATGACTCCCAGGGCAATCACGATCAACCCCGTCAACACCAGGCTCATCCGAGCCAGTGCATTGGAGTTGCGTTCAAAGATTTGCGGCATGTTTTCCCTGCTTGATTTTCGCGTCGGTATGTGCCCGCTGTGCCGGCGGTCACATGGGTTATGTACAAAAATCGGTCTTGGGTAAAAAACAGCGCTGAGGCGAGGAAGCCCGAAATTTCACTATAACAGTCCAACGCGGGCGTGCAAGAGGTTAGCATCAAAAATTGCGAAAAATACGGTGCAAAATCAGGTGTTCTCCCGCTTGGATAAGGTCGTCGAATGTGACAAAAAATGATTTGGGGAACAAACAACTCTGCCTCTGAGGCCGTACCTTCAGAAGCGGGGAAATTTTCACATAAAAGATAGCACGCCGCAGCAAGGGTTGGCACTCGCGCGTTCCGCGATGCGGCACCCGTCCAGACCAGCGCCTCTCCTCCAAGCGCCGCCCAAAGCGTGTGCAACGTGCTCCATGCTCGCGAAGACAAACCTGCGCGACTCAAACCGGTGTCAGATTTTCCAGAACATCATCACCAGCCCGCCGGCCACGATAAATGCACCGCCCGCATAGATCGGCGGCGTGGGTGCGTGGCCAAAGCGAATGGGGTTGACGATCTGCGCGGCTACAAAAAACACCACCACATAGACTCCGAGCAGCCGGCCCAAATCCCAGCGCGGGACATTCACCACCGCCCCGGCCAACAGCGCCGCAGCGCGGTTGGCACTCACGGGGCGATAGAACCCGGATTGGAAGCACGAATCGTCAAGCACCTCGAGAACGGCGGCCAGCACCAACACGGCAAACGCGCCCGCGGGTTGAGAGAGCATTCGAAGAGCGAAGGACATGCAGGCACGACCTCGAGAATCGGGATGCCCGGAGCCTGTGTTAGCCACCAGACCAGTTCACGCCCATCGTAACTGTGCTCCATCATTTAGAATTCATAAGCGCGCCATCATTCCACCGCGGAAAACTCAGCATCGCCCACGGACCGGGGTCGACGCCGAACGTACTCCCGGCATCCTGCGCGCAATGGCTCGCTGGAAAACGCAACCGCGACGAGAGGAATGAGCATGAAATACGCCGGACTGCTGGTGATGCCTGCGGGTTTTTTCCTCACTATCGCAGCGCTGGTGATGTTTCCCGATGGCGCCGCGCGCGCGGCTTTCGCGGCGTGCGGGCTGGCCGTAGAGGCCATGGGGCTGGCGGTTGCGGTGCGCGGGCACATGGTGCGGGACGGCGAGGGACGCCCATGAACGCTCCAATCCTATCGACCGGCGCGGCCCCTGCCGTTCTCGTTATGTCCGAAGCGGTTTTTGCGCTCGGATTGGCCCTGCTGCTGGTGTCGCCATTGGCGATTGCCGGCGTGGCGCTCATCAACACCGGCCTCGGGCGCTCGCGCTCCGCCGCCCAGGCGCTGGTCGGCAGCCTCGCCATCGTGGCCATCACGGCTATCGTGTTTGCCCTCGTGGGCGCATCGGTAGCCGGCGTGCTCGGCGGTGCGGGCTGGTCGTTCCACGCCGCAGGCAAATCGTGGAACTGGATCGGCAACGGTCCATTCCTGCTCGGCGGCTTTGGCGCAGCAACCCCGCGGACGCAACTCGCGGTGGTCTTCGAATTCCTTTCTGTCGCCATGGCGGCTTTGATTCCCTGGGGCTCCGGCGCAGACCGGTGGCGGCTGACTGCCGGTTGCGCTGCTGCCGCCGTGCTTGCAGCCTTCGTCTTTCCGTTGGCTGCGCACTGGATCTGGGACGGCGGATGGTTAACCGCTTTGGGCATCAATTTCGGTCTGGGCGCAGGCTTCCTCGATCCCGGCGGAGCGGCCACCGTTCATGCGCTCGGCGGGCTGAGTGCGTTGGTCGTCGTCTGGATCGCCGGACCGCGCCGCGGCAAGTTTCCCAAAGAGGGTCTCTCCACCGCCATGCCCGGCCACAATGCGGTTTACGTGCTCTTCGGGTGCTTCGTGGCGCTGGCTGGCTGGCTGGCCTGGAACGCGGCCGGCGCCATCGTCTGGCTGTGCGCGCCACTCTCCACGCTGCCCCTCACGGTCGTAAACACGCTGCTCTGCGCTTCCAGTGCGCTGGCCGCCACGTTCGCTGTCACCCGCATCCGCTTTGGCAAACCAGACGCAAGCCTATGCGCCAACGGCTGGCTGGCCGGGCTGGTGGCGTCGAGCGCATGTGCGGCGCTGGTTATGCCGGGCGCGGCCATCTTCATCGGAGCTATTGCCGGCGTGATGACGCCGCTGCTCGTCGAACTATTTGAGCTGGCGCTCTCCATCGACGACCCTTCGGGAGCCATCGTAGTTCACGGCGCGTCGGCGCTATGGGGAATCCTTGCCGCCGGCCTGTTCGCGCATGCGGCGGGCCAATTCCTCGCGCAACTGGTTGGCATCAGCGCGCTGCTCGGCGTCTTTTTGCCCCTCGTCTACCTGCTCTTTGCGTCGCTCAATCGCATCGTTTCCTTCCGTGTCGATCCCGACGGCGAACGCATCGGCATGGACCTGCACGAGCTGGGCGGAGGCGCTTATCCCGAATTCGTGATTCACCGCGACGAGTCCTACCGCTAGGCGATTGACAAGGGTGTCACTCCTGTCCCTTCAAAGCCGGCTCAGATGGCCTTTTCCTTCGCGGCGCCCTCAGTGCTTGCTCACCATCTCCATCACATCCTTGTGCAGCGCCATGCGGCTGGCCTCGCGCGTGTAGAACATGTGCCCGCCCGGATACTCGTGCACCGAGACACGCGTCGGGTCGCCCATCACCGGCATCTGGTTCACGCTCAGCACCGAGCCCATGAAGGGGCAGGAGAGATCGTTCCATCCGTGCGCGATGATCACGCGCATTTTGGGATCGGCGGCCACGGCGTCGCGCAATTGTGTCACCGAGCCGTCGCGCAGTGCGTCCCCGCCCTGCCACAACCGGCCCACCTCGTACGAAAGTGCGTTGTAGCGCGCATCCACTTTCCAACCAACGGTATGAGTGATAAAGTTCACCATGGCTGTTGTCACCGGCGCGATGATCGTCGCCAGCAGGGGATCGCTGGCGCGCTGTTCCGGCGCGTAGGGGAACGGATCGAACATGGTCACGTTGGAGTCGTACACCGAGCCCAGCTTGCCCTGCTCGCGATGCACCTCGCGCAGATAGGCCTCAGTCTCAAGCCGTCCACCGGAAAGTTTCACAAACTGCGGATCGAGCCCTGTCATCTCGGTCACGCGCTGGATCATGCGGTCCGTGGCGGCCGGATCGCTGCGGCCTTTGATCAGCGTGGTTGCGTACTCCCCTTCGTCGTAGGCAATCACATCCTGCATCGCCTCCGGTGTGAGCTTGTGCTCACGCTCAAGGTTGGCCGCCGTAATCGGGGGCAGCGTGACCATCCATGGCAGTGGAGAAAGATCCCCGTGGCTCTCGACCGTCGGATTTAGATACGGCGATACCAGCACAAAGCCGTTCATGGCCACGCCCAACTGCGATTGCAGGTAATAGGTGACGCGGGGTCCACGGAAGCCGCCATAGCTCTCGCCCACCAGGTACTTGCGCGAATCCAGGCGATCGTTCTTCACCAGCCAGTCGTAGACGATGCGCGACAGATACTCGATGTCCGGCTCGGTCGAGTAGAAGAGCTTCTTTGACTCGTCTTCCGAGACCAGCGAGCGGCTGAAGCCGGTGCCGATGGGATCGACGAACACCAAGTCGGTAAAGTCCAGCCACGTACCCTGGTTGTCGGTGAGCACCGTGGGATCGGAGGGGCTGTCGCCTTCGTTGCCGAACTGCAGATGCTTGGGACCAATGGCGCCGAAGTTCAGATACACGCTCGACGCGCCCGGCCCGCCGTTGAAAGCAAACGTCACCGGCCGGTCGTCGCCCGGCATGGTGTAGGACGTGACCACCACCTCGCCAGCCACTTTGCCGTCCTTGTCGCGTGTTGGGTATGCGCCCACCGTCACCGTGTAGTGCAGCGTCTTGCCGTTGAGCACCATCGTCTGCGGCACGCTCTTTTCCGGCGGCAGCGGGGGAAGCTTGTTCTCGTCAGCCTCGGGCTTGTTCGCCGCCGGTTTCTCGGCGCTCGCCGGCTGCTCCGCGGCGGGAGCCGGTTTGTCGTTCTGCGCGGCAACCCGCGCGCTGGGAATGGCAACGCAAAGTGCGGCGCACAGCAGCATGGCCGCGCGAACGTGGAGTGTATTCATCCGGAAGTTCCTCCTGGAATTACCATACAGCGCAAGTCTCTGCTCGCCTCTGCCAATTCGGCGGACATTCCGCTGCCGGTGCCGTGCGTCCGCCGCTGGCAGCCCACAGCCTGCATGATGTACCCTCAAATCGGCATGAAATTTATTCACATACTCTGCACTCCGGCCCTGGCTGCCCTTTTGGCATTCCCAGCACTCGCCCAACAGAATCAAGTTCCCGACGCGCCCACCGCGACCCCCGAAGCCGCAACCGTACCCAACGGCCCGTTCGTGGTTATGGACACGTCGATGGGCCGCATCACCTGCCAGTTTTATCAGAAGCAGGCACCCAATACAGTTGCCAATTTCATCGGACTGGCGGAAGGCACAAAGGAGTGGACCGATCCGGCCACCAAAAAAGTTGCGCGCCACAAGCGCTACTATGACGGCACCACCTTCCATCGCGTGATTCCTGGGTTCATGATTCAGGGCGGCGATCCGACCGGTACCGGCATGGGCGATCCAGGCTACACGTTCGCCGACGAGTTCGATCCCAACCTCAACTTCGACCGTCCCGGCCGCCTGGCTATGGCCAACTCCGGCCCTAACACCAATGGCAGCCAGTTCTTCATCACCGAGCAGGCTTATCCCTCGCTCGATCAGCACTACACGCTCTTCGGCCAGTGCGACGATCCCAGCGTGGAAGTTGTGAGAGCCATCGCTCGCGTGCCGCGCAACTCCGACGATAAGCCGCTCTCGCCGGTCACGCTGGAAAAGGTCACCATTGTGCGCGCGGGCGAGCCGATGCCGCCTCTGCAGCTCGGCGAGCCCGCAGCTCCACCCGCGCCGCAACCGGCCCCTGCACCTGCGCCTGGCTCGCCGCAGCAGTAGGGAAGTTAAAATCTGCCGGCCAGCACAACGTCAATTCCAGCAAGTCTTCGTTCCCCCGATCTCAACCCCAGGAGCTCACATGCCAACGACACCCGGAACCTACGCGATCTTCAACACCAGCGAGGGCAAGATCACCGCGCGCCTTTTCGAGGCCGACGCGCCGGTCACGGTGAAAAATTTCATCGACCTCGCCGAAGGCGCGCGCGAGTGGACCCATCCTGTCACCCGCGCCAAGTCGAGCGACAAGCTTTACGACGGCACCATCTTTCACCGCGTGATTCCCGACTTCATGATTCAGGGTGGCGACCCGGCCGGCAGCGGCATGGGTGGTCCGGGCTATCGTTTTCAGGACGAAACCAAAGGCTCGCCGCACCGCTTCGACAAGGCGGGCAAGCTGGCTATGGCCAACGCCGGACCCAACACGAACGGCAGCCAATTCTTCATCACCGTGGCGCCCACGCCCTGGCTCACGGGCAAGCACACCATCTTCGGCGAAGTGGTGGAAGGCCAGGATATCGTGGTGAAAATCTCCAAGGTGCCGCGTGGCGCTCAGGATAAGCCGCATAAGCCGGTGGTGCTGGAGTCGGTCACCGTCGAGCGCGTCGCCTAACCTGGATTTGGCAACGGGCGCAGCTAAGGGGTGGCGCCGGTCTCGAGACCAGATCCTCGACAACAGGTCTTCTTTGTTGGAGCAGAAGATTGGAGCAGAAGATCGGTTGTCATGAGAACTTCCAGGTCCGCAATCCATGCTGTGCTTTACTTCGCACCAAAGCACACCTTCAATATCGCCGCGCCAAACTTCTCCGCCTTCGCCTCACCCATCCCATCAATTTCCAGCAACTGCTTCGAATTCTCCGGCCGTGCCGTGGCCAACGCCGTCACCGTGCGGTCATGCAGCACCACATAGGCCGGAACTCCCAGCCGCTTTGCCTCCGCCATCCGCCACTGCTTGATCAGGGCTGCCAACTTCTCCTGTTCCAGGGTCAACTCGGCCGGCCCTGCATCGGCGCGCGTGCGCTTTCCCGCCGCGTCCAGTTTTTTCGCCTTCGCCCGCGACGGCGGCTGGCCCCGCCGCGCAAATTCGTCTCCAATTCCGTCACTGATCAGTAACGGCAACGGCGTGGAATGCCGCACCGCGAGCCCGTCTTCCGTGAGGCGGATCTTTCTAAAGCGAATGATCTCCCCGTTTTTCTCGAATTCGGCATCCTCGATCCCGATCAGCCCCGCGCGCGCCATGGCATCGAGCAGCGCGTCAAATTCGTCGCGGCTGATGCGGCCCACCAGCTCCAACCGCCGCTGCAAAGTTCCTGCAGCCAGGTAATCGAGCGGCCGCAATTCATCGACGATGCGCTGCGCCAGCTCCCGCTCCGCCGGCGTAGCATGCCGGAAAACCCGCAGCACCGCGCCCGCCGGATCGCACACATCGCATTTGCCGCAAGGACGGTCCACATCGTGCTCGTCGCCAAAATGCCGCACCAGAGCCGACATCCGGCACTCGCTCATCGCGGTGTAGCGAACCACCTTTTGATACTGCTCGGCGCGATGCTGCGCCTGCACCGCATAAGTCTTCCTCCATGCCGGCCCGCCGCGGGTTACGCTGCCGCCAAAATCCACGCGCGCGCCGCCGTGAATTTCCAGTTTCTCGAGCGCCTTATCGAATTCTTCCTGGTCGAGCTCAAGCCGCGCCAGCGCTTCCGAGCGCACTTTCTCCACGGGTCGTGGATTTTCGCCAAGGGTCTGAAACACCGTGCTAAGGTGCTCCAGCGGCGGGTAGTCGCGATTGAGAAAAAAATCGTGCGTGCGCTGGTCGGCATAGGAATGCATCAGGTAAGTGCGGCTCAGCGCGCCGTCGCGTCCCGCGCGCCCGATCTCCTGGTAATAACCTTCGAGTGTTCCCGGCAGCCCGGCATGAATCACAGTGCGAATATCGGCCTTGTCGATGCCCATTCCAAAGGCTATGGTCGCCACTACCACTTCCACCTCGCACCGCTGAAACGCAGTCTGTATGCGCTCGCGCGTGGCCGCGTCGAGTCCGGCGTGATACGCCGCCGCGCGAATCTTTCCATTGCCGCCCGCGCTCTGCGACAACACTTCCGCCAATGTTTCCGACTGCTTGCGCGAGGTGGCATACACAATGGCCGGCCTGCTCGTCGGCCGGGCGAGCAGGCTGCAAATGGCCTGCGCGCGATCGGGGACCGCGACCTCGACCACCTCGATGGCCAGGTTCTCGCGCCGGAAGCCATGAATGAATTGGGCCGGCTTGATCATGCCCAGCTGCTGCACGATATCGGCCTGCACCTCCGGCGTGGCCGTCGCGGTAAACGCAAGCACCGGAATCCGGGCGGTGATTCCGTCATTCGCGGGGACGTGTCCATTTGCGGCGCGCAGCCCGGGCAGGTATTCGCCTAACATGCGGTAGTCGGGCCTGAAATCATGGCCCCATTGCGAGATGCAATGCGCCTCGTCGATGGCGATCAGGGCTAGCCTTTTCTTGCGCAGCATCTCCGGAAATCCGGGCACGCGCAGCCGCTCCGGCGCGATAAACAAAAACTGCAGGGAGCCTTGCAGGTATTCGACGCAGGCCTGTCGCGCAACCGCGCGCTCCAGTCCGGAGTGAATGCGCGCGACGCGCAAGCCCAGGGCGGCGAGCTTCGCCGCCTGGTCTTCCATGAGCGCAATCAGCGGCGAGATGACCAGCGCCGTGCCGCCGCGCGCGATGGCCGGCAACTGGTAGCAGAGCGACTTGCCTGCGCCTGTCGGCATCACCAGCAGCAGGTCGCGTCCCGCGATGGCCGCGCGGCACACCTCTTCCTGCCCGCTGCGGAAACACTCGTGCCCGAACACCGACTGAAGAATTTCAGCCGGCGCTGCGGCATGAGGCGTTGCTGCCGCGCTGGGCGCTGACGCATTGGAGACGGTTGTCAAAGCCGGGAGATCCCGCACGCCAGTTTTGCAACACAGCCGCGGCGCGCGCCTCCCTCAACTCTATCAATGGAGCGGAACCAGAGTAACCTCGCGGAGATTTGTGGAGTGTGGTTTTTCTC
Source organism: Acidobacteriaceae bacterium (assembly GCA_030037545.1). GTDB lineage: Bacteria > Acidobacteriota > Terriglobia > Terriglobales > Acidobacteriaceae > Telmatobacter. The sequence continues at coordinate 21,027 of JASHRF010000105.1, read as the reverse complement.
GATGAAAAAGCCCTTGCCAAGGCGGCTCAGGGTACCTCGACGCTGGTTCGCTGTAATGCACGCCTACGCAGCGACGCCCGAAGGCAAATGCCTTCAGGCGTCGGTTTGGCTCCGCGCCAGAAGCGCAGAGCGTTTTGCCCTGGTTCAGCGCCCTCCTTTGTGTTCATACGCCCTCACCGCAAACCTGGCTGGCGATATTTGATCAATTTAGGCTTAAATGAGCATCGATCGGTCGGACTGAAGTGCAGGCCGCGTTTTGACGGAGTGGCAAACCAAAAACGAACTTTTCCAGGTCGTTGATCAAAATGATGACTTTCCCCGCTGTACTGAAATTCGGGGAAATCGGGTCTTAATTCGGTGAAAATTGGGGGCCGGTTGCAGTGCCCCCATTGTCCCTATCTTCGATCCTCGGGGGCGTTCGTAACTCTAATAATGATTATTATTGTGCTTTACGATCACCATTTAGATATCTTTCGACAATTGTGATATAAACTCATCTTAATGGCATCGGAGAAATTGGAGAAATTTTTCTACGGCGGAGCCTCCGGCTGGCCTCTTCCACGCATGATCAAAGTGAGTGGAAATCGCTCAGAGACCCCTTGAGGGGAGCAGACGGCCGGCAAGAGAACGGAAAGAGTCAAATTGATTGGGCGAGGCAATGGTTTGAAATACATTAAGGGTTCAGTCTTTTTTGAAGTCTGTGTTGAATCTCTCCACGCCGCGCGCGCAGCCGAATCTGGCGGGGCCGATCGCATCGAGCTTTGTTCTCAGCTCGAATGTGGCGGGGTCACGCCGTCGCCGGCGCTGATGACGAAGGTGATCGCAGCGGTCTCGATTCCCGTTTACGTTCTGGTGCGGCCGCGCGCAGGCGATTTTGTTTTTACATCTGCCGAGTACGACCAAATCCGGTGCCAAGTGCAGATGGCGCGCGATGCCGGCGCTCGTGGGGTTGCGCTGGGCGTGCTGAACGCCGGAGGCCACGTGGACGTGGAACGGACCCACGCGCTGGTGGAGCTGGCGCGGCCCATGGGAGTGACTTTCCATCGCGCCTTCGATGAAACCAGAGATCTGAGCCAGGCGCTCGAAGACGTGATCGCATCCGGCGCGGACAGCCTGCTGACCTCAGGCGGCGCACCCGATGTGCTAAGCGGCGCAGAATCGATCGGCGCGCTTGTGGAACAGGCGGGCGACCGCATCCAGATCATCGCCGGGGGCGGACTGCGTCTCAGCAGTCTTCTCGAACTGGTGAGCCGCTCCGGTGTTTTCTCTCTCCATGGCTCGCTCACGCACGAGCATCACTTTGGCGATGGGGATGATCCGCGGGCTCTGAAGGATAGTGTGCGCCGCGCGCTTTGCCTGCTCCGCGAGGGACATAGCGAGCAGGCGGTTGAGGCGCCGGAGTCGTAGCTGCGCAAGCCTCAGACGCGGATGACACGCATGCCCACGCGTTCGAATGCCGCGGTGGTTTCGGGATTCGCGCCGTGATCGGTGATCAGAATTTGGATCTCGTTGGCCGGGCAGATGAATCCCGGGCTCACTTTGCCCAACTTGCTCGAATCGGCCGCCACAATCACCTGCTTGGCCTGCTTCAGCATCTTGCGATAGACCAGCGCTTCGTCGGTCTCCAGCGAAGTGGCGCCACGTTCGGCGTCCAGCCCCGTCACGCTCAGAAAAACTTTGTCCAGGTACACATTGTCGAGAAAGCTGAGCGCGGCGTTGCCGCACAGCGCAAACGACCATGCCCACGGCACCACGCCGCCGGTAAGGTAGGTGCGGATCGCCGTCCGGTTGCACAGCTCCATGCCGATGTTGATGGCATTGGTAATGACCTGGATCTGCTCGCGATGGCGCAGGCTGCGCCCGATGTGCGTGGTGGTGGTGCCCGCAGAGAGCCCCACCGTCTCGCCTGCCTGCACCAACTCCGCCGCCGCCAGACCGATGCGCCGCTTTTCCGCTGCGTGACGCTGTTCGCGAGCTATGAATGAACTGTCATAGCGGAACGGCTCATAAAGCAGCGGCTCCACCAGCTCGGCGCCGCCGTGTGTGCGGCGGATCAGGCCGCGGTTTTCAAGCCGTGCAAGGTCGCGCCGGATGCTGGGCGCCGAGGAACCGGCTTCGGCGAGAATCTCGTCGATGGTCGCGCTGCCGGTGCGAAGCAGAAATTTGACAATCTGCTCAGATCTGCGATTAATGGATTCGGACATTTCACCGGAATTTTAGTCTCTTCCTGGTGGAATATGCCAGCGCCGTGGTGCGAATTTGGAGAGAAATGCCATTTCAGGGCCATGATGAGTCAACTGTATGATTGAAATCGGCAAAATCGGCCATTGAATAAATTCGGCGTGCTGCTCAAGCAGGAGGTGATATGCAGCTTTCAATTCGCCACAATCGCCCCAATTCCGCTGGTGCGGTCGGAATTGCCTCGCGCATGCCGCCCTCGAAACCCAAGCGCGGTATGAGTATGGATGCAAACGCGAAGAATCAACAGTGAGCTCAGGTTAAAGGTTGAATGGGGAGAAAAAAGGATGGTGCGCCCGGAGAGATTCGAACTCCCGACCTAATGCTCCGGAGGCATTCGCTCTATCCAGCTGAGCTACGGGCGCGCTTTATAAGAATACCGCAAGCCGCGGCCTGCGCCGACCGCTTCTCCTCAAAGGCGTTCAATTTCTTTGCGTAATGGAGTTGGTTCCCTGAGACGCGCGCTACCTCAGCCCGGACTTGGGAAACAGCTGCGCCAGCCACGGAAAATGAACGAACGAGGTGACGATAAGGACGGTGCTGCACACGGTCAGCAGCACCATCAACAAGGGTTCCCGATAAAGCTTCTCCGGATGCTGCACCGGGCTTTCGCAGGCAAAGGCCAGCTTGAAATAAACCGCCATCAGCAAGGCGATAAAGGGAAAGGCGAAGATCATCTCCATGCGGTAGCGCATGATGAAGGCGCCAAAGAACAGCATGGCCGCGGCCGCGTAGAAAAGCGCCGACACCAGCAGCGACTCTTCGGTGTACTGGACAAACGAGCGGCGGTAGAGCCGCGCCGATTCCGCGCCGATCTGCCGGTATTCGCTGAACCGCTTGAGGGCCATGAAGTAGCCGCCCAGCATCCAGTACGCCAACAGCATTGAAGCCGGGGGCAGCACCGTGGAGGTTACGATGTACCAGCCCACGCAGAAGCGGATGGGATTGTTGATGGACTCGGCGAGAACGTCGAGATAGGGGAGGTCCTTCATGCGGACCGGCGGGACATTGTAGGCGCAGCCCATCAGCCACAGGCCGAGCACGCAGAGGAAAAGCTGCCACGACACGGCATAGGCAAGGAGAAACCCGATGGCGCCGCAGGCTAGCCACTGCGCGTACGCCAGGGGCACGTTGATGCTGCGGCAGGCTGCCGGCCGCTGATGCTTGGTGGGGTGCAGGCGGTCGAACGGAGCATCCAGCAGCTCATTAAGGACGTAGTTGCTGCTGGCCACCGCCACCACTGCCAGCAGGCCCAGAACGGCACGCCCCGCGAAAGCGGAATCCGATGTCGTCCCGGCAATACTGGCCGCGATCACCATTCCGGGCAGGACAAAGATCTGCTTCACGGAGTGATCCAGGCGCAGCAGGCTGGCGTGCGATCGCAATCGCCCGATCACCTGCGCGTCCGAAAATGGAATAGTCGTCAGACTCATGCGTTTACCACGCTCACGGGGCTAAAAATAACAACAGCGAATCTTGCGCAAGCGTCAAACTCCGGCCTTGCGCTCCAACTGCCCGAGCGCTGCACGCACCGGCGCCACTGGGAAAAGGGAAATGTGCTGAAAATCCGTTCTTGTCAGTTGGACGGGAAACCCCCGCTTCAGGATACGCTTGGGCCCGAAAGTCAGCAACGAGAACAGCGAGCGGGGAACATGGGAGAGCATGGCCGGGGGCTCTGGACTGCGCCGGACCCTCACGGCGAACAAACGGCGGAATATTCACCCGGCGCAGCTGCCTGTAAACTCTGGTCCCCCGGGAACAGTCTATCGAACAGGATCCGGCGAATTTGTGGCTTCATGGATCCCGTCGCATTCGATTGGGTTCCCGTCGATCCCTCCGGAGATATACACTGGCGTTATGCGAAGGCTGCTCTCCATCATCTCTCTTCTTCTGATTTGCCTGGGCATACTTCTGCTTGCCGAGCGGCCGGCGTATGCGTATACCGACCCCGGGACCGGGCTTCTGGCCATTCAGGCCATCGGATCGGCTATGGTTGCGGCCGGGTGGTATTTGCGGCGCAAGATCTACGATCTTTTCCATCGCGGCAAACCCGCAAAAGCCGAACCGGATGCCAATCGAGGCGAAGGCGCAACCCTGCCGTGACCGGCTCTCAGCGCGCAGCGGATATCCCGGCTCATCTCGAAGCGGAAATGTTGGAATCGACCTTTCGCGATCCGGCCGGCGAGCTTCGCCTCACGCCGGAGTTCGCCCTGCGCCGTATTCATCGCCACGCCCAAGCTGCGGTTCGCGAATTTCTTGCTTCGCCGTTGCGCGCGGCTCTGGAGCAAAGCGGGGACCTGATTCCCAGCGTCATTACCGTGCCCGCGCGTCATGCCTGCATCGCGCCTGGCGACTTCTGGCTCGAGCATCCGCGCATCGATCCCATCAGCTATCCCTGGGAGTGGACGACCGCGCAATGGCGCGCTGCTGCAGAGCTCACCCTGCGTGTGGCCGGGCAGGCCATTGATGCCGGCTGGACGCTGAAAGACGCCACGCCGCTGAACATCGTCTTCGACGGTGCGCGCCCGGTGCTGGTCGACGTTCTCTCGCTCGAGCGCCGTGACCCCCATTCCACTGTCTGGCTGGCTTACGGGCAATTCGTGCGCACATTTCTGCTGCCTCTCGTCGCCGCCAAGTACCTCGGTTGGCCTCTCGAAAACACCATCTTCTGGCGCGATGGCTACGAGCCGCGCATGATCTATCAGGTGCTCAAGCCCTGGCAGCGCTGGTATCCGGATTTGTTCGACGTGGTTACCATGGCCACTTTGCTCGAAAAGCCCGGCGCAGGGCAGAAACAGCCGCGTGCAGTCGCCAAACCCGTCCACCCCGAGCTGGCCACGCACATTCTCAACAAGCGACTTGCGCGCCTGCTGCGCCAAATTCGCCGCGCGGCTTCGCAGCGGTCAAGCAGCCAATGGAGCCGGTACGCGCAGAGCGCGACCCACTATAGCGCGGCCGATGTGGAAACGAAACAGCAGTTTGTGCGCAGCGCGCTGGACGAGTGCCGGCCGGAGCGCGTTCTCGACGTAGGAGCAAATACAGGAACCTACTCTCTGCTGGCAGCGGAATCCGGGGCTCCCGCAGACAGGTCTTCGCCTGCAGGGCGGAAAGCCGGCGTCCAGGTTATCGCCATCGACAACGATGCCGCTGCCGTGGAATCGCTGTGGCGCGCGGCTGCGGAGCGCAAGCTGCCCATCGCCGCGTTGGTGGCCAACATTGCCCGTCCTACGCCGGCCGCGGGATGGAGAAACCGCGAGCAGCTTTCACTCCTCGACCGCCTGGCCGGGAGCTGCGATCTTGTGCTCATGTTGGCCGTCATTCATCACCTGATCCTGCGCGAACAGGCACCCCTGCAGCGTATCGCCGAGCTGTGCGCGCTGCTTTCGCGCCGCTGGCTGCTGGTGGAGTGGGTGCCGCCCTCCGATCCCATGTATCAGGAGTGGCTGCGCGGCCGCGACGACCTCTATGGGCATTTGTCTGAGAGCGATCTGTTGCAGGCGCTCGCAGCCTTTTTCCAGCTGCGCCGCCGACAGGCTCTCAACAATCAGCGCGTGCTTTTGCTTTTGGAACGCAGCGCCGAGCGCAACCCGGAGGCGGTCGAGGTGGTCCTGGCATGATCAAACGCATCGCGCAGGCATGGGCCTTCGCATCTATTCTGCTGCTCCCCAATTACATCGACATCACCTCGGGAAGCGGCGATGCGCGCATGCGGGTTCCCCATCCGCTGACCAAAATTGTCCTCGCTCACCTGACCGACATGGCCATCGTCGCCGTGATCTTTGCCGTGGCAACGGCGCTGCTGCGCAAACTGCGCGCCTGGCCGCACATTCGCTGGGCGTTGGTTGCCATCCTGCCGCCACTCCTGTTTGCGCGCAACTTGAACGTCATCCCATTCACGATTCCCGGCCCCGTGGTTCTCGCCATCAGCACCGCGTGGATCGGTTTTGTCGTTTTCCTCGCTCCCCGGCTTCCCCACCGTTACGCGCAGTTGAGCAACGCCGGCAGCACGCTGCTGGCAGGCTTTGTCTGCTTCGCCCTGGTGATGACTGTGCAGCTTACCCGCGCCGCGTTTTGGCGTCCCGGCCTGCAATCCTGGTCCCCGCCCATTGCCACGCCGCCCCCGGCTCGCCCGCGCCTGGTGTGGATTCTCTTCGACGAGCTTGCCTACAAGCAGGTCTTCGAAGACCGCGAGCCCTCCCTCGTGCTCCCCAACTTTGATCGCCTGCGCGCCGAGAGCACGCTCTACACCGACGTGACGCCGATCGCCAAGCGCACAACGCGCGCGGTGCCGACCCTGCAGATGGGTCAGATCGTCACCGACATGACGTATACGTCAGGCAATGAGTATCTGATCAAAACCAAGCAGGATCCCCATTGGACGAAGTTCGACGCGAGTGCCTCGCTGTTTGGTCAGGCCAAGCGCGCCGGGCTCTCGACTTCCGTCATCGGCTGGTACATCGCCTACTGCCCCACCTTCGTCAACATCGCCACGCAGTGCTGGTGGACCAACGACGACGCGCAGGATCGCGGACCCACTTCGCTCGATGCCAGCTACGCTGAGAACGTCTGGTTCCCGCTGCGCATTCTTGCCGAACAGGCCTTCGATCCGCGCCTTGCCTGGGACGACGAATCCCGCTGGAACGCCGAGGGGCACATTCAGTCGGTGAAGAATGTCAGTCAGCACGCGCTCCGGGTTCTGGCCAGCAGTAACGCCGACATCATCTATCTGCACATACCCGCTCCCCATCCCATCGGCTTCTGGAACCGGCATGCGCACAAATTCGCTCCGGGCGGATCGTATCTCGACGGTCTTGATTATACCGACCGGCTCCTGGGGCAAATGCTCTACATCCTCGAATCCCAGCCGCGCTGGGCGGCAACCACGCTGCTGATTCACGGCGACCACTCCTGGCGCACCTGGATGTGGCGTCCGCTGCCTGGGTGGAGCGCCGAAGACGAGCGCGCTTCGAACGGCGGCCAATGGGACCCGCGCCCGCTGCTCATGATCCATGCCCCCGGCCAGCAATCTCCGGTTACGGTGACGGCCCCCACCAGCCTCATGCTCGTGCATGACTTCGTAGCAGCGCAAATCAAAGCAGACAGCAGGACCGAAGTGCAGTAGAACTCGCAACGTCTGGGCGCCCAGCACCGGGGTCCCACGGACAGGTTCTCGTCCGCGGGGCGGATATCTCGATTTTGAGACCTGGGAAAGCATGACTTCAAGAAGCATCATCCGGCATCAAGACCTACTCTTCGTCCCCGCTCTCCGGCATGTCCGCGGGCGCGCGGCTCAAATCGATGGCCGGGCGATGCGCCTCGCGTAGTTTCTGATTGAGCGCCGGCAGTTGCTTTTCTTTGAACTCCTGCCAGCCCGGCAGCACCTCTTTGCCTTCATCCTCCACCTGCGCCGCAGCCGCCAGCAGCGCGATCGTGGGCGCGGCATCAGCCTGTTGCAGCTCGTCGTAGAGCCCGGTCGCCTCGCCGGTCAATTCGTCGATGCTCGGCAGCCACTTGGCCGCCTTGGGGTCACTGCCGCTCAGAACCATCTTCAACGCGTCGCTGAACGGCGCCAGCTGCGCGCTCAGAGACGCATTCTCCGGCGCCGCGAGCTGTTCGCTCACCGAATGCGCCGCAAGATCCGCTTTGGCCAGCGCGTCGAGCGATGACGCCATGACCGTCTGCGCCGCATGGAGCGCCTCGAGATCGGCCATGGACGCATGGACCCGCGGATCGATTTTCACCTTCAGGGAAGCCGTTTCGCTGTGGCCATCCACTGTCAAACGCACCGTGTATGTTCCCGGCACCACCAGCGGCCCTTGCGGCCCGAGCGGCGTGCGATGCGGGACCGCCGAGATCGGATACTCGTAATGCGTTGCCGTCGGCGCTGTTGCGCGCAGGTCCCACACCCAGCGATGCATCCCGGCCGTGGCCGGCATCGGGCCAGATATCTTCGGCCAGACCGGCGGAATCAAATTGATGCGCAGTTGCTCCGCCGTGGGCATAACGGGATCGTTGCAGCTATAACGGCGCAGCACATTGCCCTGCCCATCCAGCACTTCCAACACCACCTCGTGCGCATCGCTCGCCAGGTTATAGTCGATAATTGCGCCATTGGGCGGGTTTTCGCCGGCCGGCTCATCGGGCGGCAGCGGCGTATCCGTGTTCTCGTCGCGGCGCACGCGCCATGCCGCCGCGGGCGCAAAGAGCATCGGCGCTTCTTTCCCTTTTTCAGCGGCCAGCTCCCGCAGCGGCTGCACATCGTCCAGCACCCAGAACGAGCGCCCGTGCGTGGCCACGATCAAATCGTCGTCCTTCACCAGCAGATCGCGCATGGACGTATGCGGCAGATTGTATTGGAGCGGCAGCCAATGCGCACCATCGTCAAACGACGTCCACACCGCGCGCTCCGTGGCCTCATACAGCAGTCCCGGCTGGAGAGGATCGGCGCGCACCGCGTTCACCGGCGCGTCATCGGGCAGCCCCGCAGCGATCGACTCCCATGTCTTTCCACCATCGTGCGTGCGGTAGACGTAGGGGTGCAGATCGTCCACGCGCATCCGGTTCACAGCCACGTAGGCCGTATCATCGTCGAAGCGCGAAGCCTCGATTTGCGCGATCTTGCTCCACGCCGTCACCTCCGGCGGCGTAATGTTGGTCCAGTTTTTGCCCCCGTCGCGCGTGATCCACACCAGCCCGTCGTCGGTTCCGGCCCAAATGGTCTGCGTAGTCTTGTACGAGGCTGCCACCGAATAAATCACGCCCCTCCGTTCCGCCCGTTGCTCAGGCATCAAGGCAGGCAGAGTGGAAAGCTGTGGCGTCGTTTCGCGGCTCAGGTCCGGGCTGATCGTCTCCCACGTATGACCGCCGTCAGCGGTTTTGAACAGATGGTTGGCCGCATAGTACATGGTGTGTGGATCGACCGGAGAAAAAAGAATCGGCTCGGTGCGGTCGCCGCGGTATCCCTTCTTGCGCATAGGCAGCGGCGTAACGTTCTGGTCTTCGCCGGTCACCATGTCGTATCGCGATACTTCCGTGCGCCCTGCTCCGTATACGATCTCCGGATGCAACGGGTCGGGAGCCGCATAGCCGTACTCGATGATGCCCACCGGATGCCATTCGCGAAACGTAATCTCGCCGTCGTTTCCGCGCGTCGATATGCACACCGACCCGCTCTCCTGCTGCCCCGCGCACACCTGGTAGGGAAACCCGTAGGTTGCCGCCACGTGATAAAGCTGCGCGGTGGGCTGGTTGTACCACGAGCTCCATGTTTCACCGCCATTCACGCTCACCAGCGCGCCCTGGTCGCTCACCAGCAGCAGGATCTTCGGATGGCGCGGATTGATCCACATGTTCTGGTAATCGTCGCCGCCCGGCGCGCCGCGCAGGCTGATCCATGTTCGTCCGCCATCTTCGCTGCGGCAGGTCACAATGCTGGTCGAATAAACCACATCCGGATTTTGCGGATCGACCACCGGCACCGGCAAATCGCCGCCCCCGATCTTCATTGCCGGCCGCGGATCGTCGGTAATCTTGCGCCAGCTCGCGCCCGCATCGTCGCTGCGGTACACTCCCAATCCTTTGGCGTTGGCATAACCGCCTTCTTCCGCCGTAGAAATCGTGGCGTACAGGCGCTGCGGATCGCTGGCCGCAATGGCCACGTTGATCTGCACAAGCTTGGCGGGAAGGCCATTCGTCAACTGCGTCCAGGTCGTGCCGCCGTCGGTCGACTTGAACAATCCGCCGTGCGTGCCCGGATACTCATTGCCGTCTTCCCACGGTCCCAGCGTCTCCTGCCACAGAGAGGCGTACACCACCTGGGGATTCCTGGGATCGATGGCCACATCCGATCCGCCTGTGCGGTCGTCCTTGTAGAGCACTTTTTTCCAGGTTGCGCCGCCGTCGTCGGAGCGAAAGATACCGCGCTCCGCATTCGGCCCGTAAGGATGGCCCAGCACCGCTGCGAAAATTCGGTCCGGATTCGACGGATCGACAGCCAGCGCCGGTATCTGTTCGCTATCGCACAGTCCCAGGTGCGTCCATGTTTTGCCCGCATCATTGGAGCGATAGATCCCGTCGCCCACCGAAAGATCGGGCCGGTGCAAGCCCTCGCCGCTGGCCACGTATACGATGTTGTCGTTCGAGGGAGCTACGGCAATGGCGCCGATCGATTGCGTGTCCTGGCCGTCGAATATGGGTTCCCAAGTGCGTCCGTAATCGTTTGATTTCCATACCCCGCCATCCACCTGGCCGACATAAAAAACATTGGGCTCATCGGCCACGCCCACAGCCGCGCGCGTGCGCCCGCCGCGAAACGGCCCGATCATGCGCCAGTGCATCTCCGGCATGGGGCCGGCGTCTTGTGCGTCAGCGGAAACGAACGGTGCGCTGCAAGCGAGCGCAAAGATCACAAGGCAAAAAGCACGCAATTTTCTAATCATGATGTTTGACCTCGAATGAATTTTCTTTCGTTGAGGAAGTCCGCGGGAAACCTAACTACGTCTTTGACCGCTCGATCTTGCACCGATGAGGGTGCCCCAGGTCTCGATATCTGAGACCTGAGAAGGCATGGTCGCAAGGAACATAACCTTGCGGCCAGCTACTTAGAATTCTATCTTCGCGGAAAACTGCATTTCGCGGGCGGGAAGCTGATTGGTGATTCCGGCATCCGGCGTGCCGAAACCGAGCTCCGGGGTTGCGCCGTCGCCCCAGGTTCCGTCAAAGCCGATCACGTTACGATGGTTCAGGACGTTGAAGGCTTCTGCACGGAGTAGCGCGTGAACGCGCTCCGTGCCCAGAGGGATGGTCTTGCCGATGAACGGATCGACCGAATAGATAGGCGTGCCGCGGCCGGTGTCGCGGCCGACGACGGCGCCGTTGATGACGGGACGGTCAGTGGTCGCTCCCGTGTCGCCGCTGTTGGTTACGCCGGTTACGTAGTTGTACGGCAATCCGCCGGCCAGGGTGGCCACGCCGCCGGTGGTGAATCCGAAGGGCGCGGCGTAGACGCCGCTAAGGACGAGACGATTGCGCTGGTCGAAGATAGCGTTGCCCAGCTCGTACTGGCGGCCGGTGAGGCGCGGGTCGTTGGGGTTCTGGCTGGTGGTGTCCTGGTCGACGGTGTCGAGCGTGTGCGACCAGACGTAGCTGGCAAGCAGCGCAGAGCCGTTGTGGGCGTGGTGGCTGAGGTTCACGTCGAGAGCGTCATACCAGGCCATGCCGTCGTTGACGTCGCTCTGGATGACGGAATAAGGAGGACTGGGAACACTCGTAGGTTTGCCCTGGTTGCTTGAGGAATCGCAGGTCAAATCCTCCTGCGCGTACCACGCGTTCCAGTAGGGGCGGGTGCAGTTGGCGGCCTGCGCCGTGCGGGTCTCATCGGGAGCTGTGCGAATGAACGACGTGGGCGGATCGACGTCGAGCGGACGCACGATGCCGAGGGTGTGCGAGCCGACGTAATCGGTAGCCAGAACCCAGGAAGGTGCGAGCTGGTGCTCGACTCCCAGGGTCCACTGCTCGTTATAGGGATTCGTCAGCTCGCTGGGATAGCCGAGCAGCGTATCGGTGGGGAAGAACTGGTTGTAGTAGGCAGCGCGGCCGGGACGCAGATACAGGCTGCGCAACGGCGCGACCGCTCCGGAAGGAAATGCAGGCAACGGGACAGCTGAGACGCTGGCGGGGAAGCCAACCTCGCCGGGCGCAGCGGTGTAGTTGAAGACGCCGGTGGGACCGGTGAGCGCGTAATTGGCCTCGGAGTCGTCGATGATCTGCGAGTAGTAGATGCCAAAGCCGCCGCGGATGGTGGTGGTGCCGCGGCCGAAGAGGTTATACGCGAAGCCGATGCGCGGAGACCAGTTGTTGCGGGCGTCGGTGAAGGTCTGCACCTCGTAACGCAGGCCGAGATTGAGGGTGAGGTCTTTGGTGGGGTGCTCGTCCCACTGGGCAAAGGCAGCGGCGAGCGTGTCGTCGACAACGTAGTTGGCGTTGCCGTAGCTCTGCGTGTAGCTGGCGACGTTGGAGAGGTTGTCGAGATACGTGGAGCTTTCGCAGTAGGCGAGGAGTTGGGAGGCGGTCATAGTCTGGCCACTGGGTGGCGCGCATGCATTGTAGATGAATTCGCCGTCGTAGATGGGACCGCCAAATTCCTTGCTGTTGCCGCCATTGCGTGCGTGGATGACGTCGAAGCCGAGGCGCAGCTCGTTGCGGCCGCGGGCCAGGGTGAAGTTGTCCGCGATCTCGTACTGATGATTCATGAGCAGCGCCGACTGCGAGGTTCCGGACTCGAAGGTGCCGCCGGTAGAGATGGGCACTTCGAACTCGGTGCCGTTGATCACGGGCGTGAACTGTGTGATGGGTGAGGCGAGCTGGAACTGCAGACGGGCTTCGTTGACGGCGTTGGAGCCGAGCGCGATGGCATGGCCGGCTTCGGCGGTGTAGGTGCGGCGGTGGAAGATGCGGTCAACACTGGGCAGTGTGTTGCCTCCGACGATGCCATTGGGGTTGGTGTCGAAAAAGCCGTCGGAGCCCAGGTGCAGGAAGACGCGCTGGTTATCGGAAAGGGTGCGGTCGAAGCGCAGGAAGCCGAGGAGATCGCGATAGTGGCCGACAAAGTTTCCCGGCGCGAGCGGGGAAATGACCGGCGAGGCACGGTCCTGATAGCTGTATTCGCAGGAGGCGAGGAAGACGGTGCGGGCAGAATGGGTGAGCGGGCCGGAGGCAGTGGCCGCGCCCTGATCGAGGGTGTCATTGACGATGTCGTTGCCGCTGGTGGCCGTGGAGGTGGAGAAGCCGGAGAGTTTCCCTTCCGGCGCGGAGGGCCGCCAGAGACCGAGGAGGTCGCCGTGCAGTTGCGCGCCGCCGATGCGGGAGACGATGTTGACGACCGCGCCCTCGCCGAAGCCGTAATCGGCGGCGAAGGCGTTGTCGAGGACGGTCATTTCGGCGATGGCGTCGATGGGGACGTTGGTGAAGATCGTCTGGCGCGCCCACATATCGTCGGCGTTGGCGCCGTCGACCTCGAACCAGGTCTGACGGCGGCCGGTGCCGTTGGCGGTAATGAGATCCTGGTTCATGAAGATGTCGCCCTGGTTGATGGCCTGGCGGTTGGCGGCGTTGAGCAGGGGAAGATATGTGATGCGGCGGTTGAGGAGCGGCGTGGCCTGCATCTGCGCGGCGGTGAGGGTGTCGCCGAGCTGGGGCTCGTCGGTGCGGACTTCGCCGGCCGCGCCGGTGACAACCACCTGAGCGTGAATGCTGGCCAGGGCCATGCGGAGCTGCAGGCTGGCCGTCGAGCCGCCGACGATGGTCATCGGCGACGATTCGGCATTGGCAAATCCGGAGGCCGACGCCTCGACCACGAGCGGCTGCGCAGCGGGCAGCGCTTCAGCAGCGAAGGCGCCCTGCGCGTCGCTGCGCACCGTGCGCAGGATATGATGCTGCGCGTCTTCAATGGTGAGGGTTACGCCGGCTAGCGGGGAGCCGCTGGGGTCTAGGACAGTACCGCGCAGAGCGCCGGTATCCGGGCTCTGCGCACCCGCTGGATAGGCCGCTGCAGCCAGCATAATTGGAATCAAGAGGCCAATTCGCCGTCCAATTGAAAATCGCATAATGATTTCAGGATCGCCGATTTCTCCCATTCGTGCCACACCACCCCTTCACTCATAGCTTAATTCTCTTGCTCATTCCGACCCCTCCGATTCAAAATCGAATCAACGATGATCTCTTTTGGCCGCTTCCCTTCGCGCCGTCTCTCTTTTCTGAGCTCAACCGCGCTCGTGTTCGCCGCCGGCGCTACGCTTTGCGTATCCGCGCAGCAGGTCTCCCCGCAGCTCTTCAACGGCCTGCACTGGCGCCTCGTCGGCCCGTTTCGCGCCGGCCGCGTGGTCGCCGTCAGCGGCGTACCCGGCGGCGGCAACACCTTCTTTTTCGGCGGCGTCGATGGCGGCGTGTGGAAAACCACCGATGCCGGCACGGTTTGGCAACCCATCTTCGATCACGAGCCCGTCGCCTCTATTGGCGCGCTCGCCGTGGCTCCATCCGATCCGCGCGTGATCTACGCCGGCACCGGCGAATCCGATATCCGCTCCGATCTGGCTTCCGGCGACGGCGTCTATCGCAGTGTCGATGGCGGCCAGACGTGGACCCACGTCGGCCTCGACGACTCGCGCCAAATCAGCCGCATTCTCGTCGATCCGCATGACCCGCGCACCGTATATGTGGGTGTGCTCGGCCACGCCTACGCACCCAGCGACGAGCGCGGCGTGTACAAGTCAACCGACGCCGGTGACCACTGGCGGCGCGTGCTCGATAAAGGCCCCGATGTCGGCATCGCAGATCTCGCCATGGCTGCCGGCCAGCCCCAAATTCTCTTTGCCGCAACGTGGAATGCGCATCGACCGCCGTGGAGCGTCTATGGGCCTTTGGAGGGCCAGGGTAACGGTCTCTACAAGTCCATCGACGGCGGCGAGCACTGGTCCGAAGTCTCCGGCCATGGTCTGCCCGATGGCGCGTGGGGCCGCACCGGCATCGCGGTCGGCGCCGATGGCCTCCGCGTCTATGCCACCATCGACTGTCCCGGCCACTCCGGCCTTTATCGCTCCGACGACTCTGGCGCCACCTGGACGCTCATGAGCACCGACCCGCGCCTCACCAGCCGCGCATGGTACTTCAGTTCGCTGGCCATCGATCCCACCGATCCCGATGTTCTCTATATTCCCAACGTCGCTCTCTACCGCACTCCGGACGGCGGCAAGACCATCGAGATTGTGCGCGGCGCGCCCGGCGGCGACGACTATCACCAAGTCTGGATCGACCCGCAGAATCCCTCCCATCTCGCGCTCGGTGTCGATCAGGGCGCATCTATCAGCCTGGATCGCGGCAAAACATGGACCACCTGGTATAACCAGCCCACGGCGCAGCTATATCACGTCATCACCGACCACAGTTTTCCTTACACCATCTACGGAGCGCAGCAGGATAGCGGCGCCATTGCCGTGCACAGCCGCTCCGACCACGGATACATAGACACGCGCGATTGGTTTCTCCCCGGCGGCAGCGAGAGTGGCTACATCGCCCTCGATCCTGATGATGAAAACATCATCTATCTTTCCGACACCTATGGCGGCGTCATGCGCTTCGATCGCCGCACCTCTTTCAGCCAGGAGATCACTCCGTGGCCTCTCGGCGGCTTCGACGTCTCCATCAACAAGCGCCGATATCGCGACCCGTGGACGCCGGTGCTGGTCTTCTCGCCCGTCGGCAAGAACTCGCTCTACCTGGGCACGCAATACGTGCTGAAGACTACCGACGGTGGCCTCCACTGGACGCAAATCAGCCCCGACCTTACCGGCGCCGTCGCTGTTGCCGGCAGCGCTCAGGAACATCAGGGACCGCTCGCCGTTGATAACGCCGAGCAGCGCGGGTACGGCGTTGTCTACACCATCGCGCCCTCGCCGCTCAATGCGCAGCAGATCTGGGCCGGTTCTGATACCGGTCTGATTCACTTGACCACCGACGGCGGCAAAACCTGGCGCGATGTTACTCCGCCCGGACTCACGCCGTGGAGCAAAATCTCACTCATTGAAGCTTCCCACTTCGATCCCGCGGTCGCGTACGCGGCCGTCGACCGTCATCGCCTCGACGACCAGAAGCCTTACCTTTACATCACGCGCGATTATGGCAAGACCTGGCAACTCTCCGTCAACGGCATCGCGCCTACTCACTTTCTCCGTGCCGTGCGCGAAGACCCTGTCCAGCGTAACCTGCTCTTCGCGGGCACGGAGTTCGGCGTCTACGTCTCCTTCGACGCCGGCCGGAACTGGCAGTCCCTCGACCTCAACCTGCCGGTCTCCTCGATGCGCGATCTGAACATCAACGGAAGCGATCTCATCGTCGCCACGCACGGCCGTTCCTTCTGGGTGCTCGATGACATCGCTCCGCTTCGCCAGGCCGCTCAAGTCGAAACCGCGCGTGCTTATCTGTATGCTCCGCCCCCGGCAGTGCGTGTGGATAACGACAGTTTTCTCGGCACGCCTCTGCCGCCGGAAGAACCGCAGGCTGCTAATGCGCCCGACGGCGCCATCGTCGATTACTACCTTCCCGTAACCGCGACGGCGGTTACGCTTGCCGTGCTCGACGCGCAGGGCCGCGTGCTGCGCCATTATTCCAGTGCCGACAAAACCACCGTCAAGCGCCCGCTCCTGCCCATCGCGGAGCGCTGGTTCCCCAAGCCGCAGGTTCTCGAAACCAGCGCCGGCGAGCATCGTTTTATATGGGATCTCTCGGCCTGGGGCGCCGGCTCATCGCTGATCGATGATGACGACGAATCGGCCGTTCCGACCGGCCCGCGCGTGCCGCCGGGCAATTACACGCTGCGCCTCACCACCGATGGCGTCCAGTTCGATCGTCCTCTGCGCGTCATCATGGACCCACGCGTTGCGGCAACGGCGCAGGTCCTCGACCGGCAATTCTCCCTGGCCAGCTCCATCTACAAGCAAACGCTCCTGACCCGCAAAGCCATGGCCGAGGTCGAGAGTGTAGCCAGCCAGTTGAAGAAACTCGACGCGCCCGGCGCTGCCAATCCGCCCGATCTCGAACGCTCCATCCACGCTGCTCTCGCACACCTCGAAGAGATTCGCGGCGGCAAAGGTGCGGACGAGCAGAGCGGCGCCGAAACTGCCGGTCTCGCCCAGGCCAATTCCGGCCTGGCCGCGGCTTTGGACATGGTTGAGAGCGGCCATCGCCCGGCTCCTGAGCAGGCGCTGGAAATCTTCAAACAGATGAGCCAGGTCGCGCACGCGGACGTTGCCGCGTGGCAGCGTTTCAAATCGGTTGACCTCGCCGCCCTCAATCTGGCCCTGATCCGCGCCAATCGCAAACCCCTCGAAATCTCCGCCATCGAAGAGCAGGTCCGCTACGCGATGACGCGATAATCTTTAAACGCTGCGTGGTATCTGGTTGTTCTCATAATTTCCCCCTGGACGGCCACACGGCCGGAATTTTTCACTATACGGGGCGTGGAGTTCAGGCTGACCGGCTTTGCGCACGGCGGTCGCCACGGGATGTGCCCATCATGGCCACAGGCGGGCCGCGCCGCGGACGCCGCTGGAATCGCCATGCTTCGCGGGAACCAGCAAGGTGGCCGCGGATTTGCCAAAGGCCCAGTTGGCGATCTTTGGCTGCACGTACCGATAGAGGCGCTCGATGCGGGAGAGGCCGCCGCCCAGCACCACGATGTCGGGATCCAGCAGGTTGACCACCTGGGCGAGCGCGCGAGCCAGGCGATCCTCGTATCGCTCCAGCGCGGCCATGGCATGTGCTTCGCCTGCCTCGGCTGCGGAAACGATTTTGGACCCGGGAAGCGCGCATCCCGAGGCGCGGCGGTAATCCTCTTCGAGTGCCGGACCCGAAAGCCATCGCTCAATGCAGCCTCGCTGGCCGCAGTAGCACGGGTCGCCGGGATATTCGTCGGGGCGCTGCCAGGGGAGCGGATTGTGGCCCCATTCTCCGGCCAGGCCGTTGGAGCCGCAGTGCATTCGGCCATCGAGGGCGATGCCCCCGCCGCAGCCGGTGCCGAGAATCACCGCGAAGACGACCGCCTGGCCGGCCGCCGCGCCATCGACGGCTTCAGAGACGGCAAGGCAATTGGCGTCGTTGACGCAGCGCACCGCGCGGCCCAGCGCGGCCGACAAATCCTTCTCGAGCGGCCGTCCGTTAAGCCAGGTGGAGTTGGCATTTTTCACCAGGCCGGTGGCGGGCACTACCGTGCCGGGAATGCCGACGCCAACGGGGCCGGTGCGTCCGACTTCGCACTCGATGGATGCGACCAGCTCCGCAGCCGCGCGGATGGAGCCCTCGTAATCGTGTCGCGGCGTGGGGACGCGGACACGGCGGAGTTCGCAGCCATCGGCGTCCATGGCCAGCGCCTCGATCTTGGTGCCGCCCCAGTCAATGCCGATGCGGACGCGAGGCGCCGGGGTCATGATGGGATTGTTCCCCAATCGTCCAGCGCCGCGCCCAAACGCTTCAATGCCTCGCCGGTCATGGCAGGATCGCCGCCGATGCCGATGCGGAAATGGTCGGGCATCTCGAAGAACCGTCCTGGCACCACGCTGGTTTCGTAGCGGGCGCGCAGGAACCCGCAGAACTCATCGACAGAGCCGTTTTTCAAGCGCGGAAAACTCACCGTGCCCCAGGCGCTACGGAAGCCGTCGAGATCGCTGCGGCCGCTGAAGAACGCATCCAGGGCTTGGCGGTTGGTTTCGAGGAGCGCGCGGGCACGCGCATCGATTTTGTTCAGGTGATCGAGGGCCACCACGGCGAGCAGTTCGCCAGGATGAACGGGGCTGGCTGCGAAGAGGTCGTTGAGCCGCCACATGCGCCTGGCAAGGTCAGGCTGCGCCAGAATCCAGCCGCAACGGAGGCCGCTTAAACCGTAGGCCTTGGTAAGACTGGTGGTAACCACGAAATTGCTGCCGAGATGGAACGACGAGCGTACCGGCTGGCCGTAAGCCATGTCGAGATAGACTTCGTCGACGAGCACCTGCGAGCCGCGGTTCCGCGCGATCTCGCCGATCCGGGCCAGGGTCTCTTCGCTGGTAAGCGCACCCGACGGATTGTGCAGATTCGTCACACAGATGAGGCGGGTTTTCGACGTGATGCGCCGCGCCACTTCGCCGGGATCGATCTGAAAGTCCTGCTCGGCGCGACGTTCGAAGCGGAGAATGTTGGCGCCGAGATACGACGCCACTTCCAGGATCGGTCCATAGGTTGGCTGCTCGATCAGGACATCGTCGCCCGGTTCGAGGAGCGCTGCCATGGCCAGATGATTCGCCATGGCGGTGCCGGCCGCGGCAACAACGCAATCCGGAGTGACACGGCACTTGCGCGCCAGACGCTCCTGGAGCGGCTCGTAGCCATAGACCGTGGGACCGTTGATTTCAAGATCCTCAGGCGAAACGTGCAGCTCCGCGAGCGGAAAACTCATGATGCCGCTGGTGGCAAGATTGTATTTTGCCGGCGAGTAGAGTTTCGCCCACTCCAGATAGCTGGACGCGATGGCGCGCGCGTTGCTCATTCCGTTGCCTCCCTGAGCCGGCGCCGCTGCCACAGCGCGTACACCGGTAATCCGATAAGGATAATCACAAATCCGATGGAGCTATTGCCAGGATACTTCCACAAGGCGTTGGCGACGATGAGCCAGCACGAGAGGATGAAGATGAGAGTCGTGAACGGATGGCCGGGGAAGCGAAAGCCGGCATTGCCGGTGGGGCGGCTGCGATCGCGCCTGCGGAGGACAAACAGGCAGGTGGCGCTCAGGCCGAAGAAGGTGAAATCGATCGGAGCTTGGAAATTGAGGATCTGTTCGTATTTTCCGCTGAGCGCGATGACGGCCGTCCACACGCTCTGCAGCACGATGGCAACGACGGGAACCTGGGTTTTGCGCGCGAGATAAGCCACGCTGCGAAAGAAGAGGCCGTCCTCAGCCATAGCGAAATAGACGCGCGGCCCGGTGAGCACGGACTGGCTGAGGAAGCCGACCGTCGAAACTGCGATACCGAAGGCGATGAGACGCGCCCCGCGCTGGCCGGCCACAATCTGCATGACCGAACTGGCCGGGATGCTGGTGCGGGCGAGCGCAGTGACTCCCAGGGCGCGGAGGCAGATGATGTTCACCGCGACATAGAGCACCACCACGGCCGCAACACCGATCACCAAAGCGCGGCCCAGATTCTTGCGCGCGTCGCGAATTTCGCTGGCGATGAAGTTCGTGGTCTGCCAGCCTCCGTAGGAAAAGAGAACAGGGACCATGGCCGCGCCCAATGCGGTGAGCAGGTCGAAGCTGACGGGACGATCGAGGACGGGGTGAAGCAGGGGCTTGGGTGCGCGGACCAGGAACAGGCCGGCGCCGATGAGCGCCGCGATGGCGGCGATCTTGAGCACCATGAGCACACTCTGGAAGCGGCCGCCGGGTTTGACCCCGAGGCAGTTCACGGCGGTGAGCACGGCCAGGGTGATGACGACGACCCAATGTTCGGAGTAAGGCAGGCCGGTGAGTTCAAGGAAGTAGCGGGCAAAGGTGACGGCGACGGCGGCCATGCCGCCGGTCTGAATCACAAGGAGGAGGGCCCATCCGTAGAGGAATCCGAAGACCGGGTGGAGGGACTGGCGAAGATATTCGTACTGTCCGCCAACCTCTGGAATGCGGGCTCCGAGCTCTGCATAGATGAAAGAGCCGAGGATGGCGATGACGCCGCCGGCAAGCCAGACGGAGAGGATGAGCACGGGAGAGTGCAGTTGCTGGGCGACGACGTAAGGGTTCATGAAGACGCCGGCGCCGACAATGCCGCCCATGACCATCATGGTCGCGTCGAAGAGGCCGAGCTTGGGTGCAAGTCTCGGCCGTTGGGAGATCCCGAGGTCCAGGGGCGGTTGGGTCACCGAATCGAATTCTAACCGAGAGTAGAGAAGTGCTTCCCGGTGCTCCGGACCCCGGCCAGGGCAATCGCGTCAAAAAACCAGCCATCCTGTTGAAGGAGTCCTCTTCTTCGCGCAGCCGTTGTCAAGTCCTTGCCAAGGCCGCATCGCCCGCATCGCACTCATTCGGCGGGAAATATATTTTCGCCCTTCGTTGCGGGTTAATTTCACCGTTCCGCTATGCTGTGAAAAAACGTTCCCAGGCACTCGTGGCTGCTCGAGAATCCGGGGCCGGCAGGCGCAAAGAAGCGCAAAGAAGTTAAGTTTTCTCGCACAAATCCGCATGTTAATCGCACCCAAAAACGCATCCAACCATCA
>JASHRF010000104.1 GCA_030037545.1 Acidobacteriaceae bacterium | reverse complement strand
CCACGGCCACGACAGCCACAACCCCATCGATGTGAATGGCCTCTACGCGCGCCATGCCGGGCCGCGTGTCTACGAACCACTGCACGATACCTGAGGCGACCACCAGGCTGCCAGCGCCCCCGGCCGCAGCCAACAGCAGCGCCTCAGCTAACTGGCGGCGCAGAATGTGCAGGCGGCGGCCGCCCAATGCAGCTCGCACCGCGGACTCTTTGCGCTGAGCCGCGGCGCGCGCCACCAGCAGGTTGGCTACGTTGAGGCAGGCGATCAGCAACAGGCAGCCAGTGGCGCCGAGGAGCACGTATAACGGTGTCCTCATGTCTCCCACGATCGCATCCAGCAACGGACGCACGTTGGCCCCGGTGCTCACGAAGGGATCGTCGAGATGCTGGTCGTGGATGCGGCGTGTGATCAGCGAAAGGTCGCCCGCCGCCTGCGAGGCCGTCACTCCCGCCTTGAGCCGCCCCACCACCCGAAAATCGTGCGAATCCACCAAGCGCATGTAGTCGGGCGGCTCCTTGTAGTAAACCGGTGTCCAAAGCTGAATATCGGCTTGTGGAAATGCAAACCACGCCGGCATGACGCCGATCACGGTATAGGGCTTGTCGTCGAGCAGAATGGTGCGATTGAGAATGGCGGGACTGCCGCCGAAACGCCGCTTCCACAAGCCCCAGCTCAGCAACACAGTTCCATTCGCAGAGGGTTGATCGTCGGCGGCGGTGAAGTTGCGCCCCAGCGCCGGCTGCACGCCCAAGGTCGGGAGCAGGTTCCAGGAGAAAGTGGCCGCGCGCACGCTCTCCGGCAATTGCTCGCCGGCTCCGGAAAGGTTGTAACCGGCGTAGCCGCAGAGAGCGATGCCGGAGAAGGTGCGATTCTGCTTCCGCCACTCCGCAAACATGCCCGGAGCGACTTGGTTGTAAGGAAAATTGCCGAACGTACTGTGCTCGTAGAGCATCAGCAGCCGGTCCGGGTCCTGAAAGGGCAGCGGCTTGAGGAGCACGCTGCGCACCACCGTGAACAGCGCCGACGTGACGCCCATACCCAATGCCATGGTGCCGATGGCGATTATCGAGAATCCCGGCGCGCGCCGCAGTCCGCGTACCCCGTAGCGCAAGTCGCGCACCAGCGACTCCAACCAGTTCCAGCTCCAGGTGGCGCTGATCTGGTCGCGCAGCAGGGCGGGATTGCCGAAGGCGCGCAGCGCGGCGAGGCGGGCTTCTTCGGGGCTCATGCCGGCGGCGCGGTTTTCTTCGATCTGGCGATCGAGATGGAAGCGGAGCTCTTCGTCGAGTTGGCGCGCGGCGCGGTTGCGATGGAAGAGCATCCGCAGTTGTATCCGGAGTTTTTCGAGCGAGAGCATATCGATTCCTCGACTGCTGATTGAGTGCGTATTCCCTGAAGGGGCTAAAGCCCTCGCACTGATCGGTAATCCTGCCTTTATCCCGCTTCGTTCACTACCAGATTGATGGCGGCGGAGAGGCGGCTCCAATTCGCGGCTTCCGATTCAAGCTGCCTGCGGCCAGCGGCGGTGAGCGCGTAGAAGCGCGCCTGGCGGCCGGTTTCGCTTTCCGCCCATTTGGCCCTGATCCAGCCCTGCTGCTCCAGCCGATGCAGCGCCGGGTAAAGCGAGCCCTGCTGCACCTGCAGGACCTCACCGGAAACCTGCTGGATGCGGCGGCCGATGGCCCAGCCGTGCATGGCGCCGGGCGAAAGGGTTTTGAGGATCAGAAGATCGAGAGTGCCCTGGACGAGGCCGCTTGGTTTGCCCATACTTAGATTATCTACATCATCTTGTGTAGATCGTCAAGGTATAAAAGCGGCGAGTTAGCTCGCGCTGCGCGATTCGCGGTCATCAGGTCGGCGACGGGAGTGGTAGATGGAAACCGGCTTTGTTTTCCGCGCGGGATTCGTTGTATGCTCCAATCGCGGGGGTTCGCGCTCGCGGAGGTCTTTCTTCCTCATGATGCATCGGCCTATCCGGGTAATCACCGTGGAGCGGGAGTATGGCTCGCACGGGGGAGAGTTTGCGCACGACCTGGCCCAGCGGCTGGGCTGGCGGCTGCTGGATTCGGAACTGGTGTGCGGCGCGGCGCGCAAGGCGGGCGTGGATCCCAAGCTGGCCGAACGCTACGACGAGCGGCTGGATCCCTGGTACTACCGCTACGGCAAAATCCTGTGGCAGGATCCGGTCTATGCGCCGGCGCCGGGCGAGGACCGGACGTTCGATTCGCAGCGCATGCTGGAACTGATCGAGCAGGAAATTCTTAACGCCGCCAAGGCAGGCAACTGTGTGCTGGTAGGGCGTGGATCGGCATGCGCGCTGATGGGGCATCCGGGGTGCTTTCATATTTTTGTGTATGCCACTGCGAAGGCAAAGCGGGAATGGTACATGCGTACGTTTCCGGAGCAGGCGCAGCACGCTGAGGCGCACCTGGCGGCGTTCGATAAGCGGCGCGCTGCGGCCATCAAGAAGCATTACCAGCAGGATTGGTGCGCGCGCGGGCTCTACCACATGCTGCTCAACGCGTGCGTGGGGAGCGAGGCGATGATCGCGGCGGCGATCAGCGCGGCGGGGCTGAAGGCGATGGCGTCGGAGATGGCCGCGGGATGAAGACAGGGGTCAGGGGTCAGGGGTCAGATGAGAGCGTGCCCCTATAAAATTCAGTGACCTCAAATGGGTGAAAAACAGCCGCAGATCCTTCGACTCCCTGCGCTGCGCTCCGGTCGCTCAGGAGGACGACTAAGCAGGGCTAAACCGGGATGCGCGGGACCCGGGCGGTGATGCGGGTGAAGACTTCCCAGGGAATGGTTCCGCAGGCGTGGGCGTGGTCGAAGGCCGAAATGGTTTCGCTGCCCTGGGCGCCGATGAGGATCACCTCGTCACCCGGTTCGACGCCGGGGATCTCCGTCACGTCGATCACGGATTGATCCATGCTGATGCGGCCGGCGAGAGGAGCGCGCTCACCCGCGACGAGCAGGCTGAAGCGGCTGCCGAGGCAGCGGTCGAGGCCATCGCCGTAACCGGCGGCGATGAGCGCAAGGCGCATGGGTTCGGTGGCCACGAATGTGCCGTTGTAGCCGACCACCGCGCCGGCGGGCACAGAGCGCACGCTGACTACACGGGATTTCCATTTGAGCACGGGTTTGAGGTGGGCGCGCGCGGCAGCGAGCGTGTCGGGCTCGTCGATAAAGGGAGGATCGAAGGCGGGCGCGAGGCCGTAGAGCGCGAGGCCGGGGCGGAGCAGCGCCTTCATGCCGTGGCGAGCGGCCAGCTCGGCGATGGCGGCGGCCTGGCCGGCCAGCAGTGCGGCGGAGTTGCCCACGCTGAGCCATTCGGCGAAATGGCCGGCGGCGGAGATGAGGCCGAGGGCGCGATCGAGGCACGCAAGTTGCTCGGCGGTGACGCGGCCGCCGGCTTCGTCTGCGGCCAGGAGATGCGTCATCACCGCTTCGAGCTGTAGTGACGAGGCGGGAGTGAAGCGGGCGAGCAGCGGTGAAAGCGCGTCGGTCGCGGCGCCCTGGCGGCTCATGCCAGTGTCGATTTCGAGATGGATGGGCAGAGAGCCGGGCGCCAGGCCGGCCGCATGCGCGGCGGCTTCCAGCTCGTCGAAGTGCCACGGCTCCCAGGCTACGGCGGTGAGGCGGTGCGCGATGAGCGCCGCGGCCTGGCCGGGGAAAATGCCGCTGATGACGAGAATGCGGACGCCGGGATTTGGGCCGGGGGACGCGGCGCGCACCAGCTCGCGTGCGGCTATGCCTTCTTCCACGCTGGCCACACCCAGCCAGCGGGCACCTGCGCGCACCGCGGCTGGAGCGCATAGAGACAGCGAGTGGCCGTATGCATCTGCCTTTTCGACGGCCATCAGCTCCGCGTGGGGAGCGGCGAGCGTTTCCAGCAGGCGATAGTTGTCTTCGAGGGAGTGGGTGTCGATCTCCACCCAGCAGGGACGCATTGGCATGGGATTTTCCAAGGATCAGTTTAGAAGAGCAGGAACCGGCCGAGTTGGAAAAGCATTTTCTGGACTGGCGTTTGCCCTGCGGTCGGGTCAGCCAGTCAGCGGGTCAGCAAGCCGGCGATTTCGCGGGGCGCTGACTCGCTAGTGTAGTGTCTCGCAAAACGGTTTACAGGAAGTTCGCGCAATTCGACGGTTCTAAAAGCACGGACGCTGTAAAGGCTTTTCCGAGACACCACACTAGCTCGCTTACTACTATCTCTCAGAAGGTCGTGGAGATGTCGAACCGGAAGGTCTTGCGCGGCTCGCGGAAGACATCCTGGGCTCCGTAAGCCTGGATCGCCTCGCCGTAAGTGTAGTCGCCGGCGCCACCGGGTGGAAACATGGAGCGGGTGATGAGCGCGGCTGAGCAGCTCAGCTCGTGGTATCCGCTTCCTGGCTCGTCGCAGTATGGCCGCTCGTAGAGGCGCAGCGGGTTATAGGCGTAGTAGATGCGGAAAGGCGCGTTGAGGACCGGCATGATCCAGCCCAGCTCCGCGCCGGTAGACATGCGGGGCACAAAGTTGGTCCCGGCCACGGGCTTGATGTCTTCGAGGAAGCCCACCTCGCTGCCCGGGATGCCGCCCTCGCAGCCAGTTAAGCTGTTGGTGTTAATGACCGGGCAGCCGTAGAGGGGCGCGGTCAGCGAGGCGAATCCCTCCGGGCTCTGCTTCAACTGGCCGTGGCTCAGGGCCGAATCGATTCCGAAGTCGTCGAAGAACGAGAAGGTGAACGGACCCACCACCGGAATGCGGTACTCCAGGTTGGTGGTTAGATTGGTGTCACCGCCGATCGAGGCAACGCCGTAAACCGGCAGCGGCACCTCGACGCACTGGTTTGCCGCCTGATTCTGGACGTTGGAATAGACGCAGGAGCCGTCGGGATTGGTGAGCTGGAAATTGACGCGTGTAGGCACGTAGCCGTAGGGCATGGCGCCGCGAATATCGAAGCCGCGCAAATCGGCTTCGCCGCCGGAGTAGAAGCGGTTGTTGGGGGGCGCCACGTCGCCACCGTAGCCCTGCACATAGCCGAGCTGGGCCCGAACCGCCAGTATGTTGTGCCCATTGGGATCGAACTTCAGGTAATGGATGGGGATGTACCGCTTGTATGCCACCAGCGGCGAAATGTAGCGCACGTCGCCCCACAGGCCGGTGGCCTGGAAAACGGCCGTAAACTGCTTGCCGGTGCGCGGGCGCAGCGGATTGCTGACCGAGTCGTACATGTAGCTAAGCGATAACGAGCTGCTGACGATGCCGGCGAGTGGATTCGAGCCCTGAATGCCCGATCGGAAGGCAATGGTGTCGAAGAAGGTCTGCGACGCGGTGCTGAAGGCCGTAATGCTCGATTTGGTCAGCGAATACGTAAAACCGACGCGCTGGAACGTATGCCGCCGCAGCGGGTAACTGAGCGAGTAGTTGAAGCCGTCGGAAGCCTGGTTATAGTTCTGGGTCAGCGATTTCTCCGCCGCGCTCAGGTTGGCCGAAGCGCCGGTGGTCACCTGGTAGTTCTTGGCCGCGTTGTAATCCTGCTTCTGGTTGAAGATCTGGAAGCCCATATTGATGGGGCGGTTGCGAATATAGGGCTGCGTGAAGCCGAACATGAACTGCCGGCTGATGCTTCCCAGGTTGCCTTGCAGGCTGAGGGTTTCGCCCAGGCCCAGGAAGTTGTTGGTCTGGTAGTTGACCCCGATGAAGGCGCCCTGCAGCCCGCTGATTCCCCCATTCATGCCGATGGAGTTCTTGCCCTTTTCCTTCACCTTGAGCAGCAGCTCGACGGTGCCGTTATCCGGATCTTGGTGGGCTTCGGAATCCTGATCGACCTTGAGCGGCTCAAAGTACTGGAGCTGGTTGAGGCGCAACAGGCTGTATTCCCAGAGCTGGGAGTTGTAGATCGAACCCTCGTCGAGCAGCAGTTCGCGGCGGATGACGCGATCGCGGGTGATGGTGTTGCCCTGGAACTCGATGCGCGACACGTAGAACTGCTTGCCCTCGTCGATGTCGATACTCATCGAGACGGTCTTCTTCTGGTCGTCGTAGGTGAGGTGCGGAATGGCGCCGAAATTGATATAGCCCAGTGAGCCGTAGGCCTTCTTCAGGTTGTCAAGGCCCTTGCCGATGTCAGTGGCGTTGAACCATTCGCCGTCCTTGATGGGGAACGTGGCGCGCAGCGCCTTCAGGTTGCTCACCGCCTTGTTGCCGGTGAAGGTGATGGTGCCCAGCCGGTAACGGCCGCCTTCTTCGATGGGCAGCAGAATGTCGATGCGCTTGCCCGTGCGCGGACGGAAGGTGAACCAGTTCAGGCCGCCCTCGTCGCGAATCTGGGTGTGCGGCTCCTCGACCGCCGCGTTGGCGTAGCCCTTGTCGCGGTAGGCCTGGCGAACACGCTCCGTGTCTTCCTCCAGCTTGGACGCGTCGAAGGTCTGCGCGAACAGGTCCTCGAAGATGATCGAATACGGGATGCCGATGGGCTTCAGGTTCTTCATCGAGCGGCGCAGGTAGAGCGCGCTCAGATGGGTGTTGCCGGTGAACTTGATCTCGCCCACCTTCACCACCGGGCCTTCCTTCACGTTGAAGTTGACCTGCACCGAGGCCGGCGGAATGGTTTTGACCTCAGTCTTGATGGTGGCGAACTGGTGGCCGTGTTCGGCCAACATTTCCTTGATGACGGCCTCGGCGTGAGCGATCTTGGTCTCATCGAACTGGCTCTCTACCGACAACCCCACCTTTTCTTTCTTGAAGCGGTCCAGCACATCGGATTGGGTGATGCTGTTCAAGCCGTGATAGTTGATCTCGCGGATATTGGGCTTCTCCACCACGTAGATGTTGAGGATGATGCCCTTTTCCGTGTCCTCGCGATCGATGCGCAGCTTATCGAAATAGCCAGTGTTCCACAGGGAGTTGAAGTCGCGCTCGATGGAGACCGGATCGTACACGTCGCCCTCGTGCGTAAAAAGCCGGGCCAGGATGGTCTCTTTGGGAATGCGGCGATTGCCGATGACGCGGATGGAATAGATGGTCTGCGATGGCTGAGCTTGCGCCTGACCGGCGGCCAGCGCGTCCTGGCTCCGCGCCGGAACGGCCAGCACCGCCAGCGCCAGCAGCATCATTAGGCTGGCCACGCCCGCGTTCCGCATCCTGGCTCGTATTCTGGTCATCCCGCAGACGGCGACGTGCCCGGCCCAGTGGCCTCCCCGGCCCCGTTCGCCCACTCCAGGGATGAAGGCCTCTCCGTGGGGGTCCCGTTCGCGGATGGACGTGCGCGCGATCTTCACCGGGTCGGAGTCACCAGCGTGGGGTGGCTCGATGAGCCGGGCGAAAAGCCGGGTTCGCTGGAGTGACGAGCCGTAACCCTGCGCCGAGCACAAAAACTGGTGCGGTCCATAGAACTGCTTCGCGGGAAAAATATGCACACCCTCAATTGCGGATAAATCCGGTCTAGCCTTCACGGAAAGTTCGATTATATTGGACCGCGGCCACGCGCGACCAACCGCCGGAGACGCGGCGCGCCCCGGAATCTTCTCACCTTCCCAAAATCTCCCTGCCGCGCCTGGCCTGGCGCGCTTGTGAGAGCGATCCTCATCGACCGTGAACCGGCTTTCTGGGACCTAAACACAGTCTACCGGAGCGAGGCGGGTTCGGGCGCTTTGGCCCAAACCAGGAGCGGCTGGAGGCCGCGTAAAGACGCGGGCTTTTAGCCCATCAGAAGTTTCGCCACCGCGCCGGAAAGGTACGATGAGTTGATGATTGCACCCGCGCCAACACTCTATTCCTTCTCGGCTCCGCTGCTCGATGGCCGCGTGGCGAGTCTGGCGGAGTTTCGCGGCCGGGTGCTGCTGATCGTGAACACGGCCAGCCGTTGCGGCTTTACGCGCCAGTACGCGGGCCTGGAAGCGATCTATCGCGCTTGCGCCGGCCGCGGCTTCACCGTGCTCGGATTTCCATGCAATCAGTTTGGCGGGCAGGAACCGGGCTCAGCGGCCGAGATCGGCAGTTTCTGCGCGCGCAATTACGGCGTCAGCTTTCCTCTCTTTGCCAAGATCGAAGTGAATGGCCCCGGCGCGCATCCGCTCTATCGCTTTCTAAAGCGCGCGAAGCCCGGCCGCTGGGGCGCGCTCACGCGGGGAAGAATTCCGTGGAACTTCACCAAATTTTTGGCTGCGCGGAATGGCGACATTCTGGCAAGATACGGACCGCGCACCACCCCCGAACAACTCGCGGCGAAGATCGATTGCCTGCTGGGGTAGCGGATCAGCGCCACTTCCCGGAAAATGTATCTTTTTGAAGGCTCGGCACGTCCTAAAGTAGGGGTAGGCATTTTTGCGCTTTTCCCTCGTCTTTTTCTTTCGACTAAACTGGTAATTCAACCGGATGACTTGGATAGGATGGGGCGGAAGCGGGATTCGGCCCCGCCAGCAATGTGCCGGGATGAAGCGATTCGCCACTGCTTCGCTCACGCGAACTGATTTGACCGCGGAATCGCATCCGGCTGCAACCACCCTTCCGGAGCCAAACGCTCAGGGCCGTGTCACGGCCGCCTGTTGACGAGCGCCGGCGCGCCGGCGGGGAGCGGGTACCTACCGTATGATGTGGATTGTTCGGCTTGCGCTGCGGCGGCCCTATACATTCGTCGTCTTCGCATTTTTGATTCTGATCCTGGGCATCTTCAGCATCGACACCACGCCCGTCGATATCTTTCCGAACATTAATATTCCGGTGGTCACGGTGGTGTGGAATTACACCGGCCTGTCCGCCGACCAGATCGCCAATCGCATCGTCTTCAACAGCGAGCGCGGCCTCACCACCACCGTCAACGACATCGAGCATATCGAGTCCCAGTCCGTGGTGGGCATGGGCATCATCAAGGTCTTCTTTCAGCCCAACGCGAATATCGGCGAAGCTGTGGCCCAGGTTACCGCCATCAGCCAGGTTACGCTGCGCGGTTTGCCGCCGGGCACATTCCCGCCTTTCATCATCCAGTACAACGCCTCCAGCGTGCCTATCCTGCAACTGGGGCTCTCCGGCCAGGGCCTCAACGAGCAGCAACTGAACGATCTGGCCACCAACAATATCCGCACCCAGCTGGCCACCATAGAAGGCGCGCAAACGCCATACCCCTATGGCGGAAAAACGCGTGAGATTATGGTTGACCTCGACATGGCCGCGCTGCAGGCCAAGGGCATGTCGCCCGCCGACGTCATCAACGCCGTGGCCGCGCAAAACATCATCGCGCCTTCGGGCACCATCAAGATCAACCGCTTCGAATACCAGGTGGAGACCAACTCCTCACCCACCTTCCTCAACGAGTTGAACAATCTGCCCATCAAGGCCGTGAATGGCGCCGTCATCTATATTCACGACGTGGCGCATGTCCGCGACGGCTATCCGCCGCAGACCAACATCGTGCGCGTGGACGGCCGCCGCGCGGTGATGATGAATGTGCTCAAGACCGGCTCGGCCTCCACGCTCGAGATCATCAAGGGGGTGCGCCAGAAGTTGGCCTACATTCGCGGCGAGCTGCCTCGCGCGCTAAAAATCGAAGCCGTCTCCGACCAGTCCATCTTCGTCCGCGCCTCCATCAGCGGCGTGGTGCGCGAAGCCATCATCGCCGCCTGCCTGACCGCCGTGATGATCCTCATTTTCCTGGGCAGTTGGCGCTCCACGCTGATTATTGCGGTTTCCATTCCCCTTTCCATCCTCTGCTCGCTCATCCTGCTGCACGCGCTCAACGAAACCATCAACATCATGACCCTGGGCGGGCTGGCGCTGGCCGTGGGCATCCTGGTGGACGACGCCACCGTCGAAATCGAAAACATCAACCGCAATCTCGAAGAAGGCAAAGAGATCGAGCAGGCCATTCTCGACGGCGCCGCTCAGATCGCAACCCCTGCCCTGGTTTCCACTCTCTCCATATGCATTGTTTTTGTGCCCATGTTCCTGTTGAGCGGCGTGGCGCGTTATCTCTTCGTGCCCATGGCGGAGGCCGTGGTCTTCGCCATGCTGGCCAGCTACCTGCTCTCGCGCACCGTGGTGCCCACCATGGCGCGCTATCTTCTGCACGAGCACGACGACGCCCAGGTCCAACGGCGGCGCACCAGCCGCAATCCCCTGCTGCGCTTCCAAATCGCATTTGAAGACCGCTTTGAGGAAATGCGCAACGGCTATCTGCGCCTGCTCACCGTATGCGTGGATCACGCCCGCTTCTTTTTGATCCTTTTCCTGGTTTTTGCGCTGGGCTCGCTGTGCCTTGCGCCGGAACTGGGCCAGGATTTTTTCCCCTCCGTCGATGCCGGCCAGTTCAAGATTCACGTCCGCGCCCACACCGGCACGCGCATCGAGGAGACAGCCGCGCTCTGCGACCGCATCGACCAGACCATCCGCGAGCAGATTCCGCCCAGGGAGCTGGTGACGATTCTCGACAACATCGGCTTGCCCAGCTCCTCGCTCAACCTGTCCTACTCGACTTCGGCGCCCGTGGGCCCTGAGGACGCCGACATCCAGGTGCAGCTCGCCAAAGACCACCATCCGACACAGCAATATGTCGCCAGGATTCGCCAGGTGCTGAAACGCGATTATCCCGGCGTTATGTTCTATACAGCGCCGGTCGATATCGTCACCCAGATTCTGGACTTCGGACTGGCGGCGCCCATCGATCTGCAGATCGTCGGCAATAATCTCGAAGCCAATCGCGAGCTGGCCGAGCGCATGCTGAATCAGGTGCGCTATATTCCCGGCGCCATCGACGCGCGTATCAATCAGCCCTTCAATTACCCCAACCTGACGGTCAACGTCGATCGCACCTTCGCCGAGGATACCGGGCTGACGCAGGATGACGTAACGCAAAGCCTGCTGGTGGCACTCAGCGGCAGCTTTCAGACCACCCCCGAGTTCTATCTCGATCCGCGCAACGGCGTCTCCTACAACATCGCCGTGCAGTCGCCGCAGTACCGGCTCGATACCATGGCCGGTTTGAAGAGCCTGCCCATCACCGGTTCGGGTTCGGTATTGGAAACCGGCGCATCGGCCAGCACCTCAGCTCCCGGGGCCGCATTATCCTCAAACCCCGGCGCTCCTTCCACCGTGGCGCCCGGCGCGGCTTCCACTGCCGCTCCCGGCGCACCCAGGCCGGTGCAGGTGCTCAGCAACCTGGCCAGTATCGTGCCCGGCGCCGAACAGGGTGAAGTCAGTCACTACGACATCGAGCCGGTCATCGATATCTACGCCAACGTGGAAGGCACTGACCTGGGCAGCGTCACCCGCGCCATGGAGAGAATCGTTGCCGAGCACCAGAACGATCTGCCCCGCGGCTCGCATTTCATCCTGCGCGGGCAGAGCGAGACCATGTACCGCTCCTACATCGGTCTGCTCTCCGGCCTGGCCTTCTCCATTTTGCTGGTGTACCTGCTCATCGTGGTCAACTTCCAATCCTGGCTCGATCCGTTTCTCATCATTGCAGCGCTGCCGGCGGCGCTTGCCGGGATCGTCTGGTTCCTGTTCTTCACCGGCACCACGCTCAGCGTTCCCGCGCTCACCGGCGCCATCATGTGCATGGGCGTGGCCACGTCCAACTCCATCCTGGTGGTAAGCTTTGCGCGGGAGCAGATGGAAATCCTGGTGGGCGATGCGCGCCAGGCGGCGCTGAACGCCGGCTTTGTGCGCATACGCCCGGTCATCATGACTGCCCTCGCCATGATTATCGGCATGGTTCCCATGTCCCTGGGAATCGGCGAAGGCGGCGAGCAGAACGCGCCTCTGGGCCGCGCGGTCATCGGAGGCCTGTTGCTGGCCACGCTGGCTACGCTCTTTTTTGTGCCTGCATTCTTCTCTTCCATTCACGGCTGGCTGGAGCGCAAACGCCGCGGCGCAGGCCGCGAGCTGGCCGCGGATACTGACGAATTCGACGAGAAACCGGAGCAACACCCATGAGCACTGAAAACCGCCACTCCCAATCGACGGCTGGAGACCAGGCCGGCGCATCCGGTCAAATGCCTGTTTCGCCGCGCCGCGCGCTGATGGGCGTCTTAGTTGTCTTCGCCGTTTTTCTGATTCTGGCCTTCATCGGCATCCTGCACCGCAAGCATACGGGAACCGTGCTGGCCGAGCGCACCGATCAGCAGGCGCCGCCCACGGTTGGCATTGCTCCGGCCGCAGCCGGCGCGCCCACTGACAACTTCGTTTTGCCCGGCAACGTGACGGCCTTCACCGATTCGCCCATCTACGCCCGCACCGACGGCTACCTCCTCCACTGGTACTACGATATCGGCGCGCACGTGAAAAAGGGCGCGCTGCTGGCTGAGATCGCGACCCCGGAGCTCGATCAGCAGCTTCGCCAGGCCGAGTTCGACCTGGCCACCGCGGAGGCGACCGCCAATAACGCCGGAATTCAGGCCAAGCGCTACAGCGACCTGGTCAAGTCTCAGGCGGTTTCGCAACAGGACACCGATACGTTTGTGAACCAGGCCGCCTCCACGTCGGCTTCCGTGCGCTCCGCCCAGGCCAACGTGCAGCGCCTCAAAGCCCTGCAATCGTTCGAAAAGGTCTACGCACCCTTTGACGGCGTGGTCACCGCGCGCAACATCGATACCGGCCAGTTGATCAACAGCGGCGCGAGCGTCGAGCTCTTCCACATGCAGGCCTTGTCGGTGCTGCGGGTCTACACCAACGTGCCCCAGCTCTACTCGCAATCCGTGAAGCGGGGCGACAAGATCGCGCTCACCTTCCCGGAATATCCCGGCAAGACCTTCTGGGGCACGCTGGTGCGCACCGCCGACGCCATCGATCCGGTCAGCCGCACGTTGCTCGTGGAAGTCGACGTGAACAACACCAGAGACCAGTTGATGCCCGGCGCGCTGGCGCAGGTCCATTTCAAAGTGGCTCCGGTTACAACCACGTTCATCGTCCCCGCTGCTGCGCTGATCTTCCGCAAAGAAGGTCTGCAGGTCGGAACCGTGGTCAAAAACAATAAGGGCGAGACGGTCGCGCAACTGGTTCCGATCAAAATCGGTGAAGACGATGGCGCGACCGTTCAGGTGGTCTATGGCCTCACCGCCGGCGACCAGATCATCCAGGACCCGCCCGATTCGCTCATTGATGGCGAACGCGTGACGGTCGTGCAGTCACAGCGTGCACCGGGCGGCAACGCAGCTCCGGTTTCCGGCAGCATGAGCGGCAATTCATCGGGCCAGGGCTCCGCCACTGGAGGCAAGTGACAATGACCGACGGAACTTGCCGGTGCCCGAAAACTTGTCATCCTGTGCGGCGAGCGCAGCGAGGAGCCGAAGGATCTGCGGTTGTTCTTCGGTCGTCGAAGTGCGGACAATCGTCCCGGAGGGGCGAACGGAAAATAGCCCAGGACAAGCGAAACCGGGGCCCCCATCGACGGCATTTTGTCGATGGGGTGGGAAGCGCAGTCCTGGGTAAACGCGCCCAAAATGAATCGAGTCCCGTAGGGGCGGCGCGAATCCTCGCCGGGTGCCCCATCCGTGCGACTTTTTTCTGTCGCAAGGGTGGGAGACCACAAATCTCAACATTCGTGCTCCTCGCCGTCACGACCTTCCTCGCCGGCTGCAAACCCGTCGGCCCCAACTACCAGAAGCCGGGCTTTACCGCTCCCGCAGCCTACAAGGAAACCGGCGCGTCTTCGGTCGTTCCACCGCCCAACCCCGCCGGGGGTCAATGGACCCCAGCCAATCCCTCCGATGGCATGTTGAAAGGCAATTGGTGGGAGATCTACCAGGACCCGCGGCTCAATGCGCTCGAAGACCGCATTGCCGCAGTCAACGTGCAGTTGAAGCAGGCCGTCGAAACTTATCTTGCTGCGCGCGACCAGGTGGCTGTGGCTCGCGCCAACTTCTTTCCCACGGTTTCCGCCAACGCCGCCATTAGCGCCAACAAATACGCTCCCAATGAGCCGCTCGCGCCCAGTTCCACCACCCCCACGCAATACAACGAGTTTGTCCTCGCCGGGCAGGCGAGCTGGGAACCGGACTTCTTTGGCCGCATTCGCCGCACCGTGGAGCAGGCGCACGCCGTCGCACAAGCCAGCGCCGCCGACGAAGCGAATCTCGATCTTGCCCTGCAGGCCGAAATGGCTACCGACTACTTCGAGCTGCGCGGACTCGACTCCCAGATTCGTCTGCTTCGCGACACGGTCGCAGACCTCCAGAGCCAGCTCGAGCTGACCCGGCGGCGCCTCTCCGGCGGCGTAGCCACTGCGGTGGATGTGGCCCAGGCCGAGACGCAGCTTGAAACCGTCCGCGCCCAGTTGGTGGACGCGGGCGTAGCGCGCGCGCAGTTCGAGCACGCCATCGGCACCCTCGCCAATTACGACTTGAGCACTTTCAGCGTTCCCTTTTCGCCGCTCGACCGGCCGCTGCCGCAGGTGCCTACCGGCGTGCCCTCGCAACTGCTCGAGCGCCGTCCCGACATTGCCGCAGCCGAGCGCCAGGCCGCCGCCGCCAACGCCCAGATCGGCATCCAGATCAGCGCCTTCTATCCCACCATTCCGCTTGGCGCCTCGGGTGGATTTGAGAGCGCCCATCCCGGCACCTGGATTCAGGGCCCCAGCACGCTGTGGAGCCTGGGCGCACAGGCCACGGAGCTGCTCTTCGACGCCGGCCAGCGCCACGCGCTTACTGACCAGGCTCGGCACCAGTACCAGGCACAGGTGGACTCATACCGCAACACCATCTTCTCCGCTTTTCAGGATGTAGAAGATCAGCTCTCCGGCCTGCGTATCCTGGAACAGGAGGCTGGCTTGGAGCAGCTTGCCGTCGCCAGCGCCCAGCGTTCCTTCAATCTCTCCAACCAGCGCTACAAGGGCGGCGTGACAAGCTATCTTGAAGTCCTGACCGCCGAGCAGACGCTGCTCCAGAACCAAACCACGGCCATTAACCTGGAATCCCGCCAGTTCGCCGCTAGCGTCAGCCTGGTTCGGGCTCTAGGCGGAGGATGGGACGTGACTCAGTTGCCGTAGAGACAGGGAATAAGGGGACCAAGGAAACGAGCCCATATCAGCCCTGCGCGCCAGTCGGGCACTTTCTCGATGCCGCAGCCATGAATACGGGAGGGTCGAAGCCGGTTTTCTCGTTCCCTCGGTCTTTTGTTCCTTCGTCCCCTGCTTTATAAGTGGCAGCTCTTCTCGCCGCGCTTTTCGAGATACCGCTGGTGGTACTCTTCGGCGCGCCAGAAGGTCTGCGCCGGCTCGACTCTAGTGACGATGCGCTTGGGCTTGTAGCGGCCTTCGGCCGTAAGCTGCTCAATCTTGGCCTTCGCCGCAGCTTCCTGCTCCGGCGAATGGACGAAGATAGCCGAGCGGTACTGCGTGCCCCAGTCCGGTCCCTGCCGGTTGAGCGTGGTCGGATCGTGCAGCTCGAAGAACGCATCCAGCAGCTTTTCGTAGCCGATTTGTTCCGGATCGAAATCCAACTCGACCACTTCGGCGTGGCCGGTCTGGTCGGTGCACACATCCTTGTAGCTGGGGCGGTCCATCGATCCGCCTTCGTATCCCACGGTAGTTGCGGTTACTCCGGAGATGGCGGCAAAGGCCGCCTCCACGCCCCAGAAACATCCCGCTCCAAATGTTGCTTTTTCTGTGCTCATGGCAGATGAGATGCAAACAGGGGCATCGCGATACAAATCCTTAGGATCACAGTGTCTGGAACCCCAGGAATTCCGTGAACTGCATTAGCCCTAATACCCCAACCGCTTGTCCACGACGTTCTCCAGCGGTTCGCCTTTTCGGAAGCGCCTGTACTGCTTCAGAAAAAACAGCATGGTCTGTTCGAGCCAGTCGCGGGTGTGGTCGACGGAATGCGGCGAGATGAACACGTTCTCGAAATCCCAGATGGGATCGCCCGCCGGGATCGGTTCGTGCTCGAAGACATCGAGCCCCGCGCCGCGAATTTTTTTCTGCTCCAGCGCGCGCAGCAGTGCCGCCTGGTCGATGACCGGGCCGCGGCCCACGTTGATTACCACGCCGCCCGGCTTCATGGCTGCGAACGCGGCGTCGGAGATCATGTGCCGCGTCTCCCCGGTCAGCGGCGCGGAGACGGCAACGTAATCGCAGCGGGCCAACATTGCGTGCAGCTCCCTCGGTGTGTAGAACTGCTCAACCCAAGGGTCGCCCTCCGCAGGGGCGTGGCGTTTGAGAGCCAGCACCTTCATGCCCATGGCGTGCACGCGGCGCGCGATTGCACGGCCGATATCGCCGTAGCCCACGATGCCGACCGTCTGCCCGGCAATCTCGTCCACATCGAACTGCTCCCAGCGGCGCGCAGCCTTGTTGCGCAACATGCGCGGGAAATCCTTGGCGAAATAGAGAACCATGGCCAACGCGAACTCGCCCAGAGACTGCGAGAAAACGCCCGAGCTGTTGGTCACTGGAACGGGACTC
>JASHRF010000103.1 GCA_030037545.1 Acidobacteriaceae bacterium | reverse complement strand
CGTGGCGGGCCTGAAAATCGGCTTCGTCGAGATGAAAATGGGCGGCGGCTGAAGCGCGCTCCCGCACGTCCCAACTGTTGGTCAGCAGGACGCCGCCTACGTCAAACAGAATTGCGTCGAAAGGCAGCATCGACTTTCATTCTCCGTGCGTTCTGCGAGTCGGCCGCCCGTCTCGATATTTGAGCAATTGCGGGCCCTACGGGCCGTGGCGGCAAACGCTGCGCTCTTGCGCATCAGGTCGATTTAGATGCAGCCGGCGAGCTGCTGCTTGATTCTCTCATCTCTCCGGGTCTCGCCTCATCCGTATGCCGGGGTTCGCGGCTTGCAGAGAGCTAGTGATTTCGACGAGATGGGCTTTGCGCCCGGCACCTCAACGGCCCGGAATCAAAGAACTCAGGCGGGATTGGATGAACCGGCGCCACAGCAGTATTTTGCCTCGATGGCCAGCACTTTTTTGAAGCGGCGCTGGAAGCGTTCTTCACTGGAGTTGAACTTGGCGCCCACGAAGGCGCGCGCCAGCTCGTAGGCCAGCTCCGCGCCGATGATACGCGAGCCCAGCACCAGCACGTTCATATCGTCGTGCTCCACGCCCTGATGGGCGGAGTAGGTGTCGTGGCAAATACCGGCGCGGATGCCGGGCATCTTGTTGGCGGCCACGCAGACGCCCACGCCGGAACCACAGATGAGGATGCCGCGCGGAGCGTCGCCGCGCCGGATGGCTTCACCAACCAGCACGGCAAAGTCGGGATAATCGGAAGGGTCGGAATTGAAAGCACCCAGGTCGATCACCTGATGGCCGGCCGCGGTCAGGTTGGCGCGTACTTCCTCCTTCAACACATATCCTGCGTGATCGGAACCGATTACGAGCTTCAAGGTCTGTATCCTTTCCTGTGGGCAAGACAGCAAGTCAGCGAATACGGGCTGAAGGCTTCAAACCGCAGCCGATTGCCGATCTTTCCCGTCGCTCCGCGTGATTTCGCCCGCTTTCTTCCTGGGGTCTCACTGCTGACCCGCTAACTCGCTGACTGGCTATTTCACTAACGCCTTCGCCGTTGCCGCTACATTCTCGCCCGTGAATCCAAGCTTCTCAAGCACGATGGGGCCGGGCGCCGATGCGCCGAAACGATCAATACCGATGACTGCGCCGTCCTGTCCCACGTACTTCCACCAGCCCAAGGTAGCGCCGGCTTCAATGGCCAGCTTGGGCACATCTTTCGGCAGCACGCCCTTTTTATACGCTGCCGATTGTTCTTCGAAGATTTTCCAACTGGGCATGCTGACCACGCGCGCGCGAATGCCTTCCGCGGCCAGGCGTTTGGCGCCATCGATCGCCGGCCAAAGCTCCGAGCCGGTACCGATGAGAATGACCTGCGGGTGGTCGGAGTCTTTAAGCACATACGCGCCCTTGCTCACGCCGGAATAGACGTCAAGCTGGGAAGCATCGATGACCGGCAGATCCTGGCGGCTGAGCGCGAAGAAACTGGGGCCGGTACGCTCCAGCGCCAAGCGCCAGCAGGCCGCTGTTTCGTTGGCGTCGGCAGGCCTGAAATCCGTAAGTCCGGGCACGGCGCGCAGCATGGTCAGATGCTCGACCGGTTGATGCGTCGGACCGTCCTCGCCCAGGCCGATCGAATCGTGCGTGAAAACGAAGATGGAATGAATCTTCATCACGGCGGCCAGGCGAATGGCCGGCTTGGCGTAATCGGAGAAGCAGAAGAAGGTAGACCCGAAAGGGATGAGCCCTCCGTGAGCGGCCATTCCATTCACCGCCGCGCACATGCCGAACTCGCGCACGCCGAAAAAGACGTTGCGGCCGGCGGGATTCACATGGAAGCTCTCGCTGTTCTTAAAAATGGTTTTGGTGGAGGCGGTGAGATCGGCCGCGCCACCGAACAGTTCCGGCGCCGGCTCGGCGAGAGCATTCATGATGGCATTGCCGGCATTGCGCGTGGCCATCGGCTTTCCGGTCGAAAAGCTTGGGATCGCATCTTGCCAGCCATCTTTCATTTTGCCGCTCTGCGTGCGCTCAAACTCCGCGGCCAGCGCCGGAAACTTGGCGCGATAGCCATCGAAGAGTTTTTTCCAGTCGGCCTCGGCCTGCCTGCCGCGATCCACGGCCTGGCGCCAGTTGGCCAGCGCGTCATCGGGAACATAAAAGCTTTTGTCTTCAGGAAAGCCGAAAAAGCGTTTGGTGGCCGCCGTGTCTGCCGCGCCCATAGCTTCGCCGTGCACCTTATTTGTGCCCGCCTTGGGGCTGCCGTAACCGATAACGGTGCGCACCGCAATGAATGAAGGCTTTTCAGTCTCCGCCTTGGCGGCCTCGATGGCCGCTTCAATCGCATTGAGATCGTTGCCGTCGGCCACGCGCTGCACGTGCCAGTGATAAGCTTTGAAGCGCTCCAGCACATCGTCGTTATAGCTGAGTGAAGTGGGACCATCGAGCGAAACCAGATTGTCGTCATAGAGGAAGATGAGCTTGCTCAGGCCCAGCGTGCCGGCCAATGCCGCGGCTTCGTGCGAAACGCCTTCCATCAGGTCGCCGTCGCCGCACATGGCGTAGGTGTAATGATCGACAACCTTGAAATCGGCTTGGTTGTAGATGGCGGCCAGATGCTTTTCGGCGATGGCCATGCCCACCGCCATGGCAATGCCCTGGCCCAGCGGTCCGGTGGTCACTTCCACGCCGTCGGCGTCGCCCTTCTCAGGATGGCCGGGCGTCTTCGACTCCCACTGCCGGAATCCCTTCAGGTCGTCCATGGTCAATTTGTAGCCGCAGAGATAGAGCGAGCTGTAGAGCAAGGCGGAGGCGTGGCCGTTGGAAAGCACGAAGCGGTCGCGATCGGCCCAATGGGAGTTGGCCGGGTTGTGCTTCATCAGCCTGTGGTAAAGCAGGTAGGCCATGGGCGCGCAGCCCAGGGGCGCGCCGGGATGGCCGCTCTTCGCCTTCTCCACCATGTCCACGGCCAGCAGGCGCAGCGTGTCGATGGAAAGCTGATCGAGGGAAATGTTGGCGAGGATGGTCGTCATAACGGCTGAAGATCCTTTCGCTGACGATGAGAAGTGAAGAAACGCCTCGACGAAGATGGGACAAAAGCGCGGGTCGAATCGCAGATCGAGGCCGTGCCGTTGATTTTTATTCACGATACCGCTAAGCGGTCTCGATCTCTACTTTCACATTGTATCCAAGCCAGGCGTCGGTCCCCGCTCCGGAATCGATCCAATGCAGGGTCCATACGATCTCGCCGCCTCCGGCAGGCGGCGTGATATCGGCGCTGAAACCGACGCTCCCGAACCCGCGGCTGGCGGCCGTTCGCGTCGTCTTCCATCCGTCCGCAGTCCACACCACGTCAAACCTCCGCTCATCGAGAATCCGCAGCGTACACCCTGCCGCCATTTTTTGAAGGGGCCGTTGCCGCGTATAGATTTCGATGCCGCGGCAGATATTCCTTCGGCCCATGGGATCGGAGTAGCGCGCGTACACCGGTTCGATGCGATCGAAGACCTTTCCATCGATTGCGGAGCGCAGCAGTTTCAGGTATTCGGCGTGCGCCCAGACCAGCGGGACTGCCGAGCCGGCCGGTTTGCCCTGCCAT
Organism: Acidobacteriaceae bacterium; assembly: GCA_030037545.1. Taxonomy (GTDB): domain Bacteria; phylum Acidobacteriota; class Terriglobia; order Terriglobales; family Acidobacteriaceae; genus Telmatobacter. The sequence goes on along the minus strand of JASHRF010000103.1, from coordinate 36,980 downwards.
AGCTCAAGGCCGGGGAGATCGGGCTGGTCCCAAACCTGTTCGGGCAGCATCTGGCCCTGGGTGGCAAAAGCCTCATAGGTGCGAATGAGCGGCGCGACGTCGTTGCCCGCGTCCAGCTCATAATGCGCGCGCTCGCCGGTGAGCAGCGGCCACGCACGGCCATGGCCCCATTCTTTGAAGGCGCTGCCGTCGGAGCGCTGCCCGTAGCCGTCGTGGTTATAGCGCCGCCAGCCGGGACCCTGCGGCAGATCGCGCTTCAGCACCGCGTCCACCACTTTCAGCGAGTCCACGATCAGGGGGTCGTCGGCGCGCCGCACGCCGTAGCGCACCAGCTCCAGAAAACCGGCATCGATAATCTCGCGGGCTTCGAATTCCACCTGCGTGCCGGGAGGCCGGTTGTTCAGCCGGATAGTTTCGGTCCCGCAGCTCTCGCACGCATACGCTTCGCCAATTTCGGGCGGACGGATGCGCATGTAGTGGCGCTTCACGTCTGGATGCAGCACGCCGCTGTTGGTTACCGTCCAGTCTTCAAGATGGCCCTCGATCCAGTCAGCAAACTCTTCTAGGAATGGCCCCATCACATCGCCGTCGCAGGCGCGCGCCATCTCAGCCGCGCAGATCAGCCCTGATATCACCGCGGCCAGCGTGGAGGGCGAGTAGCCGGCGTTTTCTTCCCAGCGTTCCTGGTGGGTGATGGGCGCCTGGCGCACCAGGCATCCGGCGGCGCGTTCCACAAAGGGAAAAATATCCAGCTCGCCCAATCCGCCGGCTTTCCACAGCCGCCACGCCAGAATGATCGGAAAAGCCACTTCATCGAGTTGTTTACCGCGCCAGTAGGGCGTGCCGTCGATCCAGAAGTTCTGCGCAAAGCCGCCGTCGGGCTGCTGCGTGCAGGCCAGGTAGACGAGCGCCCGCCGTGCCGTCTCCACGCGCCCGCAGGCCAGCAGCGCCGTAGCCGTCTGCACCATATCGCGCGTCCACACCAGGTGATAGCCGCCCATATCGTCGTCGCTCATCACCTGACCCCAGGGGATGGAAGCCGAAGCCACGAATGCGCCCGCGTAGGTCTTGTCCTCGTGCGCCAGTAGCACGTTATGGCTGGCGCGCATCAGCTTGCCGCCATCCTGCGCCTTAGCCGCGAGCCACTCGGGATTGGCGGCGCGCTGCCACTGCGCGATGAAGCGCGTGCGCAGTTCGTCGTAGTCGAGGGAGAGCGCGCCCATGGTTTTCTGCGCGGCGGTGTGCGTGCCTTCGCCGATGCCGATGGCCAGCGTGAACTCCGCGTAGGCGCCGTCCTTCGCACCCGCGCGGTGATTTCCATTCAAGCCGGCACAGCGCCCTTCGCCTGCCAGATCGATCTCGCCCATGATGGACACGTTGCCGCCGGTGGCCGACCCGAACTCCCAATCCATGCGGTAGTTGTCCATCAGGTCGCGCCAGCCGTCGCTGGCGCCCACAAAGCCGCAGCTCACGCGCGAAAAGCCGCAACTGGCCGCCATGGCCAGGGCCCACTCGTCCTTCCAGGCCATCAGCACCTTGCGGCCGGCAAGATCGACGGCGCGCGCGGTGTTGCCCGCGCCGCCGCCACCCAAGTGCGGCGCCAGCAGCGCGTAGACCTTCAGGCGCGGCAGGAGATCGGCCTCTCCGTCGAGGCGTACACGCTGTAGCACCACGGAATGGTGGGGATCGCAGATGATTTCCTTGGTCAGGGTGTAGCGGCCTCCGGGTTCACGATTTACATAGCGCACGCCCAGCGCTTCAGGATGGATGTACTCGAAGCTCGAGACCAAGTGGCGCTTTTCCTCGTGCACAAACGTCTCACCGTCGGTGATGAGGAAGCCCATGTCGCGCACCTGGGCGCGATCGATGGTGGGGTGGTAGATCTCGTTGAGGATTCCATGCGAGCAGGTGAACCAGATGCGGCTGGACGCCGCGTAGGCGGTGCCCACAGCGTCTTTCACGCTCGAGGTCCAGCGCGGCATCAGGCCAAGCTGGCCGAACGCCTCGCCCTGCTGGTCAAGCCACCGGTACAAGGGCTGATCGCTCATGAAGTCAAGTCCGGCTGCAATGCGATGAGACGGGGAAATACCGAATCCGGAATCACAGAGGTTAGATGTTTCCGGCCGGCGATGGTTACACGGAAGTACGCACGCCGTCTCCCTGCGGCACATTTTAGATGAGCGAAGCCCCTGGCGCGGGCCTTCAGTTGACACCCACCCATCCAGATACGATAATCACCGCCGTATCGACGAAGCCGTTTTTGCCACAGCCCGAAGAACGCGCCCATCTTTCCCAATCCGGAATGCGGGACGGGCAGGACCACGAACCGGTCCGAATGGCTCGCGCTCGAACGGCACAATCTTTGAGACCGCTTTTAAGAAAGGACTCCCAGCGTCATGATTCGCAAATGGTTGGCTTCCGCGCTTGTGCTCCCATTCTTTGCCGGCGCATCGGAGCCTGGCGCCGCGCAAGCCAAAACTGCTCTTCCCGGTTGCGAGACCTCGCCCGAAGTGCGGCAGATTCTCAAAGAAAAGCTCGACGGTCCGGAGTTTGAGAACCTCACATACGTTGAGCGGAACGCGACCACGGAACAGGTCGCAACCGAGCTTATCGCAAAATATCCCCGGGAACTCGAACCCTACCAGCGCCTGATCACGACCGCGGAGCGCCAGCAGGCATTGCAACCCGAGCAGTTGGTCAAGCTGCAGAAAAAACTGGAGCAAAAGGCGAAGGAAAATCCGGACGATCCATTGTTGCTCTATCTGGCTGCAACTGCGCTGCGCGGCAAGGACACGCCCCAGAGCATCGAGCTGGACAACCGGGCCGTTACGCTAGCGCCTGACTTCCCGTGGCCCTATGCCGGCCTGACCGGGATTTATTCCGAAGGAAAAACCTTGGACAAGGACAAGGCGCGCACGAATCTGGAGAAATTCTGGAACCTTTGCCCCACGTCGACCGACCGTATCATGCGCTGGTACCTGGTCAAAGACATGGAGCTGCAGGCCAAGGTAGCCGCGGCGGAGCACGCGTATCTTGCCACGGCAACCGATCCTTCGGTTTTGAAAGACTATGCGTTTCTGTGGGACCTTGAATTCCGGCTGAGTGCGCCGGCCGATTATCCTGCGGTGCGCAAGCAGATCGCGGCCGATTTGACCAGACTGGAGAAGGCCAATCCCAAATCGGACGCCGAGTGGGCCGCCTTCCTGATCGATGGCCTCAAGAGAAGCGGAGCGGCGCAGGGCGCGATCAAGGCCAAAGAGGACGAACTGCTGAAGACCTACCCGCAATCGGAGCAGGCACTCGACATCTTAGAGACCCGCTGGGACGACGCTCACCCAAAACCCACAGACGAAAAAGATGTGGGCGCCTGGAAGCAATGGGAAGCAGTCTCCCGCGCAGCCACGGAGAAGTCATTGCACGACTTCCCCGGCCAATATCACGATCTGGTGCAATTCGCCTTCTTTGCGGCGAATGACGATGACTCCGTGAGCGAGAGCGACGGCCTGGCGGCGATGGATGCATACGTGAAGGACACGGACGAGCACTGGGGTCCCGAGCCTTTTGTCTACTCAAATGCGGCTGAGTTTCTGTTAGATCATCGTTGGCAGCCGGCGCGGGCGATCGAACTGCTCGAACAGGCGCAGAATCTCTATGCCAAAGAGGACGCAGTCGATAATGCCGACGACAACCGCTCGCAGAAAGACCTCGACGACGCGGCGAGGAACCTCTTATATCGCCATAACGAGCTTTATGGAGACATCCTGCTGGCGGCGGTGCGAGCGGACAAACCCGCGGCGGCGGATTCGATCAAGGCCGCGGTAGAGGGGTCTGTTCCTTCGAATCCAAAGTACATATCCGGTTACTGGCGAAACCGCGCGCGGCTGGCCGTTCTGGAGGGCCGCAAAGCGGATGGTCTTGCCTACTACCGGCTGGCGCTGGAAACCCGGCTGCAGCCGCCCCAATTCGAGCAAGGCAAATTCAAGGACGATCTGGGCGACGAGGCGCTCGCTCTGTGGAAAGACCTCGGTGGAAGTGAAACCGCATGGGCCGCGTGGAGCCCGAAGTCTTCAAATCCGTCTGCCAGCGCGGACACGGCACGCTGGGAGAAACCCACGCAGCCGCTTCCTGACTTTGCCTTGGCCGATCTGTCCGGGAAGATCTGGAAGCTCGCTGACCTTCGCGGCAAGTCGATTTTAATCAATCTGTGGGCCACGTGGTGTGGGCCCTGCCAAGCCGAATTGCCGCAGCTCGAAAAACTGTATGAGCAAGTAAAAGGCCGCTCTGATATTCAGATCCTGACCTTCGATATTGACGAAGACCCGGGGCTCGTAGGACCTTTTCTGCAGAAGAAGGGCTACACATTTCCGGTTCTCCCTGCCTACTCGTACGTTGTCAACCTTCTGAACGGCTTCGCGATTCCGCAAAGTTGGCTTGTGAATGGGAAAGGCGCCTGGTTGTGGACGCAGGTCGGGTACGGCGCCGACGATAATTGGCAAAAAGACATGCTTGCCAAGCTGGATTCGATGAGGAGCGGGGAAAATTCCTCAGGGAACTGAGCCGGCGATGCCTGACCCGCTGACTCGCTAATTCGCTGGTTTGTTAACTCGCCGAATTGGCGGCTCGCTTTCGCTCGCAGCGCGAACTAACTGGATGGCTTTCGTTCAATCCAGAAGCTGCACGGCCACACGTTTCTGCCGTCCAGCGTGGGGACGAAGACTTTCAACTCCGCGGGCATTCTCAGGAAGCTGTCCTCCCATCCGGGAAACGCCTGGCGCAACGCGGCGGGGTGAAACTTCTGCATGGCGCTCCCTGCCCACACCACTTTGAATGCGGAGTTGAAGGAAAGAAAAGCTTCGAGCAAATACTGCTCGCCCCAGAAGCACAAGTTGGTCTTGACGAACTTTTCCGGGTAATCGAGCGGTGCAAAAATATCGTGGAAATGAATGAGCACGCCGGGCGCAAGTTCGGGCAGGATGCGCAGGCATTCGTAGAGGACGTCGCTGTCCATTGAGACCACGTGGCTGGAGTCGATGAACAGGATATCGCCGGCCTGGAGCGAGCGGAACAGCTCGAAAGGTGCTTTCTGCACCGGCGCCTGGATTAATTGCGTCATGCCGGGCACGCCATCCTTCACAAAGGGTGACGGGTAGGGCTCGATGCCGATGTGCTCGCCGCCCGCTCCCTCGGCCGCATTCCTGCGCATGGCGGAGGCGAGCAGGAGAGACGTGAAACCGCATCCGACTTCGACAATGCGCCTGGGCTTGCGCCGGCGGACGAAGGAGTAGGCTACCTCGGCGTCCATGTGCTCAAAGAATCCGTTGTTGAAATGGAACCGATGCGGGTCGCCGGTGGCCGTCTCTGGGAAATGCCATTCTGAGCCATACGGGAGCAGCTCCGTGCGCAAGCGCCGCAATTGCTCGTCGAGGCGAAAGTCGAGGGCCGGGCAGGGGCGGCACGCGCTCCAGTCCTTGCCCGTGAACGATTTGAGTTTGGGAACCGGAAAGTAGAAGTGAGAAGGAACAACGCTTACACCCAAGCCGTCCTGCACGACCTGAAACAAAGACGAAAGGGTCAGCCTGACCCGCGGATTGCGCGTAATGGCGCCCACGCCGAATACCCCAATTTCGTAAACTCCTGCCGTGCGTCTGCCGGTTGGGAATTACTCCGAATCTTGCGCACCCCAGCTAGGATGCGGGGACCGGCGCGGCGACCATCGCCGCGCGTGTCCTGCGTTTGCGGCTCCTGAAACCGCCGTTTCACGAAAGAGTGGTGTTTGACGCATCTCTCCGGCGTTTCTCTTAGGGCTCGCACCCGACTCAAGCAAACAGTCTTCGCGCAGCCATCCGGGTTTCATCAACCAGAGCTATTTTTTCGGGAAGGGCGGCGTCGAAACGGAGTGTGAACCCGCGAACCGGATTTTGCGCGTCTTCGCTTCCGAAGGCTGGCGCACGCTCAGCCTATTCTCTTGTTTTTGACAGCTTTCCGCACCCTGTCCGACCTTTCCTGCATCCATGCTGAAGAGAAGGCCCCGTAACCGCGTGTGAGGCGGCTTTTTATCCACGCCTGTTCCACACGCTTTTTTCTGGAGCCGCCAAGCGCGGCTTAACTCACGCATTTACAATCGGAAACGGAGGAAACTTTCCCAATGGCTTACGAACTGCCGCCCCTGCCTTACGATTACTCGGCGCTCGAGCCTTACATCGACACCGAGACCATGAAGCTCCACCACGACAAGCACCACCAGGCCTATATCAACAACGTGAACGCCGCGCTGGCCAACCACCCCGGCCTGGCCGCGCTCTCGGCGGACGACTTGTTGCGCGATCTGAACCGTGTTCCCGAGGACATCCGCACCACGGTGCGCAACAACGGCGGAGGCCACTCCAACCACAGCGCCTTCTGGAAGCTGATGGGACCGCCCAAGACGCCGGGCATCGGCGGTGAGCCCACGGGGGCCATCGCCAACCAGATCGCCACGGATTTTGGCGACTTTGAATCGTTCAAGAAGACCTTCAACGAGACCACGGCGAAGCAGTTCGGCTCCGGTTGGGGCTGGCTGGTTTTGACCGGCGGCAAGCTGAAGGTGATCACCACTCCCAACCAGGACTCGCCGCTCTCTCAGGGGCTGTATGGGATCCTGGGTAACGACGTGTGGGAGCATGCCTATTACCTGAAGTACCAGAACCGCCGTCCGGAGTACCTGAACGCGTGGTGGAATGTGGTGAACTGGGACGAGGTGAATCGGCGTTTCGCGGTGGCGAAAGGCTGAAAGACAGCTTCAAGCCTCTGGCTGCCAGATCCCTGCTGCTTCGGAGAAAGGCCTGCATGTGCTTTCCTGATACTACGGCGCGGCGGCTAGAAGTTGTTTCGGCAAGGCTAGCGGCTGGAAGCTAGAGGCTAGAAGCTGTTTCTCCCACGATCTCGCGAGTGGGGTCCAGTGTCTCCAGCCCCTCGTTGCGCGCGGCCTCGAGCAAATCAGGCGCGGCGGAAACGAACACAATCTCCGTGCCCAGGAACATGTCGCGGGCGGTCAGCGCGGCGCCCAGCTGCAGCGCGGAGGGCCAGCGCAGAGCGGTGCGATCGAGAAGCTGGCGTGCGGCCTCCAGCACCGCCGGATTCAGCGGCTGCTGCACCATGCGCGCCGCTTCCAGGCGAAGGACTTCCAGCGCCGCGTCCGCGTCGGGGGAGGCAATGTCTCCACTGCGCTCGCGCCGGCGGACGGCGGCATAGACCTCCAGCGGCGTGCCCGCCGAAATCAGCTTGCGGTTGTCCTCCACTGTGTCCATGAGGCGAATCAGCGCGGCGCTACCCGTTTCCTGCACAAACAGCTTGGCGAACGCCGTGGACTCAAGGAAATACAGGTTCACTCGCCACCCCGCTCATCGTCAATGACCGAGGCCAGGGACTCGCCATGCACGGCTACCGGATGGAAACGCGGCGTTTCCTCGGGCAGCCCGGCCTCGGCGCGGTTGAGGCGGATCGTGGTGGTCGGATACGCCGGCGTCTTGGGATTAGCGATCTTGCTGGTCAGCACCATGCCCCGCTGAATGGCTTCGGCCAGCACTGTCTGGCGCGAATCGGGATGCAGGTTCCAGCGAAACGCCTTGCGCGGCAGGAAGGAGTCGCGGAACCACTTGAGCGCGATGAAGGCATGACCGCCGCGCTCGGCTTCCGCCAGCGCCGCGCACAACTCCTTCACGCGCACGTCCATGTCGGCCGGCAGAACGGCTTCGGCCGCTTCTTCCTCTTCGAAGCTCTGCGCCGGAACATTGCGCTGCGCGCGCGCCGGGCGCACATAGGGCTCGGCGTCGCCGACGCGCTCGAAGTAGATGCGCACCTCGTCTTCCTCCGGCGACCAAGTGTCCGCTGAGGCGTTGCGGCGCTTGCTGCGGCCGTTCTCGCTGCACAACTCCACCACTGCCTGGTACCCGGCGGGCGCCAGAAAACGCAAGGCGCGCACCAGTCCAGGGTCCTGCGAATAGGCCAGCTCGTTCAGTGCTTCTTCAATAATTTCTTCCGCCGCGGGAATGGTGAGATTTGCGATATCGATATTGCTTTGCACAACTCGTGTCGATTTCATTTTTTGCGGCTCCATCGAATCCTTTTCAACCGGCGGCCGTTTCCGGGACTTGCTCTGCCTAGCGCGCCGCGGCAAGCCCCAGAAACGAACTTGAGCGCCAACCGGATGAAGAATCAGGTGAGTCTTTACAAAAACCTGGGGCGAAGAAAGTGAGAAACGCTGGCCTCCGCGCTGCCCTTACGGCGCGTGCCCGGTGGTCCGGCCGGCGATGGCTCCTTGCGAGAAGTCACCAGGCGAAGTCACGCACGCGGCTGCCTGCTTTCAGGGGCCCTGGCATTTTCTCGACTCATGTGTTCACAACGGGTTTTTCATTCAAGGCTTTCTAACCGGGCCAACTATTGTCCCAGCCTTCTTTTCCCGACATTGTTGTCGTTGCGAGAAATATACGCGTGCTTAAGGAAGACCTGCTATTCGACCCCTCATTTTACCCGAAAAAGCCGCCCCGTGTGGGGGGAAACTTCCGCATTTCAGGGCGATCGCGCTTGGAATGGTGCGCCGGCAGGGTTGATTTCGGGTTCCTACGTACCCCCCCGGGGGGGGGTGCGTGGGATTCTGCAATCAAGTTCCTTGTTTTCTGATGGTTGGGTGCGTTTTTGGCATCGATTAACATGCAGTTTCATGCGAGAAACTTAACTTTCTTGCGCTTCCTTGCGCCTGCCGGCCCCGGATTCTCGAGCAGCCACGGGCGCCCTGGGAACGTTTCTTCACAGCATAGCGGAAGGGCGAAATTAACCCGCAACGAGCGGCGAAAATATATTTCCCGCCGAATGAGGGCGATGCGGGCGACGTGGCCTTGGCAAGGACTTGACAACGGCAAAAACGAAGAGAAGGACTTCTTCAACAGCAACAGGATTGCCGGTTTTTTGAAGTTGCGATTGACCTGTTCCGCATTTTGTGCTTCCGTGCACCTTGCCGGGGATTCGATTTGATTTCGGATTTGATTTCGGCGCTTACCGATGGCTCCGGTATTCGTACAATAGAAGACATGCGTCGTTGTTTGCTGTTTTTCCTACTTCTGCTATGGTCCCTGTCTGCAACCGGGGCGCTCGCCGACAGCCCCGGGTTCGATCTGGCCGGTCCGAAGGTGGACGTGCACGTAAAGCGCGGAACGCTGACGCTGCCTATCTCAGAAGCGCCTAACCTGCTGCCTGGCGACCGCCTGTGGATTCATCCCGACCTGCCGCCCACGCAGTCGGAGCATTTTGTGCTGGTGGTCGCGTTTCTCCGCGGTTCCACCAATCCGCCTCCGCCGGAGTGGTTCACGCGCGTGGAAACCTGGACCCGCGAAGCGCACGATGAAGGCGTGTTCGTCAATGTGCCCGATGAGGCACAGCAGGCGCTGCTCTTCCTGGCGCCGGAAACAGGCGGTGACTTTAACACTCTGCGCAAGGCGGTACGCGAGGAACCGGGTACGTTTGTACGCGCCGCTCAGGATCTGCAGGCCGCCAGTTGGGAGCGGATGCGGCTGGAAGCGTACCTGGCCGATGTGCGCGTCACTTCGCAGACCGATCCCGCAGCCCTGAAAACCAGGGCGGAAATGGCGGCGCGCAGCCTGGGCATCAAGATCAACGAGGCCTGTTTCCTGAAACCCGTGGACCAGCAGGCGACCTGCCTTTCGCAAAACTCCGAGGGCATGGTGCTCGACGACTCCAACGCGCAGTCGGTGGTGGACCAACTGGCCAACGGCTCGGCGCTCGACCTGGTGAATCAGCTCAGCAGCGCCAACATTGCGGGCGGCGGCCTGTACAGCCCCTATGTAGGCGCGATCGTAGATACGGCGAGGATTCTTGCCTCACTGCACACCGCGCATTTCCAGTACATCCCGGCCCTGGCTCTGCCCACCGCCGACACCATGAACCTGCGGCTGAACATGCCGCCCTCGTTCCGCAATCCCAAGTCGGTGGTGGTGGTGGCGCTTCCGCCCATAGGCCCGGCGCGTGCTGAGCCGCTCTACGCCGTGACTCCCGACCAGGTTTCCTGCGCGCCCAAGCCGGGACTGGTGCTGGCCGCCGAGGGCGCGCCTCTGGTCTTTGCCACGCCCTTTGCCCACAACCTGATGCTGCAGATTGAGCCGGCCGACAGTAAGGAGGCGGCCAGTGCCATCAATGTGCCCGTCATGGCCGATGCCGCTCAAGGGGGATTGGTCTTTACGGAAGCTGCTCCCAAGCTGCCTGCGGGTGAGCTTACCGGCACGCTGCGCGGCAAGTGGGGCTTTGACGATTGGGAGGGACCCAGCTTCCATCTCTACTCGCCGCAGAGCGGCAAGTGGGCCGTGGCCGCCAGCGATCAGTCAGCCCTGGTGGTGGGCCGTGACGATTCTCTTCACATCGTTGGCGACAACGCGCAGTGTGTGCAGCAGGTCGAGGAGCAGGCAGCAACCGGCTCGCCGGTAAAACTGCCGTACACCACGCCCAAACCCGATGCGCTGCTGGTGAAAATCCCCCTCCAGAACGCCGAGCCTGGCCCGGTGGACGTGGATGTATTCCAATACGGTCTCACCCAGCCAGACAAGCTCAAGATGACCGCCTACGATGCCGCCGCGTCGCTCGAAGATCTCACCCTGAGCGCAGGCGACAGCGACGCGCTGCTCAAGGGCACGCGCCTGGATGAAGTGGCAAAGGCTAAACTGCGCAGCATCGTGCTGACGCCTACCACGCTCACCCGCGTGGAAGATCTCGACCAGTTGACCATGAGGGCTGGCTCTTCGACCGCGGGCCTGGAACCCGGCAAGACCTACATGGCCGAAGTGGAACTGAAGGACGGCCGCCGGCTGAAGGTGCCGGTAACGGTTGAGCCGCCGCGGCCGGAGGTGATGCTGCTCAGCAAGGGCGTGCAGGATAACGGCACGGGACCGCCCTCGCCGGTGCAGTTGGGCAGCCCCGACGATTTGCCCGTCGACGGACGGCTGGTGTTCTTTATCAAATCGACCACTCCGGCCAGGTTTCCGCGCAGCGAAAAGATTGAGCTGGCCGCGGCCGACACCAGCTTCGACACTATGCTCGAGCTCTCCGACGGCAGCTTGATGCTGGAAGACGCGAAGACCGCCGAGGGCAGCGTGCAGCCGCTGGCGCGGTTCGGCTTTTCGGCCTTTGGGCCGGTGCGCGTGCGCGCCGTGGCCGCCGATGGCGAAGCCGGCGACTGGGTGCCGCTAGGCACACTGGTGCGCGAGCCCGGCTTCAAGGATCTGCGCTGTCCGCGCTCCATTTCCAAGCCCTGCGTGCTCTCGGGCGCGAATCTGTTTCTCGCCGCGTCCATCGCCAGCACGCAGCAGTTCGACGCCGCCACCGACGTGCCGCCGGAGTTTACCGGGACGGAGCTGATTGTGCCCCACCCGGTGAACGGCCAGCTCTACGTGAAGCTGCGCGACGATCCGGCTACGGTGCAGACGCTCACGCTGCCGGTTACGTACATTACCCCTGCCGAAGCCAAAGCCGTGCTGCCGCAGTCTCCACAGGCAGTGCCGGTTCCGGCTTCTGCGGCGGCGGCGCCGGAAACAGAGAGCGCGCCCGGGAACGCTCCCGCAACGACGCCGGCGCCCGGGATTGCTCCCGCTCCGGAAACCAAGCCTGCGCCTGAGACTGTGCCGCCAACGCCGCAGCAAGCGGCCCCCGCGAATGGCGCGCCAACCGCGCCGCCGTCCAGCGCGTCTACACCGGCGACACCGTCTGCATCATCCACGAAACCGCAGACGGCCAAGCCGGCTGCGGCCGGCTCGCAAGCGGCTCCGCAGAGCGATCCCGCTATAAATCAGGCACGGCAGTAATCCGCCGAGCCGACTTTCAAGCCCGCTAAGCTGCCTACTCGCGAACGCCGGCGCAGCGGACGCGAACTTGCCGCCTCAGGGGTAAATCCGGTGCAGGGTGCGCGCGAAGGGGATGGTCTCGCGCACGTGATCCAGTCCGCAGATCCAGCTCACCACGCGCTCGATGCCCATGCCGAAGCCGGCGTGCGGCACAGAGCCGTAGCGGCGCAGGTCGAGATACCACTGAAACGCCTCGCGCGGGAGATGATGCTGGTCAATGCGCTGGCTCAGCAGCTCATAGCTGGACACGCGCTGCGACCCGCCAATCACTTCGCCGTAACCCTCGGGCGCGAGCACGTCCACGCACAGCGCGTAGCGCGGGTCCTGGGGATCGGGCTCCATGTAAAACGCCTTCACATTGGCCGGGTAGCGGTGCACCATCACCGGGCGATCGTATCGCGAGCTGAGCCAGGTCTCGTCGGGCGAGCCAAAATCGTTGCCGTACTCGAAGGGCTGCTCGAGCTGGCCGTCTTTGTGCGCCTGGTTGAGCATCTCTACAGCTTCGTCGTAGCGCAGGCGCGGGAAGGGCGGCTTGACGGGCTCCAGCCTGGTCATGTCGCGGCCGATGGTCCGCATCTCCGGCGCGCGGTTCTTGAGCACCGATTGCACGATGTGCGAGAGGCAGTTTTCCGAGAGCTCGAGCAGGCCATCGAGGTCCATGAAGGCGACCTCGGGCTCCACCATCCAGAACTCGGTGAGATGACGGCGGGTTTTGGATTTTTCCGCGCGAAAGGTGGGGCCGAAACTGTAGACCTTGCCCAGCGCCAGCGCCGTGGCCTCAGCGTAAAGCTGGCCGGACTGCGTGAGGAACGCCGGATCGCCGAAATAGTCGACGGGGAACAGCGTCGATGTGCCTTCGCATGCGGCCGGCGTAAGGATGGGCGGATCGGTGCGGATGAATCCGTTGCTGTCGAAATATTCGGCCGTGGCGCGCATGATTTCAGCCCGGACGCGGAGAATGGCAGACTGGCGCGGCGTGCGCATCCAAAGATGCCGGTGCTCCATGAGGAAATCGACGCCGTGTTCCTTGAGCGTGATGGGGTAGGGGTCCGATTCGGGCACGCGGTGGACGATGGTGAGGTCCTCGACATCGAGCTCGTAGCCGCCGGGGGCGCGCTTGTCGGCGCGCACTTTACCGATGACGATGACGCTCGATTCCTGCGTCAACCCTTTGAGCGATTCGAAGACCTGAGGTGAAACGCTCTTGACGTGTGCCACGCCCTGGATGAGTCCCGTGCCGTCGCGAAAGATGGGAAAAAGCAGCTTGCCGCTCTCGCGCAGGTTGTAGAGCCATCCGCGCAGAGTGACGGACTGGCCTTCATGCTGGCCGATCTGGCCGATAGTGGCAACGGGAGGCTTAAGGGTGGATTGGGGAGCGGCGGGAGAGGATTCTTCGGGCATGGATACGCTTTCTGGGCGGTGGGAGCGGGCGAATGCGCTTCGGTGGTCCGCCCTTTCCGCGATAAAGCCGCGGTAGGATGGGCACCCAGCAGCACGAGCCGATCGGCGCCGGACTCCTCAGGATACCGCGCACGGCTGAGCCACGAATCGTCACCCACGAGTTGTGTCAGGTTTTCACCCGACAGGAAAAATTGTTGATCTGGACAAATACCCCTTCTCGGCGCATCTTAGTAATAGCGAACGGAGGGATGGATGGGCGAACCGCTGGAGATCAAGAGCGAAGAGGTACAAAAAACCCAGGCGGACCCTGAGACAGCCGAGCGGTTTATTGAAGAAAAGCGGATTGGAGAGCGCATCCGGCGGCTGCGGCTGAAAAAGTCGATGGGGCTCGTGGAATTGGGAAAGCATACCGGTCTTTCCGCAAGTTTTCTTTCACAACTCGAAACCGGGCGCGTGGTGCCCACGCTGCGCAACCTGGCGCGCATCGCCATGGTGTTTTCGAAGGACCTGTCTTATTTCTTCGATTGCGAGCCGGCGCCGGTGTTTCGCGTGCATCGGCGCAGTGAGCGTGTGCGCATGCCGCAGACAGGCGTAGAGCCGCCCAGCTACTACTTCGAGAGCCTGGGCTACCTGGTACCGGACCGGCACATGGATCCGTACTACGCGGAGTTCATTCCGCTGGAGGGCGATACGGAGCCGAAAGCGCACATCCATCCCGGCTTCGAGTTTCTCTACGTGCTGCACGGCGAGCTGGGGCTGCGCCACGGCGACCAGGAGTCGACGCTGGAGGCGGGCGACTCGGCCTACTTCGATGCGGGCACGCCGCACTCCTATCAGTGCGTGGGGCGCAAGCCGGCCGGGGCCATCATTGTGACCATGCACCAGACGCCTACGGCCCAGCCGCAACCGTTGCGCGCCGCGCCGGCAGCGGGGCCGCGGCCGCTGGCCGTCGTTCCCAAAACCACGATTGACGCAGAGAACCGGCACAGCACGTCGTTCTGAACAAATCGCGCGATGAGAATTTGCGCTCTCCCATTCCTTTCACGATGAAACCGTGAAAAGGATGGGGCGCCCGAGCTGCGCATGGAGCGATCGTTCCAAAAAAGCAGATCAGGGTTCAAGCCTGAGAGCTGCGGCGCCAATGTTCTCCTCAAGGTGCGCCACTCTCGACGTTCCCGGAATGGGCAGCATCACAGGTGAACGGTTGAGCAGCCACGCGAGGGCGAGCTGCGCGGGAGTGGCGCTGGGATGGCCGGCAGCCAGCCGTCGCAGAGTGTTCGCTTCAGGATGGTCCGGCTTGAGCAATTTTCCGCCCGCATACGGATACCAGGGCATGAAACCGATGCCGCGCCGTTCGCAGTAGTTCAGCATCTCTTCGTGCCGCCGGTCGGCCAGGCTATAACGATTCTGGATGGTCACGATAGGAACGATCTTTTCGGCTGCTTCGATCTCCGCCGGCGTAACCTCGCTTAGCCCGATGTGGCGGATCTTGCCCTGCTCTTGCATCTTCCTGAGCGCGCCGAGAGATTCTTCGAGCGGCGTGCGCGGATCGATTCTGTGCAACTGGTAGAGCTCGATGCGCTCGAGCTTCAACCGGCGCAGGCTCATTTCGACACATTGAATCAAATAGCCCGCGCGGCCTACGTACTCGGTCTTCGCCGGTCCCTGGCGCGTGACGCCGCCCTTGGTTGCGATCACAACGCCGGGCGGATAAGGCGTTAGCGCTTCGCCGATCAACCGCTCGGCGATTTCAGGTCCGTAGGCGTCGGCCGTATCGATCAGCGTGACGCCCAGTTCGACGGCGCGGCGCAACACGCGCTTCGCTCCCTCAGGGTCGGCGGGTTCGCCCCAAGCACCTTCACCCACCAGGCGCATGGTTCCATAGCCCAGGCGGTGCACAGGCAGATTGCCGCCGATGGAAAACGTGCCGGAGAGAGCGGCGTTGGGAATTGTTGTGGCGGCCGGTTCGGTCATATTCGATTCGATGCTACGCCACACACCGTTGTGGGACAATGACACCGGGAACCGTCAACCGGCCGGCTGCGTACCCTGAGCAGTCAGAGCCCTGAGCAGCACGAGTAAGGAGCAGCGCCATGAGCACCCCGATGAGCAGCGTTCCGTATCCCAATCCGCAAGCCATCTTCTACCAGCAGTACGAGGCGGTGCGCCGCGACGAGATTGTGGGCATTCTGCTGGCGCTGTTTCTGGGCACGTTTGGCGTTCACCACTTCTATCTGCGCCGCACCGGGCTGGGCATTCTCTACTGCTGCTTCTGCTGGACCAGCATCCCCACCATCCTCGGCTTCATCGAGTGCTTTTTCATGGCCGGCCGGGTGCGCGAGTTCAACGCCATCCAGGCGGCGGCCATTGCCGCCACGCTCGGCATTCCGGTGCCGGGATGGGACCAGCGGCATCCTAACGTAACAGCAGCCCCACCGCCTCCGCCGCCGGTTGCGCCAACGATGGTAGCGTGCCCGCGCTGCCAGGCGGCGAATCCGGCGGGATCGCGGTTCTGCTCGGCGTGCGGGAATGCGCTGTAACACACTTCGCAGTTCTCAGTTCCTAGTTTCTCAGTGCGGGCAGACCAGAATAACTGTGAACTGAGAACTAGGGACCGCGAACATTTCTTACATATTCGCCTGTCCGGCGCGCATCGACTCGTTGAATTTTGGCTTTGTGAACTCCAATGCGGCATCGCGCAGGGCTTCGTACTCTGCTGCCTTGGCCATCAGAGCCGGAGTGGCCGTGGCGAATTCGCCGTCGAGATTCATCAATCCCTCGCCCGCTTCGTGGCCTGCCATGCGCAGCAAGTCCTGTTCTGTCGTATTCAGGTACTGCGCATCGCGCGGGTCGGCGATCCACACTGGCGCGCCCGCACCCAGCACGCCCGAGAGCCAATAGACCTTGCTGAGCAGGTAGCGCAGGCGCTCGTTGTCGTCGGTCTCGGTAAAGATGAACTTCTTCTGCCAGCGGCTGTAGTAGCGCGTGGTCACAGGCACCGGCTGGCGGTTGCCGGACTTCAGGAATTCAAGCTGGCCCATGTCCACCGTCTTGCGCACCGCGTTGTAGACGAAAGTCTCGGCGTAGGGCTGCTCCATGGCGGGGACGATCTCAGCAAACGTAAGCGTAACGCTAGCGGCGATCTTTGCATGAAGATTGTGCGCGCCGCCATCTTCCAGGCGAATCTCGCCGTGCACGATGTAAGTGTCGGCGCCCGAGGTAGAACGGTGAAAGGGCCACTGGAACTGGCCGAAAGCCAGGGGCAGCCCGTCCAGCGTGACATAGCACTCGGGCCGCGGATTGCGCAGACGCTTAGCTTCGGCGGCCAGGTGCGCCGTCATCTCGGGAAGCAATTGCGGCTTGTCGAAATCGAACGCGGCCGTCAGCTCGAGCCTGAGGGTTTTGCCCGCCGCGCCGCCGGGCAACCCGAGCTCAAAGATCGCGGTGGCGCGGCCGTCGCTCGATGCGCCCTGCGTGGAGGAAACCGTCACCAGCCCGGCCTTCTTGGCCGCCACGCCGATGGCTGTGATAAGAGAGGGTTTCAATTCTGCCGTCATTGCTCCGGGAAGCCTGTTGTGGAGTCGTTGCCCAATCCATTCTAGTGCATGGCCCATTGCGCCCGAGCTGTCACCAGGTCATCGTAACGACCTTATCCATGTAACCAGTGCCGGCTGGAAACTGGATCCGCAACACGCTCGGCGAAGAGCCGCCCGGGTCGAGGGTCGCGCCTTCGGCAGTGAGCTTGCTTGAAAGTGCATTTTCGCGCACATTCATGGTTTCGAAAGCGCCAGCCGGAGCGGACAAATGAAGGATCAACTGATGCGGTTTATACTCCTCGCGCAGTACTTTGAGCTGGCTGGTGGCCGAGCCAAAGGGGGGCAATGACTGCTCGATTCCCACTTCCACGGCGGGCAGAGGAACCACCAGTACGCCATTGCGCAGAGTCGCGCCCGGCGCGCGCGACGCCAGGCGAAGATGGGCGGGACCGCCTTTAGCCGTAACGTGGAGCTCGCCCCCATGCCGCTTCAGCATCAGGTCAATCCGGTTGTCGCCGAAGGGAAGATTGTGCAACTCTGCACGCGGCCATTTCGCAGGAAGCTGCGGAGTCACGGTCAGAGTATTGCCTGCTGCGTCCCACTCCAGGCCGAAGAGCCCGCGCAGAACTGGAGAGATAACCATGGCCGAAGACCAGAGCTGGTGCGCTGTGCTGCGCCCCAGCGGTTGAAAAAATTCTCCCGAGAGCAACTCCGTCACCTTGCCCGGATCCTGCGCCCAGGTGAGATTCACGTTTTGCATCAGGTGGGCGTAGCCGGAAAGAGGGTGACCGGCCCGATATTCCGCTACCGACACCCATCCGGTGAACAGGGGCCACACGGTGCCCTGGTGATAGCTGATCGGGTCGTAAAAGGAAGTGCGGTCGCTCAGGATGCGCGTGCCCCAGTCGGTCGAGAACTCGCTTGAGGCCCAGCGTTCGAGCATGGCTTCGGGGTGGTCCAGGCGATAGCTTCCGTCCCACCAGGCAACGGAGGGAAAAATGGTTGCGGTGTTGTCGGGGGAGCCGTCGGCGTTGCGGCTGAACGCGTAGTTCTGGAGCGCAGGCAGAAAGTAGCCTTGCTCGATGCGCGGAGCGAGTTGATCGCGCCGCGCCTCCGCTTGCTTGGCTAAAGAATCGTTTCCCGCAGCGCGCGCCAGATGCGCAAACGCGGCGCTGGCCTGTTCATCCAGGGCGGCCAGGTAAATCTCCTGGTACGGCATGGAGGGCACCCACGATTCCACCCAGCCCGTCCCCTCGCGATTGTCGTAGATGCCGTCGTTGGAATCGTGCCTGGTCTCGAAATTCCAGGCGCGCTGCAGATTCGGCCACAGGCGCTCGATAAATTTCGTATCTCCGCTCAAGTTGAGATAGTCGTTGGCCGCCATGAGGAACAAAGGAGTTGCGTCCGCCGAGGCATATTGATAGGGCAGTGAGGCCCAGTCGACCAGATCCGCCGTTTGCGATCGCTCATGCATGATCTTGCCGTCGGCGCGCTGATGGGCGGCGAGGAATTCGAGTTCGCCGCGCGCGGTGGCGAAGCCTCCGTAGCTATCAATGGCATAGAGCGACCAGAGCGCATCGCGCCCGAAGAACCAGCCAAAGCCGGGCCGCGCAGTGTCGCCGGAAACAACAAAGCCCGCGGCCAGCGCCTGATGCTCAGAACCGGGCGGCGTATCGATCCGAAGTTCGTCGATCGAGGCGATCGCCCATTCGAAGGCCTCATTCAAGCGACTATCCGGCGTCTCCAGGCTGGTATGCGTGTCGAGCAGGTTCTGGGAATAGCGGTAGTTGGACTCCATGATGCCCGATGCCGATTGATCCAGCGCCGCCAGGCTCTCGGCCAGGGCAGCTTTGCCGGCAGCCGGCCCGGTCTCGCCCACGGTGAGCAGCAGCGGATACAGTTTTCCGCTATCCCGGGCCGGATCGAAATGAAGGACAAATTGCAAAGGCCATGCAGCGGCGCGCTCCTGATACGGGGGAAGAATTCCCGGCACGGCTCCGGGCAACGCGATGGCGGCGGCGTGATCGGGAAAGTTCAAGTGCAAAATGTAAAACCCGCCCCTGTCTCCGTCTTTCACCCACTCCGGCGAGGGAGGGCCGCCAGTCGGCGCCGGCCACATGCGTTCGAAGACAGGATCGAAGCTGAACGTGAGCGTCATAGGACGAATCGCCTCAATTTGGTAGAGAACCAGCACGCCTACGTTCTCTGGCGAGGCGCTCGGCGCCAACATGATCTGGCGAATGGTGAAGTTGGCGTGCGCATAGGTGATGATGGTGCGGTCCGGCCGGACCTCGATCTCCGCCGCGCATCGGTTCACATCGATGGGCACGGGGTAATCCTGCATCAGCGCGGAGATGCGCATGCCGCTGAAAACTTTCCACGGGAAGATCCACGCTTCGAAGGTTCCGTCTTGACGGCCCAGCAACGCGCCGCGGGGCCCGACCACGGAAAATACTCGATCCGGAAGTGCCGGGCGTGCAATCACCGGAAGATCGTCATCCGCTATGGGAGCGGCGGTAACCGGGGCCAGAACCTGGGAAATATCTTGCGAGCAGCTGACGCTGCAGGCGATCAGCGCGAGCGCGGCCGGCCATTTTGGAAAATTTGTCATGCCCAATCGTGACTACCGGCGATCCTGGCTGACTTGACCGACATAGACGCCGTAGGGGCCCAGTTGAAGATCGAGCGCCGCAGGATCGGGCGCGCCGGGCGTTTTTATCAGCGTCTTCAAGTGGGTGCCTTGTACGCCCTGCGCTGCCAGATTGAGGCTCACCGTTTGCGGCTGGGCGGTAAAGTTGCACGCCACCACGACGGCTTCTCCATCCGGCGCCTTACGCAGCCAGGAAAGCACGTGGTCATCTGCAGTGTTGAGCATCATCTCTTCGCCCTCATGCAGCGCGGGGTCGTCCTTTTTGAGCGCCATGATCTGCTGGTACCAACGAAGCATCGAATCCGGCTCGCGTTCCTCCGCGGCCACGTTGACGGTCCTGTAGCTGGGCGGAATGGGCAGCCAGGTTTTGATGCCGGGCGGCGAAAAGCCAGCGTCGGGGCCGGCATTCCACTGCATGGGCGTGCGCTCGCCGTCACGGCCCTTCTCTTTGGGCCAGCCTCTGATTCCGATGGGGTCCCGCACGTCCTCCTTGCGCGTGGGCGGTGTGGTCACCATGCCGATCGCGTCGCCGTAGTACATCATGGCGGTATCGCGCGAGGCGAAGAGGACAGTGGCGATCACGCGCCCGATGTCATCGTGATACGGGCGGTATCCGAAATCCGGAGCCCCCTCGGCATTGAGCTGGTAGCGATCCCAGCGCGGATTATCGTGGTTATCGAAGACGAACAGCGGCTCGTCGCCGCCCAGCTTGGTCTCGGCATCGTTGATACGCTTGCGGAACAGCGGTACGTCTAATTTGTTGATGAAACCCACCTGCATGTCCATGGGGAGTTGCAGCTCATCGTTGCCCGCGCCGTACATCTTGCGCAGGTCGGCGATAGAGCGCAGGTATGTCTCCCCGATGAGCACCGCTTTTCCGCCGCTCGCCTCATCGGTCACCTGGCGCAACTGGCGCAGCACGTCGTGGACCTCGGGCAGGTCGTCGGTGTAGATGTCTTCCACTTCTTTGTCGCCAAAGGCATCGATGCGCGGCTTGCCGTCGGGGCCGAGTATGTAGGGCTCGTTGCGGTCCTGCGGGTCCTCAAAGAGCGAGGTAATGGCGTCCAGGCGAAAGCCAATGACGCCGTGGCGAATCCAGAAGCGCGCAACGTCGTACATGGCTTTGCGGACTTGGGGATTATTCCAGTTCAGGTCCGGCTGCTGCACGTAATACTCATGGTAGTAGTACTGCTGGCGCGCGGGATCCCACTGCCAGGCGGACCCACCGAAATCGGATATCCAGTTGTTGGGCGGTTCGCGATGACCATTCACCATCTTCGGGTCGCGCCACATGTACCAGTCGGCTTTGGGATTGGTGCGGGAGCTGGCGGACTCCTTAAACCACGGATGCTGGTCGGAGGTATGGTTCAGCACCAGGTCCATAACGATGCCGATGTGGCGCTTGCGGGCTTCGGCTACCAGGTGGTCGAAGTCGGCCATGGTGCCGTACTGCGGGTCGATGGCCTCGTAGTTGGAGATGTCATAGCCGAAGTCGACTTGCGGCGAGGGATAGATAGGAGTGAGCCAGACGGCGTTGACGCCCAGCTTCTGCAGGTAGTCGAGGCGCGAGGTAATGCCGTTCAGGTCGCCGATGCCGTCGCCGTTGGAGTCCTGAAAACTGCGCGGATAGATCTCGTAGATGACCGCATTCTTCCACCAGGTGGGATTGGTTTCGGTTGGTGGGATTTGCGCAGTCGATGCCGCAGGCTGCTGAGCGTGCGCCGGGGCACGGGTGGCGAATACAAGCACGGACAGTAGCACGCTAAGGAAGGCGATTCTTCTCATGTGGAGGCTCCTGAAAACAAAGAGGGCCGATCGATGAAGTGGCGGGGATTCGATGGCAGACTCAAATACTAGCACCGGGAATCATTGGGGGGGAAGCCGGTTAAGATTTGCGCGCGCCTGCGCGTGGTCCGGCGCGAGCGCGAGCGCATGCTGAAAAGCGGCGCGCGCCGCAGCGGTTTTGCCGGCTTGCGCCTGCAGTACACCCAGGTTGTTCCAGCCGTCAGCATCTTTGGGCTGCAAGCGCAGCGCCTCGGTTTGCTCGTCGATTGCCTGCTCCAATTGGCCGCTTCCGGCCAGAACCTGGGCAAGAAGCGCGTGCAGGTCCGCGTCGCCGGGGGCCAGTTGCACGGCATCGCGCAATTGCGTAAGCGCGTCGCCGGCATGGCCCGATTGCGCGAAGGCCATGGCCAGGCGCTCGCGCGTATCGAGGTCTCCGGGACGCTGTTTGGCGGCTGACTCAAGGAGATCGACGGCGTGCTCCGGCTGGCCCGATTCGATGGCCATCTCGCCCAGGTGATAGAGCGCCGCGAAATTATCGGGATCGAGCTCGAGCGCGCGCTGGAACTCTGCCTGGGCTGAGGCGGCATCCCCTTCGCCGGCCAGCGCCACGCCCAGCCCGCTGTGTACGCCGGCATCCTCGGGGCATTGGCGGAGCATGGTGCGGAATTGATTTTCAGCTTCAGAAAAGTGGGCGCGCTTCAACTCCAGCCTCGCCAGGTTAAACCGCGCATCGCAACTGTCCGGGCTGAACGCAATGGCCTGCGCATACGCATCGGCAGCTCCCTGAAGGTCGCCTGCATTCTCCAGCGCCGCGCCGAGACTGTTGAGGGCCCGCGCGTCGCCGGGGCGAGCGGCCAGCAGTTTTCGATAGGCAACGGCAGCTTCGGTATAGCGCCCCAGCCCCGCCAGCGCCGATGCCAGGTTGTACATGGCGATGGTGTCCTGCGGATCTTTGATCAGGCGATGCTCCATCCATGCCTGCTCGAGCAGCAGACGCGGATCGGGGCTGCCTTTAGGCACGTTGACCGGCAGAACCTGAACCCACAGGTGCGCCATTTCGTCCACGGAGCGGTTGCCGGCCCGCACGCGAATGGGCGGGTCGTTGGGATTGTGTACGTTGTCTGCGGAATTGTCGTAGACGTAGCGCATGTGCAGCACCGATCCGCGGGGCAGGAAAACAGGCTCACGGTAACGGTAGATCGATTGGCGATCGATGTCCCAGTTGGGAATTTTGATCAGCCATTTTTTCCGGTCATCAGGCAGAATCGCCCAGCCTTCGAGTTCCCGGCCAAGATAGTGCGCGTGGGGATAGATTCCCAGAACCTCAACATCGATGGGCAGCTTCATCTCATCCTGCACAACAAAGTTCGGGTCGCCGGGGGGAATATCGAGATCGCGGTCATCCTCGAGCTGGAGCAGCATGGGATGCCGGATGGGCGGCTTCGTGGTGAAATACAAGCCGATTTGCGCGGAAATGGTTTCCGGCTTGCCGCTGGGTTTCAGGTGCATGTTGAGGATGAGATCGTTGCCGGGATCGAGCCGCCACGGCATTCCCGCGGGCTCGACCAGCACGGGCGTGTCCGGCTTCCAGAAAAGAAAATGGCTGTCGGGATCGAAGGTATTTCCCGCATCTACTTCCAACTCCATGCCCGGAACCCCATCTTTCCAGTCCGTGGGATGATTACGGCGAAAGGAAGCCGTGCGATCGATCAGCACATTGGCATGATGCACCACCTGGGGCACGCTGGGCAGGATCTCCATGGCGCGAATGTAGTGAGTCTGCGCGAGCGGGTAGGGCAGGATGAAGTTGCGGAAATGATCGGCACCCGATGCGGGCAGCGTGCAGGGGCGTTGGACGGTGAGGATCAGATCCGGCGTTCCCATCTGCCAGTTGGGGTCGTAATGCGGGGGTGGCGGAGCCTCGGAGGGATTGCCTTCGGGCATGCCCGACGCCACCCACTTCCGAATCAGCGTCACCTGCTCTTCGCTGAGGCGGCGGGTGTCGGCAAAATCGCCGTATCCCGGCGCGGGCAGCCAGGGCGGCATGAAGTGCGATTGCGTAACCTGCACCATCTGCGGTCCGCGCCGGCGCGCATCCTCGAAAGTGAGCAGGTTGAAGGGCCCTCCACCGCCGGGATGATGGCAGGTGCTGCAGTTGCGATAAACGATGGGCGCAATCTGCCTGGCCCATGTCACGGGAAACTGCGGGGTTGCTTGAGTTGCGGCGGCAACATCCGCGTGATACACGTGCGAGAAGCACGGGATCGCGGCAAGGACGAGCGCCATGGGGATAAAGCGAAGGAATCTCATCGCGCTGAATCTCATCACGGCGAGTCTCATCGCAGGTCGAGGGGCACAATGGAGCAGCCCACCGCTGGCCCTCCCGGCCCCGGAACGGGACTGCTCGACAGCACGGCGCGGATGGCTTCCTCGAGCTCAAAGCGCGTCGGCCTGGGCCGTTCCTGGCCCAGCGCAATGTACCGGTTGTCAATGCGTCCCCGGTAAACTTCACGCAATCCAGTTCCGGATGGAACCATGACCGCAACCTCAGGGGTGATGGTGGCGTGCGCCATGCGCGTCAGACGCTGGTCTGAATCGAGCACCACGCTGGCGTGGATGTCAAATTGCACATCGTGCCGGCGGACCACCGCGGCGGTGTCTTCGGGGTTCGGATAGACCCACCAGAAGCGCACGCCCTGCGCAGCGAACTCGCGATCCAGGCGTTCGATTTCGGGAATATAGCGGTTGGAGATGGGACAATCGGAAGCCGCGAAAAAGAGCACGACCGCTTTCGATCCTGCGGGTGCGATCTGGTCTACCGGATGACCGCTCAAGTCGGTGCCAAACGGTGCCGCGGCCCATGCGGCCGTGGACAAACAGCAGAAGAGAATAGCGGTCGCGCGCGATGCCATAGCCCTGAACATTACCATACAGATGGCGGAATTTGAAGGCATGTTTTTTTCATGACCTCCGATCGGGGAAGTGGAATCGGATCTTGAGGTTGCCATCGAGACGATGCGCGGACGATAAAGGCCATGCTATCTTTCTCCCCATGCTTGGCCGCAATTTTCGCGCCTGCTCGAGCGCCGCGCTGACGATCCCGCTGGCCGCGCTGGTTGCGGCCGGTTTTATGGTCGCCCACGCGCCGCATGCGGCCGGAGCGCAAACCCCAAACGCGCCATCGCCGGCCCAGTCGCAGGATCCCGACGAGGTCTGCGCCAATTGCCACCGGCAGATTTACGATTCGTGGGCGCGCACGCCGATGGCGCAGGCCAGCGGGCCGGCGGCTGAGGGCTTCATTCCAGCGGATTTTACTCATGCGGCCTCCGGCGTACATTACCGCGTTTATCTCGATCTGGGACAGGTGTGGCTTTCCTATGAACGGCCCAACGCTCCTTCCAACCGGGCGCTTCAAGGCAAGCAGTTGCTGCTCTTCTATCTCGGATCGGGCCGGCGCGGCCGCACCTGGCTCTTCCAGCGCGAGGGCTACTGGTACGAAATTCCCATCAACTGGTACGCGAAGAAACACATCTGGGACATGACGCCGGGCTTCCTAACCGCGCGCGAGATGCCGTTTACGCTGCCCGTCGATCCCGGCTGCCTGCACTGCCATGCAAGCAACGTCCAGGCGTCGCTGCCCGACGCCAGAAATCATTTTTCGGGTCCGCCGTTTCCGCGCGGCGGCATTGCCTGCGCATCCTGTCATGGCGATCCGTCACAGCACCTCGCGCAAAATGGCAAGGGACCGATCCTGAATCCCGCCAGGCTGGACACGGTGCGCCGCGAATCCATCTGCCTGGAGTGCCACCTGGAGGGAGAAATTGCGGTGGTGAAGCAGGGACGCAGCGTGGGCGGATTCCGGCCCGGCGACAACCTCTTCGACGATGCGGTTTACTTTGAAGATGGGCGGAAGGCCGGTCCTGGAGGGCGCGCTACCAGCCAATGGGAATCGCTGCTGGAGAGCGCCTGCAAGCGCGCGAGCGGCGATCGCCTTACCTGCACCACCTGCCACGATCCCCACGCTACGGTGCCTGCGGAGGATCGCGTTGCCTATTACCGCAGCCGCTGCCTCACTTGCCATGCCGGCCTTGCGTCCGGCCATCACAACGAGAACCCCGACTGCACCTCTTGCCATATGCCTCGCGAGGCAACCGAGGATATCGCGCACGAGCAGGTGACGGACCACCGCATACAGATCATTTCAAAGCCATTTACGAGCCCGTTTGCCGCCGACGAGCTGGTGCCGATCGGCGGAGTGCAACCGGGGGTGCGCGACGAAGCCATTGCCTGGGCGCAGCTTGCCGATCGCGGCGACCGTGCCGCCGGCGAACGCGCCCTGCGCCTGCTGCTGCAGGCCGAAAGCACAGATCCGGCACAGGCATCGGACGGCGAGCTGCACATGGAGCTCGGTTTTCTGGAGCAGATGAGCGGAAACCGCGAGCGGGCGAAGGAGGAATACCAGCAATCGCTGCGCGCCGATCCCTACAACGAAACCGCGGCCGGCAATCTGGCGGTTCTCGAAGCGCAACAGGGTGATAGCGTTGCCGCTTTGCCTCTTTGGCAGAAAGTTTTCAAGGACGATCCTGGAGCCAGCGCCGCGGGCATCGATCTGGCCGTGACGCAGTGCCGGATGGGTCAGCCGGGCGCGGCCGCAGGGACGCTCAAACGAGTGCTGCTGTTTTCTCCGGATAATGACGCAGCGCGAAGCCTGTCTCAGGCGATCGCGGCGGGGACCGAACGCTGTGGCAAATGAGGGCCGGCGCGCCGATGTTTCAGAGCCCGTCTTCCGCGCATAGACCGGTTAACACGCTCCGGCCCGGTCGGGTACCATGGTGGAGGAAAATGCCTCTGCATTTCCCAAAAAAGAGGTTGCCGGCCGCCATTTTGCTGGTGGTGTTGCTGGCGTGGCACGGGCCGTGGCGCGCGCAGGAGCCCTCGCCGAGCTTGAGGCAGGCCGATGCCGCATTTCGCGCCGGCGTGGCGGCCGTCCAGCGCAACGACTGGACTGCGGCGCGTGCGGATTTTGAAACCGTAGTGCGGCTCGCCCCTTCGGCCCAGCCGGGACACAGCGCGCTGGGCGCGGTGCTGGTCAGGCTGGGCGAAACCGGCGCCGGCATTCGCGAACTGGAAAAAGCGCTGGCCATGCGCGCCGACGATACCAGCGCGCAGCAGAATCTAGCTCTCGCTCTCGAACAAAGCGGCCAGCCCGCCAAGGCATTGCCCAGGTTTGCGCAACTGGATGCGACGCTGCGCGCTCAAAACCGCCCCCTCCCGGCGGAGGTTCTTGCCGCGTGGGCGTGGGCCCTGGCCGCGACCCGCCAATTCAGCGCCGCGTCCGCGAAGATCAAGCAGGCCATTGCCGCGGAACCGCAGAATCCGGAGCTCCGCGACGAGTTGGGCTCCATCTACGCGCGGCAGGCAGACTGGTCCGACGCGCAGCAGGCATTTCGTTCCGCACTGCAAATGAATTCCGGGATGGCCATGGCGCATTTGCATCTGGCATTGACGCTGGAGGCGGAGCGGCAGTCGGGCGCGGCAGAAGAATTGCGGGCAGCCTATGCGCTGGCGCCTCGCAACGCCGAGATCGCGCTGGCACTGGGCCAAAGCCTGGCCGCCAACGGAGACGATCGGGAAGCCATCCCGGTGCTCAGACGCGCGTTGCAACTGAATCCGACCTCGATGGTTGCGTCGTACCAGCTGGGACTGGCGCTGCAGCGCACCAACCAGGCGAAAGACGCGATTCCGCTGCTCGAGAAGGCAGCGGACGCGGACACTGGAAATGCGGACATTCTCGTAAACCTGGGCATGGCGCTCTGCCAGGTGCAGCGCGCCAAGGATGCGGTTCCCATCCTGCAACGCGCGGTCGTGCTCGCGCCGCAGAATCCCACCGCTCATGAGAACCTGGCCGCAGCCTACATTCAGCTCAGCCGCCTGGACGATGCCGTGACCGAGATGCGAGCGGCCATACCGCTGGCGCCGGGGCAGTCGGAGTTGCATTACAACCTGGGGCTGGCCCTGAAGATGAAGGACGATGAAGCGGACGCCATCCCGGAGTTTGAATCCGCGGAGAAGCTCAATCCGTCCGCTCCCGAAGCGCCGTATGCGCTGGGCATGCTGTATCTGCAGGCCGGCCGTTACGCGGATGCGGAGAGAGAGCTCAATGCATCGCTCAAGCTTCAGCCCGCCAACGGCGATGCGTGGGCGACGCTGGGAAGCGTCTATAACCATCTGGACAAATTGCCTGAGGCGGTAAAGGCCCTGCAGGAAGCGATTCGCCAGCGGCCGGACCAGCCCGACCCGTACCTGATGCTGGCCACGGTGCTGGTGAAGCAGAATCAAGTGGCGCAGGCTGCGGTGGAACGCAAGAAGGCCGCGGACCTGATGCGCGCCAACATGAATCGGCAGCGTGCCCTAGTGGCCAGCAATTCAGGAAACGATCTGCTCAGCAAAGGAAATGTGAGCGACGCAATCGTAGAGTTTCGCGACGCGCTCAGCTACGATCCGGATTACGTTGAAGCGCACATGGGACTGGCCAACGCGCTGCAGCAACAAGGCCACGTGGCCGAGGCTGCCGCGGAGCGGCAAAAAGCCAAAGCCGTGGAGGATAAATCGACGCCGGATCAGAAGTGAGGATTGCATAACGCGATCCGGCGGCTGCCCGCACTACCGGGCGGCAGACTTTTTCGGTATCCAGCGTCGCACTGGTTTTGTTATAGTTTGGCGTATTCCTCGTGGAGCTTGCGCGGCCGCTCATTGCAGAAAGAAGAGGTACGCAGGCAGGTGAGGGATCTCGTCCCCGTCCATCATGAAGTTGGCAAACCGTCGCGCTGGGCTCGCCATCCTGGCACTCACAGGAGCCGCGGTTCTGTGCCTGGCAGCCACGGGCCCCGGCGACGATCAGCCCAAACCAATGACGAGCGCCCGCGCAGCTTACGACGAGGGCATTCGCCAGGCGTACAGTTTGCCGTTTGGAAACCAGGGCATCGCGATGCCGGGGAATGCGGCGGTCGAAGGAGGCGGATTTCTTCCGGCCAGCGCATTTCCTGATGCCGCGTACTGCGGCCACTGTCACCAGGAGGCCTACCACGAGTGGCGGCAGGCGCTGCACTCGAATGCCTTCCGTACTCCCTTCTATCGCACCAGCGTGAATATCCTGATACGCACCCGGGGCATCGAATTTGCGCGTCACTGCGATAGCTGTCATAATCCGGTCGCCGTTCTGGCGGGGGCCATGACTCCGGGTTCCGCGCTGGATCGCTCCTTCGATCGCGACGGGGTCACGTGCATGGTCTGCCACTCCATCCAGAGCGCGCAGAGCAAGCTGGGCAATGGGAGCTATGTCATGGGCGTGCCGGCCGTCATTGTGGACGCGGATGGCAACCGCGTGCCGGGCATGGTTCCGGATGCCGAAATCCTTGCCCATCTCGATCGCCACGAGAAAGCTGTGATGCAGGACTTCTATCGCACCTCGGTGTTCTGCTCAGCTTGCCACAAGGCCAATCTTCCCCCCCAATTGAACCATTACAAGTGGATTCGCGCCTTCAGCGCCTACGACGAGTGGCAGGATTCCAAATTCTCGCAGCAGAATCCGCTTACGTTTTATTCGGCCGACTACAAGACCTGCCAGGACTGTCACATGAAGCGCGTGCCTACCACGCTGCCGGATTACGGATCCAGCCCCGGAACGCTGGCTTCACACCGGTGGCTGGCGGGAAATACGGCGGTTCCGTTCTATTACAACTTCACCGAACAGCTCGATCAGACCATCGCATTCCTTCAGAGCGGCGACTATCTCAACGTGGATCTGTTCGGGCTCAAGGTGGACGACGACGACACTATGATCGCCCCGCTGGGCTCGATGCCGTTCCATCTCAACCCGGGCGCAACCGTGGAAGCGTACGTAGTGATTCAAAACAAAGCCATCGGCCATTCCCTGCTGCCGGAGGTTCGCGACCTTTACCAGGCATGGATTCAGTTCACGGTGACCGACGCGTCGGGAGCCAAAATCTATGAGAGCGGATTCCTGAAGCCCGACGGTATGCTCGACGAACGCGCGCATAAGTTCGACAATCGCCCGGTGGACGTGAATGGCGATTTCGTCGACAACCACAAGGTGTGGACGATCCATTCCGTGGCCTACGACAATACCATTCAGGCGGGAAGATCCACGCTGGTCCGCTATCAGTTCCGCATTCCCGCCGACGCCAAAGGTCCGCTGCGCATTACGGCGCGCGTGAATTATCGCCACTTGCGGCAAAGTTATCTCAACAATGTTCTGGGTCCGGACCATCCGGCTTATCCGGTGGTAGAGCTGGCGGCCGCAACCAGGACCGTGAACCTGGGTGACAATTCCGCAACGCCGCCTCTGCCTGCCGACAATCCGGAGTGGATGCGATGGAACAATGAAGGAATTGGATTGCTCGACGAACTTCAGTATGCGGATGCATTGCATGCGTTCGAGCAGGTGGTGAAACTGATGCCCGATTACAAGGATGGTTACGTCAATATCGGCATCACTTATCTGGCCTGGGAGAAGTATTCCGAGGCGCGTGAACCTTTGGAGAAGGCGCTGGCCCTGCGTCCGGACGATCCGCGCGCTCTCTACTATATGGCGCTGGTCGAGCGCCGGGAGCGGCATTCGCAGGCGGAGGTCGCCGATCTCGAAAAAGTGGTGGCGCGCTATCCCGATTGCCGCGATGCGCGCCGCGAGCTGGGCATTTCGTATTACCAGCAGCATCGCAGCGCGGAAGCCGTACAGCAGTTTCAGGCGCTGCAGGCCATCGATCCTGACGATCTTGCGGCGCATTACAATCTTGCTATCTTATATCGCCGCATGGGGATGAAGAAGAAGTCGGCCGAGGAAGCAGCGCTCTATGTAATCAAGAGGGTAGACCCGTCGGCGCCCACTTACTCGCTCGATTACCTGCGCAAGCATCCTGAAATCCGGATTGAAAGCTCTCCCTGGCACCTGCATACAGATCTGCCGCAAACCACTGTGACCGCCGCAGCACAACCATACAAATAGTGAGGGATTTGCTTTGAATCGCCGCCATTTTATCCGTTCGCTCAGCCGCACGGCTTTGGTTCTTCCTTTTGCCGATATCGTCGCATTGGCCGGACCGCCGCAGCAGGATGCGCAAACGCCGGCTGGAGGCGCAATCAAAATCGGACCGCAGGAGCGCAGCTATGATGCGAAGCCCGCGCCGCCTCCGCCGGGGCCGAAATCGCCCATCGAGGGCACGCCGCTGGGCGTGAGCTTCGTTGACGTAGTTCACGAATCCGGCCTCAACGTCGAAACCATCTATGGCGGCGAACACAAAAACGAGTATCTGCTTGAGACCACCGGCTGCGGGCTGGCCTTCTATGACTACGACAACGACGGCTGGCTCGATCTTTTTCTGGTCAATGGCTGGCGGCTGGAAGGATTTCCAGCCGGGCAGGAGCCGCATTGCCACTTATTCAAGAGCAACCGTGACGGCACATTTACCGATGTAACTCCAGGGTCCGGCCTTGAGCATAAGACCGGCTGGGGACAGGCATGTTGCGTGGGCGACTATGACAACGACGGTTATGACGACCTGTTTGTGACTTATTACGGACAGAATGTTTTGTACCGGAACCACGGCGACGGTACGTTTACCGATGTTACCGAACGCGCCAATCTGATTCAGCCGGGCCCCAAGACCAGATGGAATACCGGATGCACATTTGTCGATTACGATCGCGACGGACACCTGGACCTGTTTGTAGCTAATTACGTTGATTTCGACCTGAAGACGGCTCCGCTTCCTCAGGATGGCCCGTGCACTTACAAAGGAATGCTGGTGGCGTGCGGACCGCCGGGGCTGCCCGGAGGCAGAAATATCCTGTATCACAACGGCGGCGACGGGACTTTCACCGATGTCAGCGAAAAGGCGGGCATGTGGACCGCGGTGGGCACTTACGGCCTGAGCGTGGCGGCGTCCGACCTGAATAACGACGGCTGGCCCGACATCTATGTCGCCAATGATTCAGCTCCGGCGACTCTCTATCTGAATCAGCAGGACGGCACCTTCCGCGATATTGCCATTGAAGCCGGCGCGGCGCTTTCCGCGGAAGCAAAGCCGCAGGCCGGCATGGGCGTCTCCATAGGAGACTATCTCCACAACGGCAATCTGGACGTGGTGAAGACTAACTTTGCCGGAGATACCGATTCCCTGTATACCAATCTCGGCGACGCTAACTTCGAGGACCGAACCTATCCCAGCGGGTTGGGCGTGAACACGCGTCTCCTGGGCTGGGGCGTTGGCTTCTTCGACATGGATAACGACGGCTGGCTCGATATCATCATGTCCAACGGGCATGTGTATCCCGAGGTCGACAAGTCCAACGCCGATCTGAAGTATGCCGAACACAAGTATCTTTATCGGAACCTGCGCAATGGGCGGTTTGAAGATGTGACTAACCAGGGAGGGCCCGGGATTCTGGAGAGAGCGCCGGCTCGCGGCACGGCATTTGGAGATTACGACAATGACGGCGTGATCGACGTCGCCGTCAATTGCATCAACGCTCTTCCGCAACTGCTGCGTTGTCACTCCACCTGGGATCGCAACTGGATCAAGATCAAGCTGGTGGGAGTGAAGTCGAATCGTTCCGGTATCGGAAGCCGGGTCACGGTCACGGCGACAACGGTCCCGAATGCCGCCAAGCCGCTGGTGCAGATGGATGAGCTGCGCAGTGGCGGGAGCTACTTCTCGCAAAACGATCTGCGCATGCACTTCGGACTGGATCAGGCTAAGCAAGTTGATATGGTGGAGATTCGCTGGCTCAGCGGCCAGGTGGACCAGATCAAGAATCTTGACGTCAACCAGCTTTATGTGATCCAGGAAGGCGGCAAAATCCTGCATTCCGGAGCGCTTATGCCGGCCAAAGCGAAAGCGTAGCCGGGCTATGACGACGCGATGCTTGCTGTTGCTGCTGGTGGTCTCGTCCGTTTCGCTGCCCGCCATGCAGACCAGCGGGCGCGATGCATCGGCGGCCGGATCACAGGCCGCGCCGGAGAATACCTGCCCCTGGCTGAGCGTGGGAAGCGTGGCCAAAGCCCTGGGCGGGGATGTAGACGTGGCGGCAACGGGGAGCGCCGAAGATGGCACATGCCGGTTTTCACGGCGCGATGCAGCCATGGATACGCTGGAGATTGCGGTCGGCGGGAACGCTCCTCCGGGCTGTCCGGCGGGCAGCGTGAAGCTGGTGGGAATCGGCAACGAAGCGGCACGATGCCATCTGACCGCAGCCCGCGGCGAGATGGCGGAGATGGTGAGCGGCAGAGTGAGGGATCTCAATTTCACGCTGATTCTGCGCGGGCAAAAGCGGGACGCAAAACCGCAGGACCCGCAGTCCGACGCGCTGGAGCGGCTTGCGGAACAGGTAGCCGGAAATCTCTTCTGAAATGCCTGGCACGGGGACACCCGGTATTCAGGTGGTTCAGGATGCGCATGCGATGAGCATAAGAGGCGGGCGCGCGCCAGTATTGCTGATGCTGGCAACGCTGCTGGCAGGCGCACAGCAGGCGCCGCAGAATGGGTGGGAGATTGGCCCCTTCAGCCGCCCGGCCAGCGGGAATCCGGTGATTGTTCCCAATCCCGCTTCCCTGTTTCAGGATCCGATCCGCAATGCTCCCGTGCATTGGGAGGCTCTGCACACCTTCAATCCGGCGGCCGCAGTCAGGAACGGCAAGGTCGTGCTGCTCTATCGCGCCGAAGACAATACCGGCGCCATGCAGATCGGCATGCACACTTCGCGTCTGGGGCTTGCGGAAAGCTCTGACGGCATCCACTTCGCGCGCCGCGCTGCGCCGGTCTTTTATCCCGCGGAAGACAGCCAGGAGGCTCGCGAGTGGCCGGGCGGCGTGGAAGATCCGCGCATTGTAGAAGCCGAGGATGGCACCTACGTGCTCACTTACACGCAATGGAATCGCAAAACCTATTCGGTGGGCATCGCCACTTCGCCGGACCTGGAGCACTGGGTCAAACACGGCCCCGCTTTTCTCGACGCGCAGGGCGGAAAATATGCGCACCTGCGCTACAAATCCGCGGGTATCGTCACGGTTCTGCGCGACGGCAGGCTGATTGCCGCCCATATTGGCGGCAGGTACTGGATGTATTGGGGCGAAGGAGCCATTCATCTGGCCACGTCCGAGGACCTGATTCACTGGATTCCGGTTGAAGATGCGCGGGGCGAAGCCATAGAAGTGCTGCGACCGCGCCCCGGCCACTTCGACAGCGCGTTTCCAGAAACAGGCCCGCCTCCGTTGCTCACCAGCCGCGGCATTGTCCTGATCTACAACGGGAAGAACGCCGGACCTGGCGGCGATCCAAAACTTCCTCCCAATACCTACGCCGCGGGCGAAGCCTTGTTCGATGCGCAAAATCCCGCCCGCCTGCTGGCGCGAACGGAGAACCCGGTGCTCGAGCCAACGATGCCCTACGAAAAGACCGGCCAATACGCGGCCGGCACCACCTTTGCGGAGGGGCTGGTTTACTTTCACAGCCATTGGTTCCTCTACTATGGTTGCGCGGATTCCCTGGTGGCTGTGGTCACCGCTCCGCAAACTGCGCCAACGCAGCCGGAATCGCATAAGCTACAAGCAGTTTGCTTTCGACACCGTTCCCATGACTAAAGACGCTTTGGGCATGCAGCACTGATGGCGGCTGGCGATGGCGCGGGCTAGCTCCGCCCATTCGTGACGCAAGAAAACGATGCCTCTCTTACGCGCGATGCCGTCGCAGCACAAGCGAGTTCGGCCGCCGAAGGAGCAAATCGGCGACGATGTTCCCCGCGAGCCAATTCTGCCCGGTGCACGTGGAGAATATCGATTTACCAAATTTTTGGCGAGGGCTATCCACCGTAAGTTCTATTTTTTCCTAAATTTTAGGATTGACAAAGGAAGTTTTCGTGCGTTAATGTGTGCCAGATCACAGGGTTCCCCTGTTGCATGATCCGAGAGTCTTTCTTGGATAGCGAATCCCGAGGGTCTTTGGGCAAAGCTGCCTCTGTCGATCTGAGAGTGAAAATCGCGGTTGCACGTGGTTCAAAGTTAAAGAAACAGCAGATCAGATCAAGATTTTGGGAGGTCACATGGGCAAAGCTCGTGGAAGCGTACTTGTGTGTGCTCTTTTCGCCGGGGTGAGCCTTCTCGCTCCGCAGGCTCATGCGCAGGCGGTTTACGGATCAATCTTCGGCACGGTGTCGGATCAGAAGGGGTTGGCCGTTCCCGGCGCCACAGTCACGGCGACGGACGAATCCAAGGGCACCAAGTTTACCGTCATCTCAAACGCCACGGGCGATTACGCCGTCGATCACCTCATCCCCGATGTTTATGACATCAAAGTCACAGCCAAGGGCTTTCAGGACTTTGAGACCACGGGCATTCACGTCCTGGCCGATACCTCGCCCCGCATCGACCCTACGCTCCAGGTTGGCGCTGCCACTCAAACCATTACGGTGAACGCCGATACCGAACCGGAGCTGCAAACTTCCCGCTCCGACGTGGCCACCATCTTCGATCAGCAACAATTGCAGAGCTTGCCGGTGGGCGATCAGAACTTCGCCAACCTGCAACTGCTGCTGCCGGGAGCGCAGCTTCTAGGATGGTCGCACGCGGCCGATGAGAATCCCCAGGCCTCGAAGCAGATTCAGATTGACGGTCAGGCGTTCGGCGGCGTGGCCTACGAGCTGGACGGCGCCGACAACGAGGACCCGATCCTGGGCATCATCGTCGTTAACCCCTCCATGGACGCGGTGACCGAAGTCAAGGTCACCACCCAGGACTACGACGCCGAAGAAGGCAAGGCCGTGGCGGCGGTCATGACCGCGCAGACCCGCTCCGGCTCCAATAGCTTCCACGGGGACATCTACGATTTCCGCACCGGCAACGCCAACCTGGCGCGCGATCCCTACAACCAGGCTCCCGGAACCATTCCTCCCGGCCTGAAAAACCGCATGGGCGGATCCATCGGCGGGCCGATTATTAGGGACAAGTTCTTCTTCTTCGCCAACCTGGAATTACAGCGCCAGGTGGTTGGCAACGTGGCTGTGGATACGCTCCCCACTGTGCTAACCACCGAGAGCTGTCTTGGCACTGCGGCGGCCACCCCCACCCCGGACTCGCAGGGGGGCAATGGCTGCGACTTCAGCCAGTATCTGTCTCAATTCGGGGCCGCGGGCACGATCTACGACAATCTCGGCAATCCGAACCCCGCGGCTGCGCCCAGCGCCTACCCCAACAACATCATTCCCAGGTCCGAACTCGATACGCCAGCCGCCGCTCCGTCGCTGGCCTTGCTCAAGTATCTTGAGCCCTATGTATTGGCCAAGAACATCACTTACACTCCTGGCGTCGGCTCAGAGGGCGGGTTGGATTCGAACGACGATTTGTCTGGATCGGGCGGGTTCAACAGCGACCAGTGGACGGAGCGCGTGGACTACACGCTCAGCGAAAAGACCCACATCTTCGAACGTTTTTCGCGATTCACCGACACCCTGACGGGACAAGTGATGTACGGTGCCGCCGGCGGTCCTGGCTTCGGCATCGGCAACTACGGAGGAACGTCAATTGGCGCCAACGACAGCGATGTGGTGGGCACCGACATTGCCATTAACCCCAAACTGCTCACGGACATCCGTATTGGCTACCTGCGCTATGACATTGCCGATGACAAACATGACGCGGGCACGAGTTTTGCCACTACGCTGGGCATACCGGGCATCAACACCGGCCCCTCCATCCTTACCGGTTCGCCGGGATTTTTTATTGACAATGTGCCGGGCGGGTCGGGAGGAACACAAGGGTCACCGGTCTTTGGCGACGGCCTGAACGTGAACCGCTGCAACTGTCCGCTGATTGAACGCGAAGACCAGTTCCAGATCGTCAACAACTGGACCAAGATTATCCGCAACCACACGGTCAAGCTGGGCATTGACCTCCGCTACGGCCGCAACCTGCGCGTGCCTTCCGACGATGATCGCGACGGCTTGCTGTACTTCAACACCGGCCCAACCGAGGATACCTTCGCTCCCACCCCAGGCGGATTGGGATTTGCTACCTTCATGCTGGGCGGGGTCGCAGGCAATGCCGGCGACGCATTCTCCCGCTACGTCTCGACCGTCTATAACGCCAAGGAGTTCCAGAAGCGCACGTTCTTCTACCTGGAGGATGCGTGGCGTGCCACGCACAAGCTGAGTGTGAACTTTGGCGGACGCATGGATTTGTTCTGGCCAGAGAGTGTCAATGCCCCTGGGTACGGCGGACTCATGAACCTGGCAGACGGCTATATACGCGTCGCCGGCATTGGCGGCATTCCCTCCGACATGGGTTGGACTGTGAGGGCTCTGAAGCAGTTGGCTCCGCGCCTTGGCGTTGAATACCAGCTCGACCCCAAGACCGTGATCCGCACCGGCTACGGACGCAGCTTCGACATGGGCGTCTTTGGCTCCATCTTCGGCCACACGGTTACGCAGAACCTTCCGGTTCTGGCCACCCAGACGATCGTCTCGCCCAACCTCACGACTCCGGCATTCGATCTGAACGTCGGCCCCCCGGCCTATGTCTTCCCGACGGTGCCTTCAAACGGCCTGTTGCCGAACCCCGGCTACAGCGTCGATACGAAGGTCCGGCCCAACCCGCTCAATTTTCCCACCCTCGATGCGTGGAACCTGAGCGTGCAGCACGCGCTCACGCCTACCTTA
>JASHRF010000009.1 GCA_030037545.1 Acidobacteriaceae bacterium | reverse complement strand
ATCGGCGCACCGGTGGCGTGGCTGATCGGCGTGCCGTGGCGCGACTGCCCGGCCATCGGCAATCTGCTGGGAACGCGCATGGCGCTGAACGAAGTTGTCGCCTACATCGGGCTGGGCGCGCAGAAAGCCACGCTGCTGCCGCGCTCGTTTACCATCGCCACGTTCGCGCTATGCGGGTTCGCCAACCTGGGATCGATCGGGATGCAAATCGGTGGCATCGGCGCGCTGGTTCCCGAGCGGCGCAACGATCTGGCGCGGCTGGGCGTGCGGGCCATGCTGGCGGGAACCATGGCGAACCTGATTTCGGCGGCGATTGCCGGGATTTTTCTCGGCTAAATTGGAATTCGTAGAGCCACTTGTCTGCGAGCGCGTCAAACTCGTGTGGGGAGATTGTTTTTATGGCCATCATCGGGCTTCCGAAGCAGGTTCGCGCGCAGGCCATCGCTTCGATCCAACGGTATTTCGAGGAGAATCTGCCCGAGCCGATCGGAGAACTGCCGGCAGGATTGCTGCTCAGCTTTTTCCTCGAAGAGATTGGGCCGGTTGTCTATAACCAGGCGATCGCGGACGCGCAGGCGCGGATGCAGCAGCGGGTGACGGACCTCAACGGCGACTTGTATGCAGACGAGTTTCAGTACTGGCCGCGAGCGGACGCGAAACGAAAGAATCGGCGATAAAGGCCGGACTGGACCCCGATTCAACGCAACGACAAAAACATTCCCGCGATGGTTGCGCTCATCAGGTTCGAGAGCGTGCCGGCGACGACTACGCGGATGCCGTAGCGCGTCACCTCGGCGCGGCGCTCCGGCGCCACCACGGAAAAGCCTCCCACCAGGATGGCGATTGACGAGAGGTTGGCAAAGCCGCAGAGCGCAAACGAGACGATGCCCAGTGTCTTGGCGTCCAACACTTGCAAGCCCGCGGCGCTCACCGCGGCTGCTCCCTTCAGATACGGCGACAGGCGCACGTAGGCCACAAATTCGTTCAGGATCATCTTCTGGCCGAGAAAATCGCCGGCAATCTGCGCGCTGTGCCAGGGCACGCCGATGAGCCAGGCGAGCGGCGAGAAGAGCGCGCCCAGCAGATACTCGAGCGTCCATTGCGGATGCCCGAACCATCCGAAAAAATGCCCGGTCACGCCGTCGGCCAGCGCAATGAGGCCGATGAAGGCCAGCAGCATGGCGCCCACGTTGACGGCGATTTGCAGGCCGACAGTGACGCCCGATGCCGCGGCGTCAATGACGTTGGCGGGACGATGCTCGTCGAAGCCGACATGCTGGAACTGGACGGTGCTGGTGGCAGTGCTGGGGCAGATGATTTTGGCGAAGAGCAGGCCGCCGGGGATGGCCATAAAGGACGCGGCCAGCAGGTATTCCATGCGGACGCCGAGGCCCGCATAGCCTGCCAGCACAGAGCCGGCGACCGAAGCCATACCGCTGGACATGACGGCGAAGAGCTCCGGGCCGCTGAGCTCGTGGACAAAGGGCTTGACCATGGCAGGCATCTCGCTCTGGCCAAGGAAAATGGTGGTGACAGCGGAAAAGGATTCGATTTTGGAGACGCCGATAATCTTCTGAAAAATCGTGCCTAGAATTAGCACCACGCCTTTCATCACGTTCAAGTAATAGAGGACAGAGATGAGCGAAGTGACGAAGATGATAGCCGGCAGCACGCGAAATGCGAACACAAAGCCGGTGTCGCCGAAGAGCTGAGTCATTTTGGGCGACACTAGGCCGCCGAACAGGAAGGCGATGCCGCTCTCACCGTAATTGAAGACCTGATTCACGGTGTTGGCTGCGGAGCCCAGGATATCTTTGCCGAGGGGGACAAATAGCACAAAGGCGCCGATGGCGATCTGCGAGAGCAGAGCGGCAATGACCACGCGGGGGCGAATCAGGCGGCGGTTGTTGGAAACGGCAAAAGCAATCAAAAGCAGAACGGCCATGCCTAACATGCCGTGAAGAATACTCAACGCGTTTCCTCCGGAGCGAAGCGGCGGTCGCGCCAGCTAAAGGCTTTTGCGACACCGCTGAGGCGCGTCGGAAGAGCTTTGAACGCGCGCTCGTCAGAATTTTCTAGCCAATACTTGTACCAGCATCCTATCAGGACGCCGCGCACGCGGTCAGGTTGGGCGGGAGGGTCGGCGGTTCGGACTATCTGTTCATGTTCAGTGGATGGTCTTCGATTTGCGCTGCATGTAATCCATCAATAAATATTGGCCGAGGGTCTCGGGGGTGGTGAAATAGGCTTTGCCGCGGCACATGGCGCTCACCTTGTGCACGAACTGGACCAGATCGTAATCGGACGCGAGCATGAAGGTGTTGATCATGACGTTGGAGCGCTTGCAGCGCGCGACTTCTTCGAGCGTCTCGCTCACTACCAATGGGTCGAGGCCGTAGGGATTTTTGTAGACGCGGCCGTCGGGCAGGGTGAGCGCGGAGGGTTTGCCATCAGTGATCATGACGATCTGCTTCATGTCCTTGCGCTGGCGGGCGAGGACACGCTGGGCCACACGCAAGCCTTCGCGAGTGTTAGTGTGCCACGGGCCGACCTTGACGCGCGCCAGGTGCGAGACTGGCATTTCTTCGGCCGAATCGTGGAAGAGCACCAGGGAGAGCGAGTCGCCTGGATATTGGGTGCGGATGAGGTGCGAGAGCGCCAAGGCCACGCGCTTGGCGGGCGTGAAGCGATCTTCGCCGTAGAGGATCATGGAATGCGAGCAATCGAGCATGACCACGGTGGCGCAGGAGCTCTGGTACTCGCACTGGTGCACGTGCAGGTCGCCGTATTCGAGATTGAGCGGCAGACCGACGCCTTCGCGCACGATGGCCGAGGTGAGCGTGGTAGTGGTATCGAGGTTGAGCATGTCGCCGAACTGATAGCGCTGCGAGGCGCCGCTGGCTTCAATGCCGGTGGCCCAGTGGCGCGTGTCATGACGGCCGTAGCTCGATTTGCCCAGTGAGCCGAGCAGGTCGCGCAGGGTTTTGAAGCCCAGGAAGTCGAGACTCTTGTCGGTGATTTCGAAGCGGGCGTCGATGTGTTTCTGGTCGTCGGGCTGGCCGATCTCGCCGGGTGCGCGGCGGGCCTGTTCTGGATCGCCCCAAGGCTGCGAAGAGGAGATATAGTTGGCTTGCTCCATGCGCTCGATGAGCTTGTCGATGAGCTCATCGAGCTTGCCCTGCGCAGCCAGTTGATCAAGCTGCTCGCGCAAATCCTTGTCGAAGAAATAGCTGTCCTGGAGGGCACGGCGTAGAGCTTCGCGCAAGTCTTCGAGGGTTTGATCGAAATCCTGAAAGCGGGTGTCGGGATCGTAGTAGCCGGAGTCGAGAAAATAGTCGGAGAGCGCCTGGAGGAGATCTTCGAGATCGATCTCGGAGGCCAGGTCGCCGGTGTATTTGGTGTAGCGGACGCGCTTCATGATGATCCCGGTCCCTTTTTTAGTTCCTGCCTTTCCGGGTTTCAAGGTCGAGACCCGGGGCATCCGTCGCAGTGGCAAATCAAGCGGTCTAAGCGCCTCGTTCCCTTGACCGCTGCCCTTAGTTCAATCCGCCGCGCCGGCCGCCGCGGCGTGAGCGCTGCCAGTCCTCGTACTCGACTTCCAAATCCTGCTGCCGTTCCGGGTGCTCTTTGCGGGCGTGCGTCTCCGGCGCGGTGAAGCCGCGGTCTTCATTGCGGCTCAGCTTGCGATGGGCTACCAAACCTTCGAGAAGAAATTCTGCCGCAGCGACAACTTTGGGTGCGGGATCGGAGGATTTTACGCCGACAGCCGAGAGCTTCTCAAGCAGACCCTGAATTTCGCGCAACTCTTTCACTGCCTCGACCGCCGATTGGCGATCCTCGAGCTTCACCGTGCCACCCAGATTGAACCACAGCTCGATCTGCTGCGTGTCTTCGTCCGCAAAATAGCGGTCGTAGATTTTTCCAGCTGCCGCGCGGATCAGGTCGTGGACCACGGTGTCGGCGCCGCGCATCTCGCCTTCGTATTCGAGCTCAAGCTTGCCGGTGATGCCGGGCATGGCTGCGTAGATATCGCTCACGCGCGGCAGCACCAGTTTGTCGCCGTTGAGCAGAGTCCGGCGCTCGGCGTTCGAGACGACCAGCTCCAGCGTGGAGATGGGGAGGCGCTGGCTCACACCGCTTCGCTTGTCCACTTTTTTGTCTTCGCGCGCGGAGAACGCCACCTGTTCCACGGTCTCGCGCACATACTGCGGAATCTCGATGGGCGCTGCGCCGCGCACGGCCCACGCCTCCTGCGCGGTAATGGCAATTCCTGCTTCGAGGCTTTCGGGATAATGTGTGCGAATCTCCGAGCCGATGCGGTCTTTGAGCGGGGTGATGATCTTGCCGCGCGCGGTATAGTCCTCGGGGTTGGCGCTGAAGACTAGGGCCACGTCCAGCGCCAGGCGCACCGGGTAGCCTTTGATCTGTACATCGCCCTCCTGCATGATGTTGAAGAGCGCCACCTGGATTTTGCCGGCGAGATCGGGCAGCTCGTTAATGGCGAAGAGGCCGCGGTTGGCGCGCGGGAGCAGGCCGTAGTGCATGGTGAGCTCGCTGGAAAGGTCCTCGCCGCCGCGCGCCGCCTTGATGGGATCGAGATCGCCCACTAGGTCGGCGATGGTCACGTCGGGCGTGGCCAGCTTCTCAATGTAGCGGTCGTCGCGTGCGAGCCAGGCAATCCGCGTGACATCGCCGCACTTGGCCAGCATGTCGCGGCAGCGCTTGCACAGAGGCTGGTAGGGATTGTCGCGAATTTCGCAGCCGGCCACGTAGGGAAGTTTCTCGTCGAGCAGCGCAGTGAGGGCGCGCAAGATGCGGCTTTTGGCCTGTCCGCGCAGGCCCAGCAGAATGAAGTTCTGGCGCGAAAGAACGGCGTTGACGATCTGCGGCACCACCGTATCTTCATAGCCGATGATCCCGGGAAACACGGTTTCGCCGGTCGCCAGGCGCGCGATGAGGTTGGAGCGCATCTCGTCTTTCACGCTGCGGGTCTTGAGGCGCGCTTCAGAGAATTGAGTGCTGGTGCGCAGTTCCCCGAGAGTCTGGGGAAGCGTGGCGGCTGGGGACATGCGGTGCTCCTGTCGGTTGAACGGAGGCCGTGTTGGCCGGGTTTCGGGAAAGCTGGTGCGCCCGGATCAGTGCTGGAACCGGGCCGGTATTTATAAGAGACGCGAAAATCGGACAATCAGTTCTGCCGGGAATGAAGATTGGAGTGAAAATTTGCTGTCCAAACCAGATGCCGTTCTCCTGGTAAGCCCTGCCTCTCCACGGCCACCTCTCAATGCTCTTTCTCCGGTTTCCGGTCTGATCCCGGATCGCGCACCAATCCTCGGGGAGGCGTGGTCTGCTTGCCGTACTCCTGCCGGGCGCGTTGCCGTTCGCTGCTGGATTTGGCGCGAGCCGCGGCACTCTCGCGCCGCAGATCGACAGGTTTCTGATGGAGCGTCCGTGCATCGGCGCGTAGCGCCTGGCAGCGGGCAATGAGCGCGGCAATTTCCGGCAGCCAAGTCCTGGGCGGATCGAGCACGGGAATCACCAGGTCGAAGGCCGATTCCGAGTAGTCGCGCTGCGTCTCGCGGAACAGGATGATGGGCGCGGCCAAGTGCGCGCGCGCCAGTGCCACTGCATCCTGGTGTGCGCCGCCGTCGCCTTCGCTGATCAGGACCGCGTCCGGGGGGTCTTCGGATTCCAAGGCATCACGCAACTGCGGAATCGAGGCGCAGAGGTCAATCCGATAACCCGCGTTTTCGAGCACCGGCAGACGGTGACAGTTGTCGGCCCCCACGTGAATGACTCGTGCAGCCACGATACTCATGCCCCTGTAAACCCGATTTTCGGTCGCCCGGTGCGAGCAGAATACAACGGAATTGTGAATTTTGAATAGCGAAATCGGGGCTGTAGGGGGACAACAGCAGGGACCGGTCAGGGGTGCTCCGGAGGAGAGCCGTCAGGAGCCCCGCCGGTGCAGAAGAGCGGGTGAGAAGCGCATCTCAAAAGCATTGTAGAGATTGCGGACCTCCCGTCCTCGGGTGCAGTCGCGGCAGCGGGCACTCAAGAGCTGCATTCTCCAAAGAGTCTTGTGGTGCTCATGTGCCCGCCCATTTCGCTCTCTGATTCCCGTCCGCGAGGGACGGTCACGCTCCTCAACGCTGTGTCGCTGGCCGCGATGATGATCGCGGTTTCAGGATGCAGCCGGTCGGCGCAATCGCAATCGCCGGGCGAAGCGCAAACGCAAGGACAGGCCATTTCTCAGATGAAGCCGGAGATCAAGCCGGCTCCGCCTACGCCGATTGCCATCAAGAGAGTCGAGCTGGGGGAAGGGAATCCATGGAATCGAGCCTGGGACCGACTGATCGAAGAGTCGCTGCCGCGGAACCTGATTTCACGGCGGCGGGAACGGGCAGTGCGGGCGCTGTGCCCACGTTTCCGCACCATGACGCTGGCTGATCGGCGCGCCTTTTGGGCCTATTTCTTTCAGGCGCTGGCGGGCGCGGAAGCGGGATTGAAACCGACCGCCGATGTACGTCATACCGAACCTCAGGTCGCGGTCATCGACCCGGTCACCCATCGCATCGTGCGCCAGGAG
This sequence comes from Acidobacteriaceae bacterium, assembly GCA_030037545.1. Classification (GTDB taxonomy): domain Bacteria; phylum Acidobacteriota; class Terriglobia; order Terriglobales; family Acidobacteriaceae; genus Telmatobacter. The sequence goes on along the minus strand of JASHRF010000009.1, from coordinate 14,346 downwards.
GGCCTGCTGCAACTTGCGTATATGGACAGCGTACGCTATGGTTGCGATTTCGACTGGCAGAGGGACAAAGACCTGCCCGAACATGATCCGGCCAAAACCATTTTGCAACCGCGCAATAACCTAATGTGCGGAATCCGGATCGCGGAAAACCAATTGATCAAGCTGCATGAGCCACTGCTCTCCGACTCCAGCTACTGGGTCACGCTGCGGCCCGATTCGCCGAGCTTCAAAATCTTTCTGCGCCAGATGGCGAACCTGCCCGCGGCCTGCGGCTCGGCGCTGCGCAGACCGGAGACGAAAGAGATCGGCGTGGCGCCCACGGACGAGGAGGAAAAGACGCAGCCGGGCGTCGCAGTTGAGCCGGCAGCGGTCAATCCGCATGCAGACCCGCAGCCGGGCGGACGGCCGGCACAGCATATCGACCCGGGCACAGCCTCATCCCCGAAGCCGGCAGCAGATCCGCCGCCGCTGTCGCTGCCTTCTCCGCAGCATTGAATGCTGCAGCGGGAATAGAGGCCGGAAGCCGGCACCGCGGGCGCAGACTGGATCGCCCTGTAGAATCGGTGGGAGCGAGGATTTTTTGGCCGCACGATTGGCAAGGCTGCTTGTGTTTCTGGCGTTGTCCGGCGCCCCTGCCTCGCCCGCGACGTCCTACCTCGGTTTCGATCGCAACGATTATCCCGGCGACGCGAGGCTACCCGCGTTGCGGCAGACTTTCCGCTATACCGGGTTTTGGCTCAACAACCCGCCCGGCGAAACACACAATACCTGGACCGGCAAGCGGGCCATCCTGAAAGCGAACGGCTTTGGTTTCCTGGTGCTGTTCAATGGCCGAACCGATGCACAGCTTAAGGGTGCGGATGCGACGGGTAGTGGCGGGGCGGGTCTTGGCGCGAAGGCACTGGGCACCGCGGATGGGCGAGCCGCTGTGGCAGCGGCGGAGCGGGAGGGTTTTGCGGCCAACGTGGTCATTTTTCTCGATCAGGAGGAAGGCGGACGGCTGTCGCCGGAGCAGGCTGCGTATCTGCTGGCGTGGATCGAGGCGGAGCAGGCGGCGGGTGCGCGTGCGGGCGTGTACTGTTCGGGAATCCCGGTGGCCGAGAGCGGCGGCACGATCAGCACGGCGCAGGATATTGTGGAGCACTTGTCCAAGGTGTCGCGAAGATTGAACAAAGGTAAGAGCGCGGAGCGCGGCCGAGTGGCGCTATGGTATGCGGACGATCGATGCCCGCCTTCGCGGGGCTGTTCCATGACGGCGCCGACTGTGCGCAATGGATTCACACCCGCCGCGCCATCGTTCGTGGCTGCCTGGCAATATGCGCAATCGCCGCGCCGCGCGCAGTTCAGCGCCGCCTGCCCGCACAATGAAGCGCCTGACGGCAACTGCTACGCGCCCGGGCTTCCGCATAATGCGAACACGTTTGTCGATCTCGATTCCGCCAACTGGCCGGATCCATCGGAAGCGCCGTAGGTGCCAGACCAGATTAGAATGGCGGGAACAGGCAATGCGGATGACGTACTACGACCGGGTGGCCGAGGCCGCCGCGTTTCTCAAGGCGCGGCTGGACCTTCCAGCTCCTCCTCTCGCACCGAAAATCGGCATTGTGCTGGGCTCGGGGCTGGGCGCGGTGGCCGAATCGGTCGCCGATGCGGTCGTCGTTCCCTACGGCGAAATTCCGCACTTTCCGCAATCGACGGTAGAAGGCCACTCGGGGCGCATCGTGGCCGGGCGGCTGGGACAGACGCCGGTGATTGTGATGCAGGGCCGCGTGCATTTTTACGAAGGCTACACGCCGCTTGAAGTCACGTTTCCCATGCGCGTGCTGGGCGCGCTGGGCGTTCGCGCCGTGGTGCTGACGAACGCCGCGGGCGGGATTGCCGAGGGGTACCGAGTAGGCCAGCTGGTGCTGATCGGCGACCACATCAACCACCTGGGATGGAATCCGCTGTGCGGGCCCAACGAGCCCCGCTTCGGTTTTTGCGCAGGCGCCGGGCTGCGTTTCTTCGACATGACGGAGGCGTACAGCAAGGCGCTGCGCGCGCTCGCCGCAAAGGCCGCGCAGGAAGAAGGCTTCGCGCTCGACGAGGGAGTTTACCTGGCCACGCCGGGGCCGAGCTTCGAGACTCCGGCCGAGATTCGCGCCTTCCGCACCCTGGGGGCGACGCTGGTGGGAATGTCCACTGTGCCCGAGACGTTGGCGGCGCGTCACATGGGCATCGAGGTGCTGGGCATCTCGTGCGTGACGAATCTGGCCGCCGGGCTGGGCGCCAAGCATCTCAGCCACGAAGAGGTTTCCGAGACGGGCCGCCTGGTGGAGCGCAGGCTGGCCGGGTTGCTGACGCGAGTTCTACCTAAAATGGCGACGCACCTGGAAAGGCAAGCGTGAGCGGGCCGAGTACAGGGCAATCGCACTTGGAAAGGTGCGCCGGCAGTGTTGATTTCAGATTCATATGTCCCCCCCGGGGGGGGGTGCTTAGGATTCTGCAATCAAGTTCCTTGTTTTCTGATGGTTGGATGCGTTTTCGGGTGCGATTAACATGCGGATTTGTGCGAGAAAACCTCACTTTCTTGCGCTTCTTTGCGCCTGCCGGCCCCGGATTCTCGAGCGGCCACGAGTGCCTGGGAACGTTTTTTCACAGCATAGCGGAACGGCGAAATTAACCCGCAACGAAGGGCGAAAATATATTTCCCGCCGAATGAGTGCGATGCGGGCGATGCGGCCTTGGCAAGGGCTTGACAACGACAAAGCGAAGAAGAGGATTCCTTCAACAGGATGGCTGGTTTATGAAACGCGATTGCCCTGGGGCCGAGTATGGTTGGTGTCGAGGCGGGAAATAAGCATGCCGGAGCGGTGAGGGCTGGCTGGGGTGGGGTAGTGGTTTCTATTTTGCCGTCAGCGCGGCTACCGGAACCAGCATGTCTTCCTTGCGCATCACCAGGTTGGTTGCGTTCAGCGTGGCCAGCTCGAAGCCGTGGCCGTGAGTGATGGCGTCCGTCGGGCAGGCTTCGACGCAATAGCCGCAGAAGATGCAGCGGTTGTAGTCGATGTTGTAGACCTTGGCGTAACGCTCCGAGGATGAGATGCGCAGCTCGGCGGTATTTTCGGCGGCTTCAATATAAATACAGTTGGCCGGGCAGGCAGCGGCGCACAGGAAGCAGGCCACGCACTTCTCCAGGCCGTTCTCGTCGCGCTGCAGCACGTGCGCGCCGCGGAAGCGCTCTTCGAAGACCGCGCCGCGCAGCGGGCCGGGGCCGTCAGGGTAATTCTCCACCTGGGTGGGCTCCAGCGCCTCGCGGAAGGTGATGCCCATGCCCTTGGCGATGGCCGCGGCGTTGCGCACAATCGACATAAGAGTAGTATACGATGTTCAATTATGCGAAGCCGAATTGGATACGCACTCTTCAGCGCCGCTGCGGTCGTCTCCGTCCTGCAATTGCCATTGCCAAACGCTAAGGCTCAATCCACGCCGACGCTTGCTCCGTACACCTCCTGCCAGTTTCCTGATGGGCTGCAGGTAGCCGGTGTGACGCCGCTGGCTCCCGGCATTACTTCCCGCGAGGTCGATACCGACTCCGGGCCGCGCCAGATCGATCTTGAAGCCGGGATGCGCGTCATGTTTGCTTACCCGGAAACCGACTTTTTCGCGAATGTGAAAGCCGAGTCGCTGCCTGCCGCGAATTATCCGCGGCTGAAGAGATACCTGCTCGACGATTTCAGGCATTTGGCGAACGGAAATAAGGTCAACACCGCTATGCATTTCCCGCTGAACGGGTTCGAGATTCACGGGCTTGATCGCGAGAAGCTGGAAGGCAGCGTGCTGGGGATCTATCTGCTCTTCGACGACCCAGCACACGTAGTGACAACCATCTACCTCCTCAATCAGGAACCGAAGGACCGCAAATTCCAGACCATCGCAGAATACGCAGCATTGCGCGACCGGTTCCTGGCTTCCTACACCGCCTGTATCCGGGCGAATCAAAAGAACGCGCGCTAGTCGCGCAGCAGTTCCCTGTTGATTTGGAGGAATATGAAACTTGCTCTGAGATACTTCGCAGTCTTCGCGTTTCTGGCTGGTTTGTGCGCGGCATGGGTTTGCGCCCAATCCAATTCAGTGCCGCAAAATCCGCCACCGACTCCGCAGATGACGATGGGAAACATGGGCAGGCAGGACACGAGCATGGTTACGGCTCAGGTTTACGGTCCGCTCACCATCATCTACGGAGACAATTCGGCGGAGTGGACACCAGAAAAACTGGCCGCGCTGCCGCAAACAACAGTCAAAGTATGGAATGCGCACGTGAAGGCCGAGCAGACTTACTCCGGCGTGCAACTGATCGATCTTCTGACCAGACTGGGCGTTTCCGCCAAGCCGCGCGGCAAGGACCTCAAGCTTTACCTGGTGGCGGAGGGTTCGGATGGGTACAAGGTGGTGTACTCGATCGGCGAGGTTACGCCCGACCTGCACGACGGCACGGTGATTGTGGCCGACCGCGAAGGCGGCAAGCCACTGACGGGCAGCGGGCCCCTGCAACTGGTGGCCACGGGCGAAAAGCATCCGGCGCGCTGGGTGCGCAACCTCGTCACCATCCAGGTGCGCACCGCGGAATGACGGCGAGGCACGCCCACTTGAGCGGTTTCGCAATTGGCATCGCCGTTTGTGGCTGTCGTGAGAGTCGACTTTTTCTTGAACCAGAAGTCACTTTGGAGCGTCGCCTTCGGGACACGGTATTTGCGAGACCGCTGTAAGCCGCTAGTGCGGCGGCTCGTCCTTGTGTTCCGGCGAAGGCTTGCGCTGTTCGTCCCTGCTGTTCTGCTTTGCCTCGTGCTGCGCAGGCGCCTCAGTCTTGGGCCTCGCTTCCTGGGGTTTCGCCTCAGGCCGCGCTTGAGGCGCCGGCTGCTTTTGCTCAGGCTTTGCTGCAGGCCGGCTCGTCTCCGGCCGCGGCTGCTCGGGCTTTGCTGCAGACCGGCTCGGCTGCGTAGGGGTCGCCTCCCGACGCGCAGGCTCGGCCGTGTGCGCCGCTGCTGGCGATTGACTCTGCCGGTTCATCGGCTCGGCACCGTTCTTCGGCGGCTGATTGGGCCGCGCTTCCTGCCGTTCAGGCTGGGTGCGAGATGGCTCCTGCTGCGCCTGCATTCGATTCTGCTGCGGATTGGCCGGCGAAGCTCCGCCTCTCGCGGTTTCAGGCGCGGGGCGCGCAGCGGCAGGCAGATTCCGCACCGGTACCGCCGCAGGATGCACGCCGCGCTCGGCCGCCACCGGCTTCGTGAATACAGGCTGGGTAGGCCGGCCATGATTCACCTGCGCAAAATCGGCGTGATTGGCCATGGCCTGCGTCCGTAATTGGATCTGTGTCGTCATCGGCGCCGCGCGCGGCTCGCGCAGAGCCGCCAGTTCTGCCATCTGCGGACGCATCTGAAGGCCGCCCCGGCCGCCGTTGTAACTCACTCGATTGCTGGTGTAGTTCACCACCCTGTAGTTGTAAACATTGCGGACGACGTTCACGTTGATGTTATTCACGCTGCGGTTGTAGTAGAACTGGCCGTTATTCCAGTAGCCTCCCTGGTAGCCGCGCCCGGTGTAGCCAAAGCCATAATTCACGCCGCCATAGAAGCCGATATACGTGCCCCAATAGCCCGGGAAGTAGGCATAACGGTTGTTCGTATAGGCCCAGTAGCCCGGCGTCCACAGCGCGCCTTCATAAGGAGCCTGCACCCACGCGCCGGGAACCCAGTAGAAGCCAGCAGAGGCGTAATCCCAGTAGCCCGGGGTCCAAATATAGCCATCGCCCGGGTCAGGCGGCTGGTCGTAGTCGGGCAACGGCGGCGGCGGGTCAGAGGCGTACTCTGCAGGCTGGATGCCGTACTCCGACTCGTCTGCGGTGTCCTGGTTATTGTCTGACGAGGCGTAATCGGATCCAGTGCCTCCCGAGGCCACGGGCGCCAGATTCGCTGAGGCCGGATCCGGCCCGCTCTGGTCTTGCTGCGGCTGGGCCGCCTGGTTGGCGTTGGCGGCATTCTGGTTCTGATTGCTGTGACAGCCGGTGGTCCACAGAACGGCGAACACAAGGGTTAGCAGGGGCAAAAAAGATATCCGGAATAATCGGCTCATGACAGGCTCCGAAGAGGTTGGATGCGACCAACCCCCCGAGCGCAGCTAGCCGGTAGTGGCCGACTGTTGGAGACTGCAGGCCAAGGAGGTGCGCGCCAGCGTTTTACGCACCGGCGCGCACTCGTTCTTTTGCGAAGATGGCGGCTCAGTGGTGTTGTTCCGCATTTCCGCCGCCGTGAGACTGGGGCCTGACATTGCGGTCGGCCCGCAGTGGCTCCCGGACCGCCGCCTGGGCAGGCCGGCCGTGGTTCCGAGATGCAAATTGCCCCGGTTCGCGGGAGGAGCGCTCTGCGTTCCGCACCTGGGAACTCATGCGCGGCGCGGTCGGTTCACGCCAGGCTTCCCGTTCCGACGGCCGCGGCCTGGCCTGTACGCCACCGCGCCCGCCGCGGTAGCTGGCGCGCGCATTCCCACGCGCCATAATTGCGCGTACGTTGGCGTGATAGCTGTACACATTGTGTATCATCCGCGCGTTGATGTTGTTGTACACGCGGTTGTAGAAGAAGTGACCGCCGTGCCAGTAGCCGCCCTCGTACCCGAAGCCGATGTAGCCGAAGCCATAGTTAATTCCGCCATAGAAGCCGATGTGCAGGCCCCAATGACCGGGATAGAACAGATAGCGGCCGCCGTAGAATCCCCAGTATCCGGGTGTCCAGAGCGCGCTCGGATAGGGAGGCTCAACCCACGCGCCAGGAACCCAGTAGTAGCCCTGGGGCGACCACGCCCAATAGCCGGGGGTCCAGATATAGCCGTCGACAGGCGGAGGGGGCTGCTGGTAATCGGGCAGCGGTGGCGGGGGCTGGGTGGCGGTTTCCGTGGGCTGTTCGGCGTAATCTTGATCGTCTGGAGCCGGGGCAGCTGCGCCTGGCTGGTTCTGTGGAGGCGGCGCTTCCGTCGTGTACGAAGGTCCGGAGGGCGCCACGTTTTGGGCGGCGGGATCCTGATCCTGACCTTGGTCCTGGGCCACTGCGGCCGCGCAAAAGGCTGCCGCAGCTGCAAATGACATCGCAATTGCAAGTCGAGAAAAACGGTTCATCTTTATCCTCCAGGGTACGCGTGTTCCCTGCGGTTCCTAAGTTTACTGCACCCGGATGAGAAAGGATATGTGAGCCATACTCCTGCGCGAATTCTCAATGCCTTACGCCGGGCGGCAGCGACTGCCCACGGTTATTGGCGGGCGGCGTAGTTACGGGCTGGCGCATACCCCGCTCTTTGAGCAACTTCTGGCACAGGTCGGAATCCTGCCCGCGCTCGAGGGCCTGAACGGCGTCCTGGCCGCGGCAGAGCTCCAACTTCATAGCATCGGCATCTTTGCCGTTCAGCATGACCATGCGGTCCAGGCCGCTGAAGGGATCGATGTCGTAACGGTAGAGAAAATCCTCGGGGGGCCTGGGTTTGGCGTAGTCGAAGTGGTTCCAAGTGTAAAGCGCCACATGGCCCGTGCCTCCTGACATCACGGCGTAGACCTGGGTCCAGGCGACGCCGGCGGGGTGGTCGGCGTTCCACACCGGCACGGCGTAGCCACCGCTCATCCAGCGCGCGCCCCAGGCGTGGCTGCGCAGGTCGTAATAGAAGGCGGTGAAGTAGGTGTTGGGCGCGCACTCGCGGCAGTTGTCATAGAGCGCCGGCCACTCCTCGGGCGTGCCATCGCTGAAGCGCAGGCGATCGAACCAGCGCAGGCTCACTCCGGTGACCAGCGGCGCTACCACGTGGCTGGTGAGGGACGCCGACCATACCGTGAATGTGCCTGAGCCCGGTGTTCCCTGCGGGTTGGTTCGGTCGGATGTGACCACCAGCGCGGCGTCGTAGACTACGCCGATTTCGCGGATAGCCGTCCAGTCGGCCACGGCCAGCGAGCGCGTGACCCAGACGACGATGTTCTGGTCCTTCGGATTGTGGAAATCGATCCAGCGAAAGTTGGCGCTGGTTTGCTGAGCGGGCAGGGGAAGGGAAGCGGCAAGCACGGCGGCGAAAACGCAAAGAGCCAACCGGCGAACGGCGCGAAACATGAATTCAGGTATATCAGACGGGGTTACGCCGCTTCGTCTTCCACTCCCGCCAGTCGGCGGCTGTCATCTCCCAGATCTCAGACGGCAAGCGTCCGCAGATGTAGTCTTTCTCTACGCTTATGCCAGAGAGATGGGTTTTCGAGCGAGGGCGGCGACGGGGCCGACTTTTTTTTGGGGGGGGAGGGGGGTGGTCGTTTTTTTGCTCCTTCCCGGCTATAGAGAGCGACGCAACCTGCTAAGCATAAAGGAGTTGCGAAGCTTGAGAGCCCTCGAAGACTGCCAGGAAAATGCCGTGCGCAATGCGTGCAAACGCGCATTTTGTGGGGGCAAGACGAGTCCATTTTCGAGCGGAAACGAGAGCGACCGTACCCTCGCGATGGACGGATGGGCGGATGGTCCCAGAGCTTATGGGCAGATTCCTTTCCGCAATGGCGAGCGGGCTCATTTCAAGGTCATGATAGGGCAAACGGGGGAAATTGCCGGCAACGTGCGGGCGGGAAAATGGCGTTTCGTTTCAATTGGTTACAAGAAAACTTACGGGTGGGGTCTTGACTTTTGGTTGGAACGAGGAGCGTGTCTGAAGAAAAAGCCGCGCAGAGAGATGAACTGTGGGAGTCTAGAAGTGGTTTCATCACCCGCCTGTCATCGTCCCTCAGGGACTAAAGCCTCACGTTTTTGGGGACTGATTGGCACGGCTGTATAGGAGTTCATCGCGCTTTGAAATCAGGATTTGTCGCCATCCTTGGCCGCCCCAACGTGGGCAAAAGCACGCTGCTGAACGCGCTGACCGGCGAAGAAGTCGCCATTGTCACGGCCAAGCCACAGACCACGCGCAACCGCATTGCCGGCGTGGTCGAGGTGCCGGCGGCGCGCAAAGGCGTGCAACGAGGTTCGGGGGCGGCGGCGCAGATCGTCTTTGTCGATACACCCGGCGTACACGAGCCGGGGTCGCAGCTCGACCGGCGCATGTTGCAGGAGGTGCACGAGGCGCTGGAGGCGCGCGACCTGGTGCTGGTGCTGGTGGATGCGACGCGGAGGGTGCGGCTGGAGGGCGGGGCGGAAGAAGCCAAGTTGGCTCCTTCCCGGGCCACAGAATCGGGACCCGGGGCGCCGGAGAGTGGCGACAAATTGAGGATGGCCGCGCCGAAGAGGGCGAGATGGGCGAGCGAGGATGAATTTGTTTTCGGGCTGATCCGCAAGCTCGATGGCCCGGTCTTTCTGGTGCTCACCAAAATCGACCTGGTGAAGAAGGACGAACTACTTCCGCTGATCGACACACTTACACGCCGATACAAATTCACCGAGGTGATTCCGGTGAGCGCGCGGAAGCGCGACGGCCTCGACCTGCTGGTCGAGAAGATCGTGGCGGCGTTGCCCGAGGGGCAGCGGTACTATCCCAAGGACCAGTACACCGATCAGCCGCTGCGCTTCATGGTGGCTGAGCTGATCCGCGAGAGCATCCTCATTGAAACCGGCGAGGAGGTTCCGTATGCTTCGGCGGTGGCGATCGAGCAGTTCGAGGAGCCGGATGCCAAGTCGAAAAAGCCGCTGGCGCGGATCGCGGCCGCGATTTATTGCGAGCGCGAGGGGCAGAAGGCCATCCTGATCGGCAAGGGCGGCTCCAAGCTGCGCGATATCGGCGCGGGAGCGCGGCGCAAGATCGAATCGCTGCTGGGCGCGCGCGTGTATCTCGAACTGCACGTGATTGTCGAGCCGGGCTGGCGCGAGTCTTCGGCATTCATCGACTCGCTCGACTGGCGACGCCAGCTCGAGGAACTGGCCGGGGAGCAGGCGGATGAGACCGAAGCCGGCGAGGGGTGAAATCAGGCGCGTTTCAGATCCGATGCAGGCTCACGAATCCGGAGGGAGCGGACAGCCGGCATTCCGCAGGGCGTACCGTAGCTCTGCCAGCCTGTCCTCCAGTTGAGCTTTTCGCCGGGCGTGGGTTGTACGCGGGATGCGAGGCGCTGCACCTTGGCGCAGATTTCGCTCGCGTACCTGAGATTCCGCTCACGATGCGCCGGGATTGTCGACGTTGCGGCGATACGAACAAAGGTAAGGCCGGTTGCCGTTTCCGCAAGCAGGAAAGAAACCCCAACGCGATGGGATTGCCATAGCAAGTTCGGGGTGGGGCTAGTCATGTGAATCCGTCCTCGCCATTGTCAACGGAAAACGAAGGGGCTGAAAACTAGGAAAATTGCGGGTTTCTACGACGGCTCCCGTGGAGAAATCCCTGCGCGGGTGTTCCTGAGTTTCAAAATTCTCAAATGCGCGACCCTGCCTGATTCTCTGATCTTTAGAGGCGTTGCCGAGTTGCGGCTGCAAACGCGACAGTGCCGGAACCGCGGAAGCGCGCGCCGGCTCAGTCAATGAGGTATATGCTTGAGTGTAGTTTTGATGGGAATGACGCCATGGGCGACGACCAACGCGACGAAATTCTTCCGGAACAGGAGCCGGGAGGGACGGACGCGACTAGCGCGGACGAAACCCATCCCGCGCCAGTGGAGAAAGAGAGCGACGGAGAAGCGACCGGCGCCGACGGTGAAGGCGATGCCGCATTCGTATCCCGGCCCGATCCCCCGCTGCCCACGCCGGCGCTGGCCGTGGAAGATATTCAGCCGATCCTCCAGGAGGTGCTGGAGACGTTGAATACGCGCGAGCTGGAAGTGCAGGATCGCGAGGGGCGCTGGCATCTGCTGCGGGCGCGGCCCTTCCGGGCCCTGGAGAACAAGATCGAGGGACTGGTGGTGGTGCCGGTGGATATCGACCACTTGCGGCGCAGCCAGCAAAGCATGATGGAAGCGCGCGACTATGCCCACTCCGTGGTAGAGAGCGTGCCGGTTCCCATCCTGGTGCTCAACACGGATTTGACCATTCGCTCGGTCAATTCGGCCTTCTGCGGCCTCGTCCAGTTGAAGACCGACGAGCTTGACGGCCGCTCTCTGCCCGACCTTGCGGCTCATCTTTGGGGCCTGGAGGATATGAAAGAAAAGCTGGAGCCGCTGCGGGACGCGGTATCCGGCGCCGCAGTGGAATTCGAGCGCGAGTCCACCACCCCGCGCTACAAGATGTTGCTTATCAAGGCCCGGAAGCTGATTACGGACGGCAGCCCGGTGCTGCTGCTGATGGTGGAAGACATTACGCTGCGCCGCGAGGCCGAGCGCCTGTTTGCCACGCAGAAACTGGCGCTGGAGGGTGAAATCGAGAGCGCGGCGCGCAAGCTCAACCAAACCCAGGACGCGCTGCGCGATCTTACCGGGCATTTGTTCACCGCGCAGGAGGAAGAGCGGCAGCACGTGGCGCGGGAGCTGCACGACGACGTGAGCCAGCGACTAAGCCTGCTGGAGATGCTGCTGCAGGAGATACGCGGCACCGATACGGAGACCGACCTGGAAAAGTTGGAGACAGCCCGCCAGCAACTGTCAGCGCTGAACACGGATGTGCGGCAGATCTCGCACCGCCTGCATCCGGCGATTCTGAACGACCTGGGTTTATCGGCTGCGTTGCAGGCGCTGGTGAAGGAGTTCGGCGAGCGCGAAAACATGCCGGCCTCGTATTCGACACACAATCTTCCTGAGAGCTGGCCTCCCGAAGCGGCAAACGCTATCTATCGCATTACGCAGGAGGCAATGCGCAACATATCGAAACATGCCGGCAAAACGCACGTGAAGGTAGCGCTGGCCGGAACGGCGGGCGGGCTGGAGCTGAAGGTGATGGACTTCGGCATCGGGTTCGATCAGGACACGCAGTTGCCGACCCCGGGATTAGGTATGATTTCCATGCAGGAACGCGCCCGCCTGGCCGGGGGAACGCTCAATGTGCAATCCGCGCTCGGCCAGGGAACCACCGTAACCGTTGACATTCCCCTCGACCCTCATGGCTAAACGACTGCTTCTCGCCGATGACCACGTGCTGATGCTGGAGGGATTGGCTCGCATGTTGGCCAGCGAGTTTGAGATTGTGGGGACGGTGAAGAACGGCCGCGCTTTACTGGCCGAAGCCGAGCGACTGCGCCCCGACGTGATCGTGATCGATATCGGCATGCCGGAACTGAATGGAATTGAGGCGGCGCGGCGGCTGACCAAATCGGTGCCCAGCGCCAAGCTGGTGTTTGTGACCCAGCAACTGGATCCGGCCTATCTGCACGCCGCCTTCAGCGCCGGGGCCAAGGCATACGTGGCCAAGCAATCCGCCGGCAAGGAGCTGGTGCAGGCCATCCACATGGCGCTACGGGATAACTATTACGTGACACCGCTGGCCGGGCAGGAGGCAGTCCAGCTTGCAGGGCTCGATCCCAAGCGGAATCCGGCCGGGATGTTCGGGGCACGGCTTACGCCGCGGCAGCGCGAGGTATTGCAACTGGTGGCGGAGGGCAAGACTACCAAGCAAATTTCTGTGGTGCTGAATATTTCGCCCAAAACAGTCGAATTTCACCGCAACAGCCTGATGGAAGAACTGGGCGTGCGCACCACCGCCGAACTCACCCGCTACGCGCTGTCGCGCGGCATCATCTCCCAATAAATCAGCAGCTTTCGGGGCGGGACGTTTTCCACAGCCGCGCAACTTTTTTCCACAGCCGCGCGAACCGGGAAAACTCCTAGTACACTTCTGTCTGGGTTGAGATTACTTTTGTCATAGAGAAGAAAAAAAAACAATACGAACGGGTATTTCCGCCATTCCCTTTCCCCAGGTTCTCGAGAAGGCGGCTGCATTGGCAAATCGTGAAGTAATTTTGCTTGAACTTTCGTCAGCCTTGGACCTACCGATGGAAAAAAGTCACCGGCGGCAGAATTCAAAGCGGTCCCAGCCTGCTGCTATCCATCCTGACATTTCATCCGTCTCTGGTTCTGAACGGGCGAACGCTTCCCCGCAGGCTTCCTGCGATTCGCACCCCGATCCGGCAACTGAAGCCGCAGCTCCGCCGGGAACAGTGCTCTTTGTCAGCGACGACGATTCCTTCCGCTCCGCGATGCGCGCATATCTTGAGGATGGTGGATTTCAGGTGCGCAGTTGCGCCGACGCCGCGCGCGTCCCCGAGCTTTTTTTCTGCGGCGGAGGGCAAGGCTCGAGTATCGATCTGCTGCTGATCGACGTGCACGCCCTGGGCGCGACCGGGTTGCGACTCGCCGCCGCGCTGACCAGCTTCGAGCCCGATTTGCCGGTCATCGTGATCTCCGCGCCCGGCGCGCGGAAGAACGCGCAGAACGCGCTAACCGCACTGGCGGGCCGGGGCTGGAAGTTTCTCGACAAGACGGTGCTTCCGCCGCGGCTGCTGGAAATGGTCCATAACGCGCTGGATGGCGCGGAGGGGCCGCGCCGGCTCATGCGCGGGCCAAAACAGAATATGCGGGCTTCCCCTGCCACTGACCGCAGTTCACGCTCCGGCTCCGGCCGGAGCGTGGGCGCGGTGGCTCGCGGATCGCCACGCAGTGGCAACCCGCCGCTGCGGCTGCTGAAGACGCAGGGGACAATCCAATGATGCCCGGCAAGCCAGTTCGCGTCCTTTCCATCTGCGATGACGAGGGGATTCGCATTTCGCGCGAGCTGGTGCTGAAGCACGAGGGATACGACGTGGAGTCGACGTCGAGCAATGAGCCTCTCGACCCGACCCGGATTCGCTCCTTCCATATCGCCATCCTTTGCCACTCGCTTTCGCCGCGCCAGGCCGGCGAGATTACCGAGAATCTGCGCAAGCACAACCCGGAGATCGGCGTGCTGCGCGTGTACGCGATTCGATCTTTAACGGATCACTATTACGATGCCGATTGCGAGGTGCTCTCCGGCCCCGGGCAGCTTCTCGAGGGCATGCGGACGCTGTGCTCGCGCTTGGAGCCCTCCAGCGGCGACTCCGAAGGGCGCAAGCGTGCCTGAACGGGCTGCGCGCAACTCGCCTCCCGCGGGGAGTTCTTCCAAAAGCGGACGCCGGCGGAATCGTCCCTCAGGGGCTATTGATTCATGCATAAGAAATGTTCTTGCGCCGTCCCTTCGGGACTCCGGAAAAGATTTGTGGAATCTGCCTTCCCCACGCTGAAGCGCGGGGCTATCGAACGCTGCGCCTCCGGCGCGTTTCGTAGGACGTTACTTGTGCAGCATCCAATAAATCCCCACGTTTTTGGTGAACTTATGGGTTCGGCTGAAGGTGTACGGAACCATGACATGCTTTACAGATTGTCTCCAGACATACTTTACAGGTTTTGTTGATCTGTGGAGGGTATTGGGGATGGGG